>NZ_JABXKI010000199.1 GCF_017115095.1 Nostoc sp. NMS4 | reverse complement strand
AGGGAGACAAGGGGGACAAGGGAGACAAGGGGGACAAGGGAGACAAGGGGGACAAGGGAGACAAGGGGATAAACAAAACTCCTAACTCTTAACTCCTAACTCTTAACTCAGCACTCCTAACGCCCAATTCCCAATCTTCCTCTTGACTAAACTACTCAGTTTAGTTTAGCATAAGTTGAACTGAACAGTTTAGTACAAGTTGCTAACGGGGAAAGGTGAACACTATGGTGCAGAACTGGAAATTAGAGGATTTAAAGTCTCCCCAAAATCTTTTGCGATCGCCAACGACACTAGCAATAATTGCATCGCTAGCAATAGGTGGAGCTAGTGTTTATACGGTGCTAAAGTTTCAGGCTACCGCTAATGAAAAGCCAGTAGCGCCAGTAGCTGTTCAGCCAGTAATCAAAACAGTTACAGCATTGGGACGTTTAGAACCAAATGGAGAAGTGATAAAATTGTCTGCAACTTCTTCGACTGAGGGGAGTCTGCTTCAGAAACTATTGGTGAAAGAAGGCGATCGCGTCAAGGCTGGACAAGTAATTGCAATTATGGATAGCCGCGATCGCTTGCAAGCTAGTTTGGTGGAAGCCCAAAAACAAGTTCAAGTTGCCAAATCCAATGTTGACAAGGTAAAAGCGGGAGCAAAACAGGGAGAAATTGGCGCAAAACAAGCTGCTGTAAGCCGTCTACAAGTCGAATTAGAGGGAAATGTCAAAACTCAGCAAGCCACAATCGATCGCCTCGAAGCCGACTTACAAGGACAACGAGAGAGTTTACAAGCAACGGTGGATCGCGTCGCCGCCGAAAAGCGCAATGCTCAAGTAGAAGTCCAACGCTATGACGCTTTATATAAAGAAGGGGCAATTTCCAGTCAGCAAGCTGATCAAAAACGCTTGAGTGCAGAAACTTCTACTCAGCAAGTAATTGAAAACCAAGCCAATAAAACCAGAACCGTCGCTACTTTAGAACAGCAAATTAAAGAAGCCAAAGCGAACCGCAACCAAACCCTCGCTAGCTTGCAACAGCAGATTAACGAAGCCAAAGCCACCCTCAACCAAACGGCTGAAGTTCGTCCAACAGATATTGCCAACGCTCAAGCAGAGGTAGATAGCGCTCAAGCTACAGTAGCAAAAATTAAAGCGCAACTCGATCAGGCTTATGTCCGCGCACCCGAAGCGGGACAAATTCTGAAAATTAATACACGGGCTGGAGAAACCGTTTCTACTGACGGGATTGTAGAACTAGGGCGAACCGACCAGATGTATGCAGTTGCCGAAGTTTACCAAAGTGATATTAACAAAGTGCGATCGGGGCAAAAGGTAAAAGTAATTAGCGATTCCCTAGCCGGAGAATTGCAGGGAACCGTGGATTGGATTGGGATGCAGGTACAGCGACAAAATCTGATTAACAGCGATCCTTCTAGCAATATTGACGGCAGAGTAGTAGAAGTTCATGTGCGACTAGATGAAGCATCTACAACCAAAGCTGCCAAATTTACCAATCTGCAAGTAAAGGCAGTGATAGAACTATGATTGGATTTATTCAACAACTACGGCAACGAACCCCCCTGGGATGGTTGCAACTGAGTCATGAAAAAAGCCGTCTGTTAGTGGCATTGGGGGGTATTGCTTTTGCTGATGTTCTCATGTTCATGCAGCTAGGGTTTCAGACAGCCTTATTTGAAAGTAATACTAAATTGCACAACAGTATCCAGGCTGACATTTTCCTCGTTAGTCCTCAAGCCCGTAACTTGTTAAATGCGTCCACCTTTACACGGCGGCGGCTGTATCAGGCAATGGATGTACAAGGCGTGAAGTCAGCAGAACCCATGTATGTCAACATTGTTGATTGGAAAAATCCTCAAACACGTCAAAAGACATCTGTGCTAGTTATCGGGATCAATCCTGAAAAGCCAGCTTTCGCCTTACCGGATGTCAACAGCCAGATAGATCGAGTGAAGCTACCAGATACCCTGCTATTTGATAGCGCCTCTAGAGGAGATTATAAAGAAGCGATCGCTCAAGTTACAAAAGGAAAACCTGTGACGACTGAAATTGAGCGCCGAACTATTACTATTAGCGGCTTATTTTCAATTGGCGCTTCCTTTGCGGCTGATGGCAACCTAATAACCAGCGACCAGAATTTTTTGCGGCTATTTCCGAAACGAGAAGCAAGTAGTGTCAGTTTAGGTTTGGTGCAACTCGAACCAGGCTATGATGCAAAACAGATGAAAGCAGCTTTAGAATCTCATTTAAATGATGATGTTAAAGTTTTCACCAAAGCCGAATTTATCGAATTTGAAACAGATTATTGGAAAAAAAATACAGCCATCGGATTTATATTCAGCCTCGGTGTAGGAATGGGGTTTATGGTGGGCGTGATTATCGTCTATCAAGTACTTTCTACAGATGTGAATTCTCATATCAAAGAATACGCCACATTCAAAGCAATGGGGTATAACAATCTCTACTTATTGGGTGTGGTATTTGAAGAGGCGATTATTTTGGCAGTCTTGGGCTTTATTCCAGGAGCGATCGCACCTTTAGGACTTTATGCTTTAACTCGCAATGCCACCAATTTACCACTTTACATGACCGTAGCACGCGCCTTGACGGTATTAACACTGACTATGATTATGTGTATAATTTCTGGTGCGATCGCAACTCGGAAATTACAGTCTGCTGACCCCGCAGATATGTTTTAAAAATGGGCATTGGGCATTGGGCATAAAGATACTAATACCATTTCTTTGTGAGGCTGCGCCAAATTTTCTTTCTTTCTTTCTTTCTTTGTGTCCTTCTCTGACGAGACGCTCCGCGAATGCGCCCTTTGCGGTTCGTTCCTCATATAGTTTGGCGCATCTTCATGCAGAATTGGTATAACCCAATTTGCAATCTAAAATCTAAAATCTAAAATCGGTATGGCTTCTGTAATCTCTGTTAAAAATCTCGACCACTATTTTGGTCATGGTCAACTTCGCAAACAAGTTCTTTTTGATATCAACCTGGATATTAACGCTGGCGAAATTATTATTATGACTGGGCCTTCTGGTTCTGGTAAAACTACACTTCTCACCTTATCGGGTGGCTTGCGTTCTGCCCAATCTGGTAGTTTGCAGATATTGGGACAAGAACTTTGTGGCGCTAGTACAGCACAACTTACCCAGGTGCGACGGAATAACGGTTATATTTTCCAAGCGCACAACTTGCATGGCAGTCTAACAGTACTCCAAAACGTCAGAATGGGCTTGGAAGTGCATAATAATATTTCGCCGGCAGAAATGAAAACCCGGTCAGCCCAAATGTTAGAGGAAGTAGGATTAGGACACCGCCTCAATTATTATCCTGATGATTTATCTGGGGGACAAAAACAAAGAGTTGCGATCGCTCGTGCTTTAGTTGGTCATCCTAAAATTGTCTTAGCAGATGAACCCACCGCCGCCCTTGACAGTAAATCGGGACGAGATGTGGTCAACCTCATGCAAAAATTAGCTAAGGAACAAGATTGTACCATTCTTTTGGTTACTCATGACAACCGCATTTTAGATATAGCCGATCGCATCGTCTACATGGAAGATGGCAAGTTAGTAAATGACCGTGCTGCTGTCTCAGTAAATTAAGTAGCCATAACAGTTAATACTGAGGCAAGGTCAGCAGGATGAGATAAGTGCGGGCAATGTCCTCCAGGCAGTTCTATGGCATCAACTCCCAAGCGCTTACGTGCAGCGTAGCGTGACCATGTAGGAGAGATTGTCAGGTCATCAGTACAAACAATATATTTACACTCTACTTTTGGTAAAGCCTTCAGGGGATTGACTTCAAAAATATATGCCATAGATTGCTGCAAACGTCTTTTTGAGAATGCCCAACGCATTACATCTGGTTGACAATCTTGATAGAAAAATTCCATCAATACTGCTTCATCTGAAAAGTTTTTACCAGCCGAAACTGGATTAAACATATAAGGTTCATCATCGAATTCTTTGAGTTGATGTAACTCTTGTGATTCGTGATTTATTGATTTGAGGCTATCAGAATCGAGATGATGAGCAAATTGGTCAAGTGTACTAGTTCCTGGGTATGGAATAAGTGCAGAAACGAATACCAGTTGACGTACTTGATGGGCTTGGGCAACAAGGGGAATAATCGTACCAGCCATTGAGTGACCAACCAGCACAATATCATCATCAGTTTTTGGAAGCGCTTGTAATACGACATCTGCGAATTGCGATAAACTTGCAGATGCATCTTCAATTGGCAAATCCATTGCTACTGTTTTATGACCTTGCGCTTCTAAGTAAGGAATTAACAAATCCCAACACCAAGCGCCTTGGAAAGCGCCGTGAACTAAACAAAAAAGACTCATAGCAATTTTAGGTAAGTTTTTCAACTTTTGCTTATCTTCTACCTTACATTTTGCACCATGTCAACAAGCTTCACTGTTAGCTCACAAGAGGCCGCGTCGCATAAATTAAATGTTTATATATTCTCTTACCCGCTTGCGAAATGCTCTTAAAGCAAGCGTAGTTCCTGTTGTTTTTACTATTTCGATAAATTTTATCAAAACAGAATTCAGGAGTCAGGAGTCAGAATTCAGAATGGGCTAAACGCCCCGCTATCGCTAACAGGAGTCAAAATCAAGACGCTCTCTACAAGACGCATTTGCATTCTTGACACAAATATTTCTGTTTACTTACTTGATTTACATCTGATTGTTGGCGCTGTTACAACCCGTGATTTTGAAACCGTTTACTATACCTGAGTACTTTCACAAAATAAAGGTAGTTTGCTAGGAACAATTTCCAAATTATTTTATGGATTTTTAAGTGATAAATCAACAATAACCGACTCAATAAGTAGGAATTAGCAAACAAGTACGGAGAAAAGCCTAATCTGTTCTTTTTTCTGCGCCACTAGTTAAGAGGTAATCTATGGTGCGAAACTCAAAGCTAGGGTACAGAAAGTTCCCTAAGTTTATTCTGCGTCCATCCGTTGCTATAGGTGTAACTATATCTTTATTGGTTGGCGGAATAAGTTTTTATATAGTAAAACGCTGGCAAAATTATGCAAATCCAGAGGCACAAGTTACAGAAACACAATTGCCACAGTTAAAAACGGTAACAGCTTTAGGGCGACTCGAACCACAGGGAAAGGTAATTAAACTCTCAGCTGCGGTGTCTGCGGATGGAAGTCGGGTAGAAAAGTTGTTAGTGAAGGAGGGGGATAGGGTAAAGGCGGGACAATTGATTGCCATTTTGAACAGCCGCGATCGCCTCCAAGCATCATTAATAGAGGCGCAGGAACAAGTGAAAGTCGCCCAGGCAAACCTAAACCGCACCCAAGCAGGTGCTAAACGTGGTGAAATTGCCGCCCAAAAAGCTGCGATCGCTCGTCTAGAAGCCGAACGCCAAGGTGATATTAATGCCCAAGCCGCAACAATTGAGCGATTCCAAGCCGAAGTGCGTAACGCCCAAGCAGAAGACGAACGTTATCAGCAACTATATCAACAAGGCGCAATTTCCGCCTCGCAAAAGGATAGCAAGCGTTTAAACTTGGAAACCGCCCAAAAAAGCCTACAAGAAGCCCAGGCACAATTAAATCGTACCCAATCAACTAGTCAGCAACAAGTTAAACAAGCTACAGCAACACTTGATGAAATCGCCGAAGTGCGCGGAGTGGATGTAGAATCAGCCCAAGCAGAAGTCAATCGTGCCATAGCAGCCATGAATCTGGCAAAAGTCAATCTCGAACAAGCTGTAGTGCGATCGCCCCAAAATGGACAGGTATTTGAGATCCATACCCATCCTGGAGAATTAGTATCAAATGATGGTATTGCAGATATTGGACAAACCAGCCAGATGTATGTCATCGCCGAAGTCTACGAAAGTGATATCGGCAAAGTGCATTCAGGGCAGCAAGTGCGAATCTTTGGTGATAACCTCCCAATTGAATTGCAGGGAATCGTAGATCGTAAAGGCTTGCAAGTGCGACGACAGAATGTCATTAACACAGATCCTGTCAGCAATATCGACAACAGAGTAGTAGAAGTCCACATCCGACTAGATGAAGCTTCCAGCCAAAAAGCTGCCACCTTAACAAATATGCAAGTTAAGGCAGTAATTGAATTGTGAAATTTGTCATTAGTCATTTGTCATTAGTCATTTGTCAGAAATTATTATTCTCCCCTGCCCCCCTACCTCCCTCATCCCCCCACTTCTTATGATGGGATTAATTAAACAACTGCAACGGCGAACCCCTTTAGGATGGCTGCAACTGAATCATGAAAAAAGCCGTCTTTTAGTGGCATTATCAGGCATTGCCTTTGCGGATCTTTTGATGTTCATGCAGCTAGGCTTTCAAACTGCCCTGTATGACAGTAACACCAGACTACATCGCAGTTTGCAAGCAGACATTGTTTTAACCAGTCCCCAAGCCCGTAACTTGCCAAGCTTGTCTACATTTTCTCGGCGGCGACTTTACCAAGCAATGGATATACCAGGGGTGAAGTCAGCAGAACCAATGTATTTTAACAACACAATCTGGAAAAATCCCCAAACCCACCGTGAGACAGGGGTGTTAGTTATCGGTTTTAACCCAGACAAGCCAGCTTTTGACTTACCAGATGTTAACCAGCAATTGCAAGCGATCAAACTGCCCGATACCGTCTTATTCGATCGGGGTGCAAGAGGAGATTATCAAAAAGCGATCGCTCAAATTGACCAAGGTAAAACCCTAACTACCGAAATAGAACGGCGCACAATTACCATTAGTGGTTTATTCCAAGTCGGGGCTTCCTTTGGTTCTGATGGCAACCTAATTACCAGCGATCAGAACTTTTTGCGGCTATTTTCTGGGCGACAATCCAGCAGCATCAGTCTAGGTTTGATTCAGATCAAACCAGGCTATGACCCAAAAAAAGTAGCCGCAATGCTCAAAGCCTATCTCCGAGATGATGTCAAAGTATTAACCCACGCCGAATTTATTGAATTTGAAAATAATTTCTGGAGAACAAATTCCCCAATCGGGTTTATTTTCAGCCTGGGTGTATCAATGGGCTTTGTGGTAGGCGTGATCATCGTCTATCAAGTCCTTTCTACCGATGTTAATGCCCACGTTCGAGAATACGCCACCTTCAAAGCAATGGGATATCGCAATTACTACCTGCTAGGTGTGGTGCTTGAAGAATCCTTGATATTAGCAGCACTGGGCTTCTTCCCCGGATTGGGAGTATCCTTAGTGCTTTATCAGCTGACTCGCAGTGCGACAAATTTGCCCATGTACATGACTGCGATTCGGGCATTGCAGGTATTAATACTGACTATAATTATGTGTACAATTTCCGGTGCGATCGCTACCCGCAAACTTCAAGCCACAGACCCTGCTGATATGTTCTAAAAATTGTCATTTGTCATTGGTCATTGGTCATTTGCAAAGGACAAATGACCAATGACCAATGACGATCGTCACCAGTAATCGACCTATTTATGACTAGTCAATCTGTCATCTCTATTAAAAATCTCGACCACTACTTTGGTCATGGCTCACTCCGCAAGCAAGTTTTATGTAATATCAACTTAGAGATTAACGCCGGTGAAATTATTCTCATGACTGGGCCATCTGGTTCTGGAAAGACTACCTTGCTGACCTTAGTGGGTGGATTGCGTTCTACACAATCTGGTAGTCTGCGGGTGCTAGGACGAGAACTTTGTGGTGCGACTGCCCAACAACTAGTGCAAGCACGACGGCGTAACGGTTATATTTTCCAAGCACATAACTTGCATGGTAGTTTAACGGCACTCCAAAACGTCAAAATGGCTTTAGAATTGCACAAACATCTTGGGTTGAAAAAGATCCAAGCTAGGTCAGCCCAGATGTTAGAGCAGGTAGGATTAGGAAATCATTTACATTACTATCCTGATAAACTGTCTGGGGGACAAAAACAAAGAGTAGCGTAGGCGTAGCCCGCCGTAGGCATCGCTCGTGCTTTAGTCAGTCATCCTCAAATAATCCTCGCGGATGAACCCACCGCCGCCCTTGACAGTCAATCGGGACGAGATGTAGTCAATCTCATGCAAAAACTGGCGAAAGAACAAGGCTGTACCATCTTGATGGTTACTCATGACAACCGCATCCTAGACATTGGCGATCGCATCCTTCAGATGGAAGATGGCAAAATCAAGTCAAAAGTAATACTATCAGCCTAAAGTTAATTAGCGTATTCCATCATTCAGAGTTGATTTATAAAGTAAATCTTAACTTTGGCATGGCAGACTCACATTTATGCTTTAATAGCATAGTTTTTGCCAACTAAAGCGCTATTCCCGGATTTCTCACCAAATTTATGAAACCCAAGTCGAGAGGCTGTAGGGGCGGGTTCACAAATATGCTTCAATCATTCACGAATATCTCGTGAACCCGCCCCTACCGTTTTGTGAGAAATGCGGGTATTATCAGCAAATTTTAAAATATTACCTAGTTTAAGTAATTTCCCCATACCGATTTCAACCTAACAATGTGATATTAGTGTCCAGTTGAAAAAGTGTCCAGTTGATTCCCAGATTTCCTTCAAGTATTATTTATGTAATCACAGTTAAATTTTATGCTCATTGCCAATGTCATACACCTTGGTTATTAGAGCTAAGACCAATTTCCTAAAATTACAGATAAAATGATTCACCCTTGCAATCCATAAGTACCTGGAGAATTTCCGAAAATTTATGGTTGTCAACAACATCGGCTTCAAGCAGGAAACACTAGCGATAATAAGCTAATCTATTTTCCAATACAAGCAAGGGATTTTTTGTGGTTCTATGATTATTGAGAATAGCGCTAGTAGTTCAAACAAAAAACTGCTCGGTTTTGATGTCAAAAATTTGACAGCCGATTGTCGTGCAATAAATGTATTAAAGGGAATATTTGCTGTTCTCCCGATCGCCTTGGCATTACCTGTAGATGCTTTGCAAGTAAAGGTGATTCCAACTAATCCTAAATTAGGGGATACACTATCGGTGGAGATTAATCTAGATAATCCAGAGAATCGTACTACAAATCCAACAGTAGCCAGTGGTAAGAATACATACCCAGCCTTTGAAATTGCACCCAATCAGTATCGAGCTTTTGTTCCCACAACTCCATTAGAAAAAGCTGGAACTAGAACACTCCGGGTTGCAGGGGATGGTCAAGTACAAAACTTGGCAGTGAATGTGCTTAATCGCAAATTCCCCGTACAACGCATTACTTTGCCACCTGGCAAAGCCGGAGTGGATGCCACAGAGTATGAACTGAAGCGCGTGGCAGCTTTTAAGGCGCTACAAACACCAGAAAAGTATTGGAGTGGAGTATTCCTGAAGCCAAATGCAGGGCGAATGAGTACAAACTATGGTGTACGTCGCTACTATAATGGTACATTTGCAAAGGACTACTATCATCGTGGTCTTGACTACGCTGGTGCTGCCGGTTCGCCGGTAATTGCCCCAGCCTCTGGGCGAGTTGCTTTGGTAGGTAGGGTATCCCAAGGGTTTCGGATACACGGTAACGTCGTTGGCATTGACCACGGCCAAGGAGTAACCAGTATTTTCATGCACCTGAGTCGTATTAACGTTAAAGAAGGTGATTTTGTGAAAGCTGGACAGCTAATTGGTGCAGTAGGTTCAACAGGTGCTGCCACGGGGCCGCATTTGCACTGGGGTTTATATGTCAACGGACAATCTGTCGATCCAACACCTTGGCGAACTAAGGTCGTTAACTAGTAGAGGCAGAATTAATCTTGTCTTTGCGTAATTTGTGTATTTTTTGCTGAGAATTAGGCAAAATCAATTGGATTGATACCGTCCCTACCTTGCTTGGCCAACATAAATGATGATAAGCGTTATGAGTATCGAAAAAATTGTAGAACAAGCTCTCCAGGATGGTTATTTGACACCAGCAATGGAAGCAGAAGTCGGTAGAATCTGTGATAATGCCTCGGAACTCTCAATTGAAGAGTATATGGCGTTGGATCGGCTGATGGGTGCGCTATTGACTGGTGAGGTAGTGGCGGTACCTCGCAAACAATTCATTAACGTTATGGAAGAATTGGTGCTGACAGAAGCGATCGCACGAGTCGCAGAAATTGAAGCCACCAGCGAAAGTTCTCTAGACGTTGGGGATATTGCCGCTTACGCTCTCAACCGCCTACCACCTTTGTATGCGACTACAGAAGAAGGTGCTAACTTCCAGCGCCAAACGGCTCAGGCACAACTGCAAGACTTAATTTCTCAGCAAATAAGTGAAGCAATTAACCGTTACCTCGATCGACCCAATTTCTTCCCAGAACGTCAGGCTTTGGGCAAAAATACTGGCAATGAGATTGTAAGCCAAGTTCATGCTTTACTCAAGGCTTATGCCCCTAACTTTGAGCAAAAATTGTAATTTTAAGAGTCATTAGTCATTAGTCATTGGTCATTGGTCATTTGTTTTAGATAAAGGATAAAGGACAAAAGACTAATGACTCTTAACTAATTAATCACGCACTAACACTTTTGTCCCTAAACTCACTTGCTCATATAACAATCTGACATCAGAATTACGCATTCTCAGGCAGCCGTGGGATACAGCCGTTCCTACCAGGTCAATATCTGGTGTGCCATGAAAGCCAATTTCATTCCGTCCATCTGACCAAAAACCAATCCATCGATCTCCCAAGGGACTATCTGTACCAGCCTGAAATACTTTGCCAGTAATGGGATGCCGCCAAATTGGATAGTGTCTCATGTGGATCACCTGGAAAGAACCTGTGGGCGTTTCCCAACCTTTCTTACCGACAGCAATCGGGTAGCTGGCTATCACCTCATCTCCAGCGTATACATAAGTGCGGCGATCGCTTAAATCAACTACCACTTGTGTCTGGACATTTGCCAGTCTATTAGATGGTACTTGTTGAGCTGAAGCTTGAGACCACAGACCTTTTGGCCAACTATCCGCAACTGGATTTTGTCTTTCTACTTGCGCCACCAGCCGCGTCTGAGTTGGTAGGTCGCTTACTTGAGCGACATTATTCTTAATAGTTTTGGGCTGAATTTGAGGCTTAATGGTAGAAGGCTTGAGTGTAGAAGCCCTACGAGTATTTGTTTTGGCTAGATTCTTCTTAATTATTTTTGATTTAGATTTAATAGCAGAGGACTTTGGTGTAAACGCCCCCTGGACATTTGAGCCTTGGGTCACTTCATCAGGTGGCACAGATCCACCCAGGGCAATTTCGCCCAAACTCACTGGGGAAAGATTCTTGTAAACTCCCTCTGGCCGGCTTCCCTTAACATTGGTTCGGGTAGAATCTCGCCGCATCGAAGTAGATGCAGATTTCTCATACTGCCCTTGGGCCGTACTAATGCGCCAATGGACAGCTAAGGATAAAAATGCTGTGCCAAAACAAAGCAGCATTACCATACGCCCTACAGATTCGTTTCTTACCATTGCCATCGCCTATTGTTTATCCCTGACACATCCAGCCGAGCATTGGGATGAGTTCATCATCCGATTATCAAAAATTTATCAATACTTATCATTTCTGCTGTAAATCTGCCAACACCTCTGGGCAAACTAAGACTATGCGAATTGCTCCAGCCGTAAAATTCCCACAAGTGAGCAACCTCATTCTTCAAAAGTTCTGAGGGTCGTAAGCCTCTCCTCGGACTTTTTGGTAGAACTCTTGAAATGTAGCAATCAATCATTAATGGTGTAGGTGGATGAAAAACCATGTTTGAAAAACTATTGCTAGCGGTAACAATTACATTTTCCCTGAATTTATTTTTTCAAGTTCGCGTACCAGAGCAACATAACTCTAGTGCTGCTTTCAGTCCACAGCCAGAACAATCAGCAACTATTCTGGTAACGAAATCAAAAAATTAAATCACCATCTTAGCAACCATAGCAACCCAACTTCCAGAAATTATTACCCGAATTTTAAAGGTATTAAGAAGTTAGAATCACAAAGTTTTATCTTCATTCTTATAGCTAAATTTAATTATCTCGATCAAGCGTATATACCCAGTTGCTAAAAGTACTAAAGTGTGCATAGTGCTGCGCCTTTGTTAGTTGATGGGTCTTGGGCAACTATGGGAGCAGTATAAGGAAAAGTGGCTCTCTTTATTGCTATAAATGTATCCAAAATTGTATGCTTCAGTGTTCCAGTCATAAATCCGTCACCTGAGCATGGAACTTCTACCCCATTAGCAGGTCTAATAGATAGGGATGATTTAGAGCCAGTACGATCTATGAGTCAGTCGATTACTGTATCCTGGTCAACGGTTGATGCAAAGTACCCAGAAGCATCAGTGCAAGTTGACAAACTCCCTAACCACGATTTAATTTTGCGCTGTCAAGCCGGACTGCGACCAGATCGTGTTGCCTTTGCAGAACTATTACGCCGTTATCAAAGTCAAGTCGATCGAGTTTTATACCACCTAGCTCCAGATTGGGCTGACAGAGCCGATTTAGCTCAAGAAGTTTGGATTCGAGTGTATCGGAATATTAACCGATTACAAGAACCCGCCAAATTTCGGGGCTGGTTAAGTCGCATTGCCACCAACTTGTTTTACGACGAGTTACGGAAACGCAAGCGGGTTATGAGTCCTTTGTCACTGGATGCTCCTCGTTCCTTAGAAGACGGCGAGATGGATTGGGAAATCGCCGGCGATACCCCAGGCCCTGAAGAAGAACTGACAACTAGAGAATTTTACGAGCAATTGCGGGAAGCGATCGCGGATTTACCGGAAGTCTTTCGTACTACCATTGTCCTCAGAGAAATCGAAGGCATGGCTTATGAAGAAATTGCCGAAATCACTGGAGTTTCTCTAGGAACTGTCAAGTCAAGAATAGCCAGAGCTAGATCGAGACTGCAAGCCCACTTGCAGAATTATCTAGACTCCTAATTTACATTATCTTGCCTCTGCCCAATGGCAGAATTTAAGCATAGATTAAGAATTACTAGAAAGACGTAGATTGTTTCTGCCTTTAGGAGGAAAATTGGCTAATTTTCCCGAAATTCCCGCCCAGTTTACCCGTGTATGAATTGGTAATAATGTTAAGATGACTACTGATTCTCAGTTTTACGACCGTTCTCCTTTGCAACTTGCTCAAGATTTGTCAGATGGAATGGCCAAGCATACCAATGAATCAACGGGTCTTATAGATATGGTGAAGCGCGATCGCTTCGAGTTATTGAGTGCTTATCTCGATGGTGAAGTCACAGCCACCGAACGCAAGCAAGTAGAAGAATGGCTGGCAAATGATGCCTCAGTTCAATGCTTATATGCCCGACTGTTAAAACTGCGCCAAGGCTTGCGGACGCTCCCAGTGCCAGCAACCCAACAATCGCCAGAAGTAACAGTTCAGCAAGTTTTGACACGTTTGCACCGCCGCTCCCGTTTAAACTGGATGGCGGGAGGTGCTGCTGTTGCTGCTTGTGTAATCGGTGCAGTATCTAGCTTAGTCGGTGGTGGTTCGATGGTACAGCAACTGGCACAACGACCACAAAGAGAACCAATACAAACGTCCTCAGCGTCTATAGTTCCCCCTTCCCCTCTGATGGTGGGACTAAATAACCCGGTAATTGAAATTCCGAAAGCAGCAGTAGCCTCTCCAGAAAATTCAATTTATCGGGTACAGCCGCAACAGCACGACCCCAAGCAAGACATAAACTAATCGCAAAGTTAACAGTTTACAGATTGTAACTGTACTTTGGGGTTAAACCACAGCCGCTCCACCAGCCCCCAGGTTGGAGGAAGCCCCCTAATTGCTCAACTTGCTCTAAAGTCATTAAATAAACCCAAGCCCAACTATAAGAGAGCGACTGTGGCTCATAAACCTCGATAATTTGCCGATTATAGAGGTTTTCTGATGCTTGTCTATTGGGCTGGTAATTTTCCAGCACATCTAACTCATTTAAAATATTGGGGTTGGAAAAAGAGAGTAAATATCCGTGAACTTGGTCATCCCCTAGCGTCATCGCTGGGTAGCCCATTGGTAGAGCAAACAATTTACCTTTTACAAAAGCTGTTTTGACATCTACTATTTTGCCAGCACAGTATCTTTTATAATTAGCTTCACCTGGCTTAAGTGTGCCGTAGACAAAAACCCGCACTAAATCAGAAAATTTTATATTTGATTCGGTCATCGCCTATTTTAAGCATCTGCCTTAACTTCACACCAATGGCTTTTCGGCCCACCCCACAAGATTGGATAATTTATTTGTTGGAAGTCCCTTAAGGCTAGCAGTCTTTGTCAAAGTCATTTTATTTTACGTAGACGCATTCGCGGAGCGTCTCGGAGAGAAGCGGCTTCCCGCAGAGTACCGCAGAAAAGCCTGTGCGCCCTTGCGGTTCGGTTCCCTGACTTGTTCGCGCAGCGTCTCCGACAGGAGAAGCAACTGGCGCGACACAGAGTAAAGAAAGAGAAGGAAAAAATTGCTTAACTGAACTGTATTGATCTATAGGTTATAGTCAAACAGTTATTTTTTGAGCGCTCTTGATTGTCATGTTTATCTTTAACAGAAAATACTTTTACTTTACACTGATACTATTTTTAATAGAGGTATGTATTGCTGTTTTTGTAAATGATAGTTTCATTCGTCCTTTTATCGGTGATATTTTAGTAGTTATACTACTTTATTGCTTTATCAAAGCTTTTTGGAATATAAATTCATCTATCGTCGCTTTATCAGTTTTTGCATTTTCTTGTACTATCGAAATTCTTCAATATTTTAATTTTGTAAATAATTTAGGGTTGCAAAAATATAAGATTCTGGCTGTTGCCTTGGGAAGTGTATTTGATTGGAAGGATATCATTGCTTATGTAATAGGCATTATAACAGTCCTATGGTTGGAAAATAGAAGATGATTATTTAGAATGGGTGCTTAGGGTAAGCCTTGTTTAGTTCGGTGGCAAGCATAACATAATTTTATAGTAATTTGAAAAAAGAATGCAAAATATAGATAATACACCTCTCTAACCGTTCCCAAAGGATCGGAGAGTGTGTGTCAGGGCGAGTGGGGTTATCTGTTGTAAACATTTTTTAAATTGTTATTAAATCTTGCTAACATAAACGGCAGCGATCGCAATTTAACTAGTTCCGTGGGTTTAAGTCCCTCGGTTCAAAAATCACGCAAGTTTTGTGTTGGGTTAACTCCCCAGACGCTCTCTACGAGACGCTAAAAGCGAACGAAGACTCGCTATTATAAAACTTAATTACAAATTACGAACTTGTAGCGAAGTATTACGAATTACGTTAGCGTAGCGGTAGCGAGTCCTCGAGCGTCATTACGAATTATTTTCACACCTTTTTGAGGGTAACGCATAGAATGCAGGGCTGTTGCCGCCAGCAAGGGAGGCGGCAAGCAGCCTAATGAGTAGCATTTTCAGCCAGAGAAAGGAGATTAAAAAAGGGTTTGGGTTTAAGTTGACACCAATACCCTTAACCCTCATCCGCTCTTAACCGTTAAGTGCTTCCTCTTGATGGGTTTGGATAGTGCAATCAGAAGTGGCATAAGCAACGCAGGTGAGAACCCATCCCTCGTCAATTTGATCGTTGTCTAGGAAGTTCTGATCGTCTTGGTTAACTGTACCTGAAATCAGTTTGCCGGTGCAGGTAGAGCAAGAACCAGCGTTACAGGAATAGGGCAAATCCAGATGATATTCTTCGTTTGCGACCTCTAGAATGTACTCATCATCAGGAACATCAATTACTTGTTCGCCTTCTGGGGTCTTTAATGTAACTTTGTAAGTTGCCATGTAAAAAATCCTAACTCAATATAAACTCCATTTTCGATACTACGGGTTTATGTGCAGCTAGTCTAGAGTGAAATTTAGTTGATTATTCTATATCTTGAGACGCTTACTTTGAATTGGAAGTAAGAGTAAAAAATGCTGCGATCGCTTCAGCAAATCCCTCAAATGAGCTATAATCTCTAGACACGATAGAGACAGTCATACCCAACTTTTGAGCATTAGCAGTTGTATAAGGGCCAAAACAAGCAACAACACAATGTTCATAATCGTTTTGGGAGTTGGCCATTGTCAAAAAGCTTTCGATTTCTGCTGTGCTACTAAAGGCAATTACATCAATAATTCCTTCACGCATCAGGTTTAATTCCATACTGTAGATAATTTTGTCTAAACCCTGCGTAATATATGTGGGTACGCGAGTTACTTCTATGCCCAATTGTTGCAAATCCGTAATCAAATTGGGAACAACATCGGGTTCAGGCAAACCTACAACTTCTGGAGCCGGGATCAGCACTTTTTTTTCGTGAATTTGCGGAAGTTTGGCTAATTCAGCCACAATTCCGGCTGGACTAGATTCTATTGGAATTAAATCTACCTTGTTACAAAAAGACAATAAGCTTTCTGCATCTTTTCCTAAAGCACATAAGTGACATTTTTGCACTACAGATATAGGAATATTCAAATCATTTATGCGGTGAAAAAATGCAGCAATTCCGTTTCTACTTGTGAACACAATCCAATCAAATTGGTCTATATGGGCTAAAGCGGCATCTAACTTAGTGTAGTTTGATAAATAGCAAGTTTCGATAGTAGGCATAAGAACAGGTAAACCACCTTTTTTGATGATTTGTTCGGATAATCTATAGGCATAATTTCTTGGTGCTGTAACTAAAATTCTCTTGCCATAGAGAGGTAATTCTCTAGATGGAGTCAGCAGGTTGATTTTTTTTGATTCGGTGTGCATTTATGAAAATAGAATTCAGCAATTTTTTTTTACGTAGACGCTTCTCTACGAGACGCTACGCGAACGGCTTCCCGCAGGGTACCGCAGAGGCGCAGAGGACGCAGAGAAAAGAAAGAGAAGGATAAAAAACTGCTTAACTGAATTGTATTGAGCTTAATAAGACTTTCCTCGTTCCCAGTCTCCGACTGGGAATGCATTCATTGAGTCTCTGACTCAAGCATATTGGAATATAGCGGTTCTCGCTTGAGTGAAGGACAAGAATTCAGCAATGCCAAAAAGCTGATGTGAATCCTAGCCATTTTTCTAGGATGAATTACTCCCCATTTTTCCGATGTCACCTGTGTTGAGAAAACGGCACGATATGAACATCTAAGAACGTTTGCACAAAAATCTTATGTCTTCATTACTGGCTTTATCCAACAGTTTAGCTGACACCGTAGAACAAGCTGGAGGTGCTGTCGTTTCAGTAAATGGGGGTACTCGTGTTTCCCCAAGCGGCATTCATTGGCGTAATGGCATCATTGTTACCTCTGATGAGTCCCTTCAGCGCTATGACGACATCACCATTACCTTATCAAGTGGTAGCACTGCACCAGTAACACTCATCGGTCATGACTCTAGCACCGATATAGCTGTTTTTAAACTAGAAAATGTTGAAATACCTGTGGCAAAAGTTGGCGATGCCAAAACGCTTAAAGTTGGTCATCTGGTGTTAGGACTGGCAAGAGGTAGCGAAGGTGACTTAAGGGCGGCGATGGGTGCAGTCAGTGTGGTTAGCGGTACTTGGCGCAGTATGAATGGCGGCAATATCGACCAATTCATCCGCCCAGACATCACCCTATACTCTGGCTTTGCAGGTGGGCCGCTTGTAGATGCTGCTGGTTTTGTGGTAGGCATGAATACATCGGGGCGGCGTGGTACTGCTTTGACTATCCCCACTGCTACAGTCGATCGCGTGGTTGACCAATTAGTAGCAAAAGGACGCATTTCTAAGGGTTACTTGGGTGTGGGAATGCAACCTGTACGCTTACCAAAAAACCTGAAAACTGCTCTCAATTTAAGTTCGGCAACTGGGGTAATTGTTGTCAATGTTGAGGCTGCGGGGCCGGCTGAAAATGCAGGTGTGCTGCTTGGGGATGTTTTGGTAGCGTTCGATGGCGTAACTGTGGGTGATACAGGTGATGTGTTGGCGCTGCTTAATAGTAGCGATCGCATTGGTAAAACTGTCAACTTGCAAGTTGTCCGGGGTGGAGTGTTGATTGATTTAGCGATCGCAGTTGGGGAAAGAGCTTTTTAATTCGTAATTGGTAATTCGTAATTTGGAATTTGGAGATGATGGGAAATACGATATTAACTAACATCGCTGCTGAATTAACAGAGGTAGCGGCTAAACTACGCGATCGCACCGTCAAAGTAAAAAGTGGCTCTTTGGGAGTCGGTTCTGGTGTCATTTGGCAGACTGATGGATTAATTATCACTAATGCTCATGTTGCAACCAGCAACCGCGCAACTGTGGAATTGGCAGATGGAAGGGTATTTGATGCAGTGCGTACCCAATTCGATCCACAGCAGGATTTAGCAGCCCTGAAAATTGTCGCCACTGATTTAACTGCTGCAACCATTGGCAATTCTGAAGCGCTACGAGTGGGTGAATTAGTCTTGGCGGTGGGTAATCCCTTTGCTGACAGTGGTGCTGTGACAACTGGAATTATCTATGCAAATAATCCACGAGCCGTTATGGCCGATTTGCAACTGTATCCTGGTAATTCTGGGGGGCCGCTTGCCGATTGTCAAGGTCTTGTTGTGGGAATTAACACGATGATTGTTAATGGTTTGGCTGTGGCAGTTCCCAGTAACACCGTTGAGCGTTTTTTACAAAGAAATAGTCGTCCGCAACTGGGAGTCACACTGCAACCTGTGCTTTTAAGTAGGCGTAGCTTGGGTTTATTAGTCTTGTCAATTTTACCTGACAGTGCGGCGGAAACTGCTGGTGTGCAAATTGGCGATGTTTTAATTGGAGTTTCGGGGCGATCATTCACTACTGCGAATGATTTAACTAAATATCTTTATGAAAGTAAAGGATCTGTGCCGCTACAAATCTTACGCGGTAGACAGCAATTCGTGATTTATGTTGCCGTGCAGTCTGATAAAACTGCTGTGGAGGCGACATGATTCGGGTAATGGTAGTTGCTACTTCCCCTGTGGTGCGGGCAGGGTTATCAACTGTAGTAACAACCAATCCTCGGTTGACGGTTGTGGGGAGTGCATCTGATTTGGATGTATTGGCGAGGGAAGTTGGGCAATTACAACCAGATGTGGTACTGGTAGATTTGAGCGGTAATTTTCAACAAGCGGTATGGGAAAAATTGCTGGTTATTCAAGAACAGCAATATCCGTTAGGAATGATTGTCATTGTTGAAGAACTCGACAGCATCGACTTAGAGACGGCATTACGTTCTGGTATCCGGGGAATATTGCCCAGTAGTAGCACAGAGTCAGAAATTGTTGCGGCTGTGGAAGCGATCGCCTTTGGTTTACTGGTGCTGCACCCGGATGCTGTAGAATTACTGTCTATCCGCGAAAAAATTGTAACGAATCCTGTACAAACCTTGACACCACGGGAAATAGAGGTTTTAGGAATGCTGGGGTCAGGGTTGGGAAATAAAGCGATCGCTAAACGTTTACATATTTCTGAGCATACGGTTAAATTCCATCTCTCATCCATTTTTCAAAAGCTCAGTGTCTCCAGCCGCACCGAGGCTGTTGCTGTGGGTGTGCGACTGGGTTTAATTATGCTTTGATCGAATGATGACATACAACCTCTAATCAGGTCATGGTGTATGTATCACATTTGAGCGATCGCTTGTATGAACATTTTAATGCTATCTTCCACCTTTCCTTACCCACCAACACGCGGAGGAACCCAAGTTAGGACATTTAATTTACTTAAGTACTTAAGTCAACGTCATACTGTCACCCTCGTAACTCAACGCGAGGGTGATGTTACAGACGCAGAAATAGCAGGATTACGCGATTGTGTGGATCGTCTCGCTATTTTTGAACGCCCGCCAGATTCTCAAACCACCGGAATATTTCAGAAAATACAGCGATTTGGGAGATTTTTGCAACAGGGAACACCGCCAAGCGTACTTAACCGCTACTCAGTTGAGATGCAAACATGGATTGATAACTGGGTGGAAGCGGGGAAATGCGATGTAATTACCTGCGAACATAGCGTCAATGAAATTTATGTGCAGCCGCATTTTCAGAAACAGCTAAAAACCATAGTTAATGTTCATAGTTCTGTTTACGCTACCTGTCGAAACCAATTAGCAATAGGCATTTCGGAAAATTCACTCAGAGATAAAATTAATCTGCCACTTTTGCGTCGTTATGAGCAAAACTACTGCGCTAAATTTTCGGCAATTGTTGCAACCACAGAAGAAGATAAAATTCAACTACAAGAATTTAACCCCAATAGCGAAATTGCAGTTATTCCCAATGGTGTAGATTTAGTTTCTTTCCCCAACCGCACCACCGATCCAGCAGGACACCGCTTAATTTTTATTGGTGCAATGGATAATTTAGCAAATATTGATGCTGTCTGCTTTTTCAGCAGCGAAGTTTTGCCAGAAATTCAAAAATTATATCCAGATACAACTTTTGATATTGTCGGTTCGCATCCGGTAGCAGAAGTTTTAGCACTCGATAAAAAATCAGGAATTAATGTAATTGGGCGTGTACCTTCGATGGTAGAATATTTACATAAATCTACAATCTGCGTTGTCCCGATGCGGACTGGGTTTGGGATTAAAAATAAAACTTTAGAAGCAATGGCAGCCGGTATACCTGTAGTAGCTAGCGATCGCGGCTTAGAAGGATTAGCTGTAGATGTTGCTAGTCATCCATTACGGGCATTACGAGCCAATAAACCAGCAGAGTACGTCACCGCTATTAGTCAACTATTCGATCGTCCACATCTGCGTTCACAATTATCTGACAACGGCAGACAACTGGTAGAAACAGAATTCACTTGGGATATTGCTGGTAAAAGCTATGAACAAGTTTGTCTTGCGAAAGAGTAATACTAATTCGTAATTAGTACACAGATTAAAAATGCTTGTCCTCAAAAACATCTCACCACTAACTTCTAGGAGTGCAACCCAACATATATCAGGATGTTGGGTTACGCAAAGCCTCCACCCAACCTACAATTTTTTTGCAACATTAAAGCCATGACAGTCTATTACAAGACTACCGAGATTTTTTCAGAAATCAAATATGATTCCTATATAATTTCTAATTGTTCTTTCTTGTCTATTTGGGATAAATCTGTGTAGAAACGTTGCAATGCAACG
>NZ_JABXKI010000194.1 GCF_017115095.1 Nostoc sp. NMS4 | reverse complement strand
TTTTTCCTAAGTCAGTGTTACCTAATGTGGCGCGAAATGTGGGATTTGAACCATATCCAATTGCAATATAGGGCTTACCAGTAGCATCAAATTTGATATCTTGAGGCCCAGAAGTATCAGTACCATCTGGTAATGCTAAAGAAGGAAGTCCTGTAAGTATACGTTCTTGCGTACCATTTCCAATTTTAGTTACTGCACCAGTTGTGCCATAACATAAAGATTGGTTTGCAACGCTTGGCGAAGGAACACAAGCTCCTTTTCCACCTGTTCCTGCTTCTGTGACGTAGAGGCTGCCGTCAGGGCCAAAAGTTAAACCCCGTGGGTTATTAAGACCATCGGCAATTACCGAAAATGATGCCGCCTCTGCTGCTTTCATTCCCGAAAAAGCAACAATACAAACACTCAGAAATGTAATTCCAAATTGTTTTAGTTTCATTAGACCGTCCTCAAATTAAATTTGCGTAAAGCATAGAAGAGAAAATTTTATCTTGATAAATACTAATATTTACTGTGTTTTGAATTTCTTAATTTCGAGTTGTATCATACCATTTCCAAAAATATTTGCAACATAATGAATCGGCTGTAGGGGCGTACAGATGTACATTGGTGTCAACTTAAGCTGAAAGTTAGTTAAGAAAAAGCGTTCTAGAGTTGCCCTCATCCCCTAACCC
The DNA here is from genome assembly GCF_017115095.1 of Nostoc sp. NMS4. Classification (GTDB taxonomy): domain Bacteria; phylum Cyanobacteriota; class Cyanobacteriia; order Cyanobacteriales; family Nostocaceae; genus Nostoc. Next base: position 20,419 of record NZ_JABXKI010000194.1, on the reverse strand, counting down.
CTTCTCCCAACATGGGAGAAGGGGAATTGGAGAATTATGCTCCCCTCTCCCAATTTGGGAGAGGGGCTGGGGGTGAGGGCAAAACTCATGCAGTCAGGAGATTTCAGCTTTAGTTGACACCAATGACAGATGTACGCCTCTAGTAACAAAATTAAATAGAATTGATGTATATTTTCAAACATTTTCTATACAAGTGTAATATCCTAACTATTGAACTACAGAGATATTGCAGGACTACAAGGCGATCGCAGTTTACATCAATACATAAAGTTGCAGATCAGAAATTGCTGTGCGATCGCATAATTTAGACATACCTTGTTTCGGAGCAATCAGAAATGCTTTCCTTCCCCACAACCCTGACTCCTTTGCCCGAAATCATTGATGGCTTGCCAAATATTTCTGGTTGGGAAACAGAGGTTCTCTCTGTGGTTAACCAAGATCGACCAGTATTTTTACCAACAACGAATATCCGCTTAGAAGATGTAAATGCTGTGTTTGCGATCGCCTTGCACATGCACCAGCCAACTATACCTGCTGGAAATGGCGGTACACTCATCAGCAATCTGCAATATATGTTTGAACATCCCAACGAGGGGGATAACCATAATGCAGATCCTTTTGCCCATTGTTATAGCCGCATGGGAGACTTGATCCCCGAACTTGTAAGTCAAGGTTGCAATCCGCGTGTAATGTTGGATTACTCCGGTAATCTTTTGTGGGGACTGCGGCAAATGGGGCGCGATGATGTTCTCGATAATCTTAAACGGATTACTTGCGATCGCACCTATCAACCTTATGTAGAGTGGCTGGGTACAATGTGGAGCCATGCAGTTATTCCTTCCACACCCATAGCAGATATTAAATTGCAGATCGTCGCATGGCAACATCACTTTGCGGCAATTTTTGGCTGGGAAGCACTAGCGCGAGTCAAAGGATTTTCGCCCCCAGAAATGCACCTACCAAATCACCCTGATGCTCTCTATGAATTTGTGAAAGCGCTGAAAGAATGTGGATATCGCTGGTTACTTGTTCAAGAACATTCTGTAGAAACAATTAGCGGTCAATCTCTTACCCACAAACATTTACCACATCGTCTAATTGCTCGTAATTCTCAAGGCGAAACAATTAGTATTACAGCCTTAATTAAAACCCAAGGTTCAGATACTAAATTAGTTGCCCAAATGCAGCCTTATTATGAAGCCAAAACCTTATCAAAACAACAAATTGGGAGTGTATTTGTGCCACCAATAGTTAGTCAAATTGGTGATGGTGAAAATGGCGGTGTGATGATGAATGAATTTCCTAGCGCTTTTAAACAAGCTTGGTGGGATATGGTCAATAACGGCGGAGGAAAATCAGGTGTTGTTGGGATGTGTGGTACAGAATATTTAGAATTAATCGAAGCTGCTGGATGCAAACCTGAAGATTATCCAACTTGTCAGCCAGTGGGACAACATCAGATTTGGGAGCGAGTTTCACCAGATAATAATCAACCGGAAGCTGTAGAGAATGCGATTCAAGAATTAAAGCAAACAAACTCCAATTTTCATCTGGATGGAGCCTCGTGGACAAATCATATCAGTTGGGTAAAAGGATATGAAAATGTGTTGTCTCCCATGTATCAATTAAGCAGTTTATTTCATCAAAAATTTGATCCATTACTGCAAACTGAATCAGCAGAACCGATCGCAAGACAATCTCAATACCGTAACGTTCTTTTACATAACCTTTTGCTGCAAACTAGTTGTTTTCGTTATTGGGGACAAGGTGCTTGGACTGATTACGCACGGGAAATTTACCAACGTGGCGAAAATTTATTGCAGATGAATTGAACTGCAAATAAACTACCGATTTGAAATGTCTGAAACCCTTAAAAATACGTAATTACGAATTACGCCTAGCTGCACTAGTAGTCTGTCCCAAAAGTTTTGAGAGGTTAGTGGTGTTCAGATCCCCGACTTCTTCAAGAAGTCGGGGATCTAGCAGCCCCACAAATAGAAAACTGACAGACCACTAGCCCCAAGGGTGGTTTCATACAAGCAGAGAAAAACTAATCCAACCTACAATTTTTCATAAGGGAACTCCAAGAAATAAATAACTTCACATTAAATTGGTATTAGGTTTGGCGTGAGTGCAAAACTACAATAACTCGGTGATGGAAAATAACCGTTGTCGGTCTATTTGTTGCAGCTTGATTTTTTCAGCGTAGAAAGCTTGATAATACGATTGATAACGCTCTGGTTCTGCTTCTGGATCGGTTTGTTGCCATAATTCTAAAAAGTGGCGATAGCGTTTTTCCATCATCACCAAATCCATGCAAGCGATCGCAGCTTGAACTACTTGCGGAGTCCGAGGTATTTCTATCTTCCATTTCTCGTTCAGATGAAACAGATGCAACACTAATCCCAAGTCTTCTGATAATTCTAAATATATGTTTTCCAGAGTTGAAATTAAATCTACCTGTTCCACTGGTATATCTAAAATCTGTTGCCATAAAAATCGGTGGTGGGAAAGACTAAATTGCAAATCTCGCTCCTCTAGTTCGTCAATAATCGTTTGACGCTGTTCGGGACAATGCAAGTAAATTCGTAGCAATAACGCCTCTGCGTGTTCTAAAAGGCTGCGTTCTGTGGGGAGTGGGGAGTTGGGAATAGGGAGTGGGGAAACTTTGCTACCTCCCCATGCTTTTTTCGCTGATACAGGCTTAGAATATGTAGCTGCAACTGGAGCAATTTGAGTTAGCAGATTTTCGACTCGTAGGGGTATAAGTCTGGTATCTCCTAAGCTGAGTATTTCTGCACAATAAGAAACGTAATAATTTCGTGTATCGCTGTTAGCTATATTTTTAAGTAATTTGACTAATTGCTGAGTTACTTGCTGAAAATCAGTAGCCTGTTTTAAGTCCTGGTCTTGAATAATTTGTTGAATCTGCCAGTCTATCCAAAGTGGAGCATTTTTTAACAGTTCTCCATACTCTTCTGGAGTGTGGCTATGCAAATATTCATCAGCATCTTTGCCATTGGGTAAATTGAGAATCTTTAGCTGAACTTCGCCTTTATATGCTAATTCCGCAATTTCACCGATCGCTCGTTCGGTTGCATTGGTTCCAGCTTTATCAGCATCAAAGTTGAGTACTAATTGTTTCGATTCGGTGTAACGTAATACTAGCCGTACTTGTTCTAAACTTAAAGCTGTACCGAGGGAAGCGACGGCATTATTAATACCAACAGCATGGAGAGCGATCGCATCAAAATATCCCTCTACCACCACCACTTGATCGAGTTGAGAAATCCCACCTTTGGCTCGATCGAGGGCGAATAAGGTTTTACCTTTACTAAAAAGTTCGGTTTCTGGTGAATTCAGATATTTAGGCTGTTCATCAGTCAAAGTTCTCCCACCAAAGGCAATGACGCGCCCTTGAACATCACGGATCGGAATCATCAAGCGATCGCGGAATACATCATAATACCCGCCCCCTTCCTTCCGTGGCTTAATTAATCCCGCTTTTTCCAGAATTTGCACTGGGTAATGTTTATCATCCACTAAATAACGATAGAGAGTTTCCCAACCTGCGGGGGCAAAACCTAAACCAAATTGCTGTATAGTTTCTTCTTTAAATTGGCGGTTGGATTGCAAATATTGAAGTGCTTTTTGCCCTTGTGATTGTCTCAGGGCGTGTTGATAAAACTGGGCGGACGTTGCGAGAACTTCATATAACTGCTCGCGCAAAGATAGCTGACGCTGTAATTCTTGACGTTGTTCGGGTTCAAGAGTTTGCACAGGTACTTGGTAACGCCGTGCTAAATCCAGCACCACATCAATAAAAGAACGCTTCCCCAACTCCATCACAAACTTAATCGCATTTCCCGCAGCTAAACAGCCGAAGCAATAGTACATTTGCTTGGTTTGGCTGACGGTGAAGCTAGGAGATTTTTCATCGTGGAAGGGGCATAAACCGACAAAATCCTTGCCACGTTTGCGTAAAACTACGTATTCCGAGACGACATCTACAATATCAGCCCGTAGTTTAACTTCTTCAATTGTATCTGGGTGCAAGCGGGGGATTTGCATGGCTTTGTCATTAGTCATTGGTCATTGGTCATTGGTCATGAACTTTGGAGAAATACCAAAGGACAAATGACAAAAGACTTCTGATCGCTATTATATTCTTGTTGCTAGACCAAGCATGATGTATAGAATTGCTTATACTTAATTTTATCAGAGGAAATACTGAAAATGGGACGTATTTTTATATCGGCGGCTCATGGAGGCAAGGAAGCGGGAGGAATAGATCAAGGTGCGATAGCAGGTGGTACAAGTGAAGCGAAAGAAATGATTCTGCTGCGGGATTTGATTGTCACAGAATTAAGGGCGCGGAGTTTGGAAATTTTAGCGGTTCCTGATGATTTGAGCGCCGCCCAAACGATCGCCTGGATCAACTCTCGTGACCGCCGGGGTGATGTCGCTCTAGAAATTGCATCTAATGCGGCTAGCAGCCCTTCTGTGCGTGGGGCTAGCGTCTTTTTCATTGCTAATAATAGCGATCGCAGGAGTAATGCTGAACAGTTGTTAGTGGGATTATTACGCCGCGTACCGCAATTACCGAATCGGGGAGTCAAGCCAGATACAGATAGTGGATTGGGCAGTTTAGCATTCTGTCGCCAGACAACACTTCCAGCTTTGGTAATACAAGTGGGGTTTCTCAGCAATCCAGAGGATCGAGCTTTGCTGCAAACTCGTCGCCGCGATTTTGCTTTGGGAATTGCCGATGGCTTGGTAACTTGGAGTCGTGTAATTGACCCCACCCCAGGAACTCCAGCCGAACAAAATTATCCACCAATTAATATTAATATTAATGGACAAAGTTACACAGAACAAGGGATTTTAGTTAATGGTAATGCTTACATTCCTATTGATTTAGTAGACCTTCTGCGGATCGATCTTTCCAAAGCGGCTAATGTCAATCGGATTACATATCACAAAATAGTTTATGTCAAAGGAATCGAACTGCGAGATTTTAATGTTGCAGTCAATTGGGATGCGGCGACACGTACTGTTAGCTTACGCTCAAATTTGGTGGTTTGCCCCGGTCAATTTTCGCGGGTAATGTCAAACGGTAATACTTCCGAAGTTCAGTTACAATTATTTCTGAGAAATAATAATGAAAATGCTTTAGCAAAGTTTCCTGACATTCCAAAACTCTATCGGGAAGAAGCAGGTATAGAGGGAGTGAGTTATGATATTGCCTTTTGCCAAATGTGTGTAGAAACGGGATTTTTACGGTTTGGTGGTGATATTAAACCTGAGCAAAATAACTTTGCTGGCTTAGGTGCAATCGGTGGTGGTTCGGAGGCTGCGTCTTTTCCCAGTGCCAGAATTGGAGTTAGGGCGCATATCCAACATTTGAAAGCTTACGCTAGTTTAGAACCTTTGGTACAAGAAGTAGTAGATCCAAGGTTTCGCTTTGTTACACGTGGAATTGCGCCATTAATCGATCAGCTATCAGGGCGGTGGTCAGCAGATTTGGATTATGGTACAAAGATTTCCGCCATGCTGAAAAGATTATATGAATCAGCAGGACTTCTGTGAGTATTGAGTAACTTATTATAAGTAGGTCTGCGTCAAAATTTGTAGTTGGAATAAAGCAAGAACGCTCTAGCCTAGTTAATCTTTATTCACATAGTTTGATTTTATTATGCCAACCTACTTAGCATTTTTTTAAGGGTGTTGTTACCTAGAATAAGATCCAGTAAATTTCTGTTGAATACTCCAAGTAAAAATTTATAGACTCATGAAATTTCAGTGGGATGCAAACAAAGCAGTTAGTAATGCCGAAAAGCATAGTGTGTCTTTTGAATCAATACAGTTCAAATAAGCCGAAAACACTTGTAGAGACGCGATAAATCGCGTCTCGAAAACCCAAAATTGTTGTCAGTAGCTCTTAACCCAAGCGTATTGGAATATGAATCAGGAACCTGAAATGACCGTCAATGAAGACATGAGACCTGAATATGATTTTTCAGGTGGTGTCCGTGGCAAATATTACGAAGCGTATATGCAATCGAGCAATGTTGTAGTTCTTGATCCAGACGTGGCGGAAATCTTTCGAGATTCAGCTTCTGTTAATGAGGCGTTGCGATTGCTTGCAAAAATTGCGAAGGCATCGGCAGCATAACCAAAACTTACCCAAATAATAGCCGAAAACTTGATTTTTAGGTAGGGGCAATTGATGAATTCGCCTACGGTGGCGGAACGCGATCGCAAACCTGGTCTGTTTCAGCATAAGGATGCCGTAAAGTTATTCTAAACGCGATCGCAATTAAGAAGACAGACCGTGATCCTCCCATCAAGCAGTAGAGCATTCGTAGCAAGTCATAACAGTAGTTTGGAGTTTACCAGCCTTGCAAAACTATCAAGTGGAAACTTGCTTGCAGAAGTGGATCTTCGTCGGGCTGTAGTAAGTTTAAAGCTAAGGCAAGCCAAAAAAGGGTCAATGGGTCAATTTTTGACTCCCGCCTCAGTAGCCCAATTGATGGCTGGGATGTTTAAGCGGCTGGATTTGCCGGAAATATCCTTGCTGGATGCTGGAGCCGGGATCGGTTCATTACTAGCGGCTTTTGTGGAAAAAGTATGCCAGCATCCACAACACACGTCAAGTTTGCACGTTGTAGCTTATGAAATTGACCCTTTGCTAATTGGATATTTGCATCAGACTCTAGAGTTATGTGAGAGGGAATGTAAATATGTGGATATTTCCTTCCATTACGAAATTCGTGAGACTGATTTTATCGAAGATGCAGTCAGGCTGCAAAAGCTTGGTTTATTGAATAGTGCGATGCCTACGGCGGTAAACTACGCAACAGAATTTACTCATGCTATTCTCAACCCGCCTTATTTGAAAATCAATGCTAATTCCAAAGTGCGCGAATTGCTGCGTTCCATCGGTTTGGAAACTAGCAATCTTTATACTGGTTTTATGGCTGCTACAGCACAACTTCTAAAACCAAGTGGGGAGCTTGTAGCGATTACCCCACGCAGTTTTTGTAATGGGCCATATTTTCGTGACTTCCGCAAGATGTTTTTAGAGATGATGGCTTTAGAGCAAGTGCATCTTTTTGAGTCGCGTCAAGAAGCATTTAATGATGATGATGTGTTGCAAGAAACTATTATTATCCAAGCTAAAAAACAAAAGCATAAGTCTAGTAGCGTAATCATCAATAACAGTTGTGGCGCTAATGATGACTTGATACTGTCACACTCTGTACCATATTCGGAGTTAGTTCACCCCGATGATTTAGAGCAGTTTATTCATATTATTCCAGATAAGATTAGCCAGCAAATCGCTCAAATGATGGCACTTTTCACCTGTACGTTGAACGATTTAGGGCTAACAGTTTCAACCGGACGGGTAGTCGATTTCCGAGCAAAAGATTATCTAAGAAAAAATTTAGAAAACAATACCGTTCCTTTAATTTATCCGGTAAATTTATCGAATGGATATGTAGAGTACCCAAAAATAACTAAAAAGCCACAAGCGATAATGCATATAGAAGAAACAGCAAATCTTCTGATTCCAAATGAACATTACGTTATATCCAAAAGATTCTCAGCGAAAGAAGAGAAGAGGCGTGTTGTTGCGGTGGTTTATGATGCCAACCAATTTAATTATGCCTATGTCGGCTTTGAAAATCACTTGAATTACTTTCACAAAAATGGGCGTGGACTTAGCCTTACCTTGGCTCGTGGGCTTGCTGTTTATCTCAACTCAACCCTAGTTGATGCTTTTTTTCGGTTGTTCAATGGCCATACTCAAGTCAATGCAACAGATTTGCGTAAATTAAATTACCCTAATTTGTCACAGCTATTGTTGTTAGGAACGGGGATTAAAGAGCAGTTTCCTTCTTTGCAGGAAATTGATGAACTTATAGAAAATCAACTACTGAAAATGTCGAATCTGTCAGATAATAATCCAATTGCAACTAAGTCTCGAATTGATGAAGCGCTGCAAATATTGACACAATTGGGCTTTCCACGATCGCAGCTTAACGAACGGTCAGCTTTAACTCTCTTGGCGTTGCTTGATTTAAAACCGACAGACTCTTGGCAATTAGCCACTTCCCCTTTAATGGGAATTACGCCAATGATGGACTTTATGGCTCAACATTATGGCAAAGCCTATAAGCCTAACACACGGGAAACAGTTCGCCGCCAGACAGTGCATCAATTTCTGGATGCAGGTTTGATAGTTGTTAATCCAGATGATTTAAGCCGCCCTACCAACAGTCCTAAAACTGTATATCAAATCGAGGAAAGTGCGCTTGAACTATTAAGAACCTACGCCACTGACGAATGGAAAAAGAGCATCTTTACTTACCTTGCTTCAGTTGAAACTCTGAAAAAGCAATATGCTCAAGAGCGCGAAATGTCTCGTATTCCGATAGTAATTGCAGGGGAAATTAAAACTTTATCGCCAGGTGGTCAGAATATTCTAATTGAAAAAATTATTAATGATTTTGCCCCTCGTTTTACTCCTAATGGAAAGCTCATCTATATTGGTGATACAGATGAAAAGTTCGCCCATTTTGATGAAGCAGCATTGGCAGATTTAGGCGTTAATATTGATTCCCACGGCAAAATGCCAGATGTAATCATTCACTTCACAGCAAATAACTGGTTGGTGTTGATTGAAGCTGTAACTTCGCACGGGCCAATTAATCCTAAACGGAAAAAGGAACTTGAAGTGTTATTCCAAGGTGTCCAAATACCTGTGGTGATGGTAACAACATTTATCAGTCGTAAGGCAATGGTGGCATATCTGCCAGAGATTGCTTGGGAAACAGATGTTTGGGTTGCTGAAGATTCAACTCACCTGATTCATTTCAATGGTGAATATCTATTGCAAGCTTACCAAAGAGAAAAGAAGCAAACTTCCTGAATATACGAAAATACGCTTGGTGTTAGTAATATTTTGCCCCGTAATATTCCCCCAACCCCCCCATTTTAAGGCTTGCTCTAGTTCCCTCCTTTTTAAGGAGCATAACGTTAAAACTACTTTAAAACCTCGTTCTGGCTGGAAATGCACCTCATTGCGGCTCTGCCGCAAGTCTTGAGGCGGAGCCTCCTATAGGCATTCCCAGTCAGAGACTGGGAACGAGTTAATGTCTCATTTTTTATACGTGAATCCAATTACTTTCTTACATATCTCGTTTGTATTCTTCTAACAATTGCGGAATGTGATCGTACCCATCTACACCGATAACTGCAATAATTTTCGGGCGATGTTGCTCTAAGAACTTTTGGAAAGCTTCTGCCCCTATTTGTCCTTGTAAAATTGTCAGTAATCCTGCTGGTTGTCGCCACTCATTAGAAGCAATTTGCTCTAAAAGATACATTCCTAAACAGCCTGTGTAAACAGTTTTTTCGGAATTTTGTAGATGATAATAAGCTTCTGCTAAATAAGCTAAGTTTCGCCCTTGCAAATACAAATCACCGGAAACTTGCGCTGTTTTAAAGCCATCTTCAAGATATTTAATTGCCGTTTGGTGTTCTCCAATTACTAGATAGGCAATTCCTAAACTGCTGACACATAAGGCCTTACTTTGAAGATCGCCTAATTTTTCTGATAATTTTAAACCTTGTTCCAAATAATTAATTGCGGCTTCATAAGTTTCTGGTTCTAAGTTTTCCAGTTCTTGAGCTTGCATGACTTCGCTGTAACCTAAATTTACCAGCGCGTTTGCTTCTCCTGTGCGATCGCCAGCTTGCCGACTTAATATTAATGCTCGCTGACTATAGTTAATTGCCTCAGCATAATTTTGCTGTTGTACGTAGGTGCGGCTGAGGTGGTTGAGATTGGCAATTTCACAAGTGCGATCGCTAGCATTTCTGGCTATTTCTAGCGCTTGCTGATGAAAATCAATGGAGCGCTGGTATTGTCCCAAAGCACGTTGAGAATAGCCTAAAAGGGTCAAAATTCGCGCCTTTTCTTGGGTTCCCTCGCCTCGTCGCAATGGTTCATCCAAATAATCTAGGGCATCTCGTAAATAAGTGCCAGTAAAAGAGGCAAAAATCCCACCATAAAAGGGAAAATAGGGACGCTGGGCAAAGGTTCGCAAAATCTGGAGCATGATTTGAGAACAGGCATCGCTGTATACTGTCCCAATGCTCTTAAAACCACTTGCTAGCTGACTCCAAATCACTGCAAAGGTCAAGAATGTGGAAATGGACAACTTTGGCCCGGCTTTAACATCGTAAGCTTGTTGGTCAAACCAGTTAATTAGTCCCCGTTGCAAGAACTGTAAAATCAATGCCATTTCCACCCAATCTCTAAGGGTGATGCCTCGTTGTCGCTCGGCAAATTCTATTGCTGATTCTTCCCTAGCTAAGGTGCGAAGCAGTGCTTGGGGTAACTCACTATTGAGTTGTTTCGCCCAACTTGCCCAAGGGCCACGTTCTCCCGGTACGCCGCCAAATCCCAGAGATTCTTTTTTCTCGTACATCCAACTGAGCAGGTTATCTTGCAATCGCCCCCATGAAGCTAAACCACGGGTAATCCCTTCAGAAAATTGTTCTAAATCAGCATCCGCCTGAGCAAATTGCTGTAATGCTTTTGATAATTGCTGTAGCTGTTGTAAATTTAGCGGATACTTCTGATTGGGATCGCTAACTCGGATAAATGTCGCTAGACGCTCGTCAGCCGCAACTGTGGTAATTTCTGCAACTGCGGAGGCGATCGCAACTGTTGCTTTATTTTGCTCTTGCCAGCGTTGCCATTGACTTTGGATGGTCTTAATGGCTCTCAAACTGCGAGTCGCCTTGGCTTTCTTGAGTTCGTCTTGTTCGCTATCTACTTGACTTTGGAGAGAGTTCAAGCGATCGCTCAAAGCTAACTCAAAGACTTCCCCTGTACCGGAAGTAATTCCTTTAAGCAGCATTTGATACACTTGTTCTACAGAGCTAATTTTGCCCTTGAGGGTGGTTTCGACAATTTCATCGATTAAGGCAAGATAGCGATCGCTTAATGGCAGAGAGTCTGGCACTTTGGCTACTGGGAGAATGTCACATCAATTCTAATTCTAGTCTTGGCAGCAGACATAGGGGAAACAATTGGCCACTTTTGAGCAGTCAAGGTCATAACAAATGCAAATTTTAGAAAAAATTCATTTAGCGATTTGTTATCATTCCTTGAGTGATTCGTTGTTTCAGTACACGATAAAAAAACAATGGAATGCCGACAATATAACGGTCTGATAGACGAGTAGGTTCAGTAACTAAGCGTGTTAACCACTCAAGACCACTATCCGTCAGCCAACGTGGGCCGCGATATGTAGAGTCAGTATAAAAATCTAGACAAGCACCTAAAGGTAAAAATACAGTAGTTTCAATTTTATTAAAGTTATCTACAATCCAGCGTTCCTGTAACGGCATACCAAAACCAATATATAAAATATTCGGTTGGAATTTATTAATTTTTTCTATTACTAAGTCATTCTCTTTTCCTGATTTATCAAAATAACCATGATGTCCTTCTACCCGTAAATTAGGCGCAATTGCCATTAACTTAGTAATTGCCTTATCCACTACACCGGGTTTTCCAGCTAACAAAAATAAAGAAAGGTTTTCTTTCTCACATTTTAATGCTAAATCTTCTATGTAATCTGGTGCGGTCATTCGATGTGCAGATTGCACTGAATAACCGTTGAATCTAGCTCCTACCAATACACCAAATCCGTCACAAAATACTAAATCAGCCTTATTCAAAAAATCTCGATACCAAGACTTTTCATAAGCAAAGTTCATTGCTCTGATATTCACGTGTCCGACAACTGTCTTTTTTTGGCTTTTTGCCGCTTCGACTAAATAATCAACTAATTCTTGTACTTGAACTTTATGGAATCTTGTATTAAATAACTTTACTTCAGGAAAAGTTTTCATTTCTGCACCTCATTTATTAGCCAGTATACCAAGCTGAGAACAATCCAAACACCAAAAGAATAATATCTCTATTGCTCCCCCTGCTTTTTCCTAATATTAAATTCATCCTTTTCAACGCTTATTATTCTTATATAGAAGAAATTAAGTAGTTTTTAAGTTTGATATTTAATATCTAGCGTCAGTCACTTTAATATCAAAATAGCATTATAAATAACTTATTTTTATCCAAATTGTTATCAGTCTATAACTTCTGCATAAATGCATTTCAAAGATGTAAGATAATTATTTATGTCTAAGTGTTTAACTCTGACTCGTGCATTATTTCCCAGAGATATTCTCAGATTTTCGTCTGCAATTAAGGATTGCATTGCCTCTGACAATTGTTGAATATCTCCTGGATTAACTAATAAACCATTCTGGTTTTGAGTAACTATTTCGGGTATTCCTCCCACTGCGGTAGTGATAACCGCCAAACCCCAACTCATTGCTTCTAGTAGTGCCATAGGCAGACCTTCGTTGTAGGAAGGTAACACAAATACATCAGCTTTAGTTAAAAGATCATCACGTTTTTCTTGGTCTACCCAATCAAGAATAGTGATGTGGTCAATAAGATTTAGAGTCGGGATCAAACTACGAGCTTGTTCGACATCTCCATCCCCTGCTATCACCAACTTAGCTTGACTTTGTTGAGCAACAGGTATAGAAGCGAATGCTTTAATTAAATCAAATGCACCTTTGCGCTCACCAATCCGCCCTAAAAATAAGAAAAATATCTGTTTAGAATCTATTCGCTGTGGGATTTGCGCGGGAATTTTTACCGGGTTAGGGAGAACAATAACTTGCTCTGGCTTCAAACCAAGATTGTCAATATAGAATTTTTTCCAGCTATCTGATAAAACAATGAAACGGGTAGATTTACAAAATGACCAACTTAGCCACTGCTTAAGCAATTGAGGTAATTTAGAGTAAAACAAATGAAAATCAGCACTATGAGTATGAATAATTACTGGTTTTTGAAATAGCCAACCAATAAGAGTGGTGATTGAATGACGAAAAGCGCTACCTCTATCTGAAACATGGATATGAATTAAGTCAGCTTTTTGGTTGAATAAGTTCCAAAATAACTCACTTATTGCTTGCAAAAACACTAACACTTTATGGACAGCAGAACCATTCGGTAAGGTAGTAATGTGTTTAATTTGAATATCAGAGGTAGTTTCTTCAAGAATGAGCTTTTCCACAGAAACTATTCCACCTTGGCGATCTAAACTTTCGCCCAACATAGTAATTTTTATGGGACTCATAATTGCTATTAATCTGTTTTTGAGATTTAGCCCAAAGTTATTTATATAAACTATCAGAACAAACTTCTTCTAGTTTATATCCAAAGGCAAGGCATTTTCCGAGCTAATGCTACTTATTCTATCTGCTGGCGCGATCGCGGCTCCACAGATTTATTCTTCAATGTACACTTTCCTGATTTTACAGGACGATCGCCATCTAAAATTCTGCCATAAGAAGCGTTATGAGGATGAGGATGTTTGAAAAGTATGTTGTTAATAACAAAAGACCATAAACTTAACCCTCTTTTTACTTCCAATGAGAGTATGACGGTTATAAATCCTCTCAGGAGTGTGGGAGAGGTTTAGAGAGAGTCCTATAGTAGACTTCTTGCAACTTTTTAAACATCTAATTAAACAACGCCAACTTTTGAGCTTTGTAGACTATATCATGTATCACGTCCAGGTCAAACATAATCTACGAGAAACTGCTGATAAAACTAGAGAAAAACTTAAACTGCGTCTACCTTAAAAACCGTAGCTTTTGGAATGATGGTAAAGCTTAGAACACAAGCTACAACAGAATAATAGTATATTATTCAAAACTCTAGGTTTCAAAATAGACGGAGTTTAACTGAGGAAATAGCCATTATAAAGCGGGTACGTAAGGATACATGAAAAACTTCTTACCTTGGTTCCCCTGACTCCTCTATTCGCACAGCGTTAATTGTAGCAGAAGTGATCAGTGCCGGGGTAACTTCTGTCTGATTTCCCTGCTTTTTCCAGCTAGAACGGCACAATTTTTTGTGTAAGCTAAATCATGTATTTACAGGCCGGAAAAACTAATGAATTTATTTGAGCTTTTAGTAGGAGAAGACAATCATCTAGCCCTAGTTACACCTGAAGGGCGATCGCTAACCTATAAGCAATTGCGCGAGAATATTCTTGGACTGGTATCCCAACTCAACAGCTTTGGATTGAAGCGGGGAGAACGCATTGCCATTGCCATGACTAACGGTTCACCAATGGCGATTACCTTTTTGGCTGCGGCCTTATGTGGCACTGCTGCACCTTTAAATCCTAAATACAAACAAGAAGAATTTGCCTTTTACTACCAAGATACCCAAGCAAAAGCACTGATTACCTTGTCTGATGGGCCAGAAGCAGCGATCGCCAGTGTCACACCCGATATGATGCTGATTAATGCCAAGGTAAACGCTGACGGCACATTAAGCTTTGAACTGGGGACTGGGGACTGGAAACTGGGGACTGGGGACTGGGAAAATTTGGTTGGGGACGATGATATAGCAATGATTCTCCATACTAGCGGCACTACCAGTCGTCCCAAGCGTGTGCCGATTCGTCATCGCAACTTAATCGCTTCAGCCGGCAACTTGATTAGTGCTTACTCACTCACAGCATCTGATACTACACTTTGCCTAATGCCTCTGTTCCATGTTCACGGATTGGTGGGCTGTTTGCTGGCAACTATGGCATCAGGCGGTACGTTAGTTTGTCCCAATGGTTTTAATGTCTTGGAGTTTTGGAAACTGGTAGATACTTACAAACCCACTTGGTACTCCGCAGCGCCAACCATGCACCAGACAATTTTGGCACGCGCTAGCCGCAACACAGAAATTGTCAAAGCTAACCGCTTTCGTTTCATTCGCTCTAGTAGCGCTTCTTTGCCGCCGATTATCATTGAACAACTAGAAGAAACTCTTAATGCTCCCGTGGTGGAAGCTTACAGCATGACTGAAGCATCTCACTTAATGACTACCAACCCCTTACCACCAAAAGTCAGGAAACCAGGTACTGTAGGTTATGGCTTTGGTGTGGAAGTGGGCATTATGGACTCTGAAGGCAACCTGTTATGTCAGGGAAGCTTGGGCGAAGTGGTGGTAAAAGCACCCAATGTTATAGATGGCTACGAAAACAACCCAGAAGCTAACGCCACTGCTTTTGTAAATGGTTGGTTCCGCACAGGGGATCAGGGTACTGTGGATGCAGACGGCTACCTCCGCTTGACTGGACGGATTAAAGAATTGATTAACCGGGGTGGGGAAAAAATTTCTCCTTTAGAAGTGGATGATGTCTTGCTGCGCCATCCCGCCGTCGCTGAAGCCTTGGCCTTTGCCGTTCCCCACAAATCTTTAGGAGAAGATATCCACGCGGCTGTGGTTTTAAAAGCAGAAGTTAGCGAAAAAGAACTTTTAGCTCACTGTGCAACTATGCTGGCAGATTTTAAAGTTCCTAAGCAAATTCACATTTTAGATCGACTACCTCATGGTGCTACCGGCAAACTGCAACGGTTGGCGATGGCGAAATTACTAAATATAGGGGAGTAGGGAGTGGAGAGAATTTTTAATTTTTAATTCTTAAGGCTTTTTTTTGATTAAAAAGTATTGAATGGAGTTGACAAATTCTTCTAATTCTGAAACTAAGTTAGTAGTATCTTTAAAGTCTCGATCGCTAGCTAGTTGTTCTAGTTGGTTAGCTATTAAATACATAGCTGTGGCTCCAATGTTGGCACTAGCACCTTTAAGGTGATGAGTTTCTCGCGCTATTTGCCCAAAGTCATTAGCCGCGATCGCTGTTTTAATTATCTCTAAACGGGGTTTAATATCTTCAACGGATAATTGCAATAGATTTAATTCAAATTCCCGATCGTTTCCTGATATCCGATGCAATTGTTCCCAATTAATTGCTAGATCAACTGTGTCGTCGTTATTTGTGGTAGAAACTGTTTGCTCATTCACACCTGCCTCTTGTTGAGAACCGATTACACCTATCCAATGCTCTAAAGTCTCAGCTAATTTTTCTTTAAATACTGGCTTACTTAAATAGTCGTCCATGCCGGCATTTAGACACGTTTGTTTGTCTTCTTTCATGACATTAGCCGTCATCGCAATCACCACCGGACGACGACCCAGGGCAAAGGCATTTTCTTGCCAACGATGAATTTCTTTTGTGGTTTCCAAACCATCCAGAATTGGCATTTGGCAATCCATTAAAATCAAATCGTAAGGAATTTTTTCTAATAGCTGTAAAACTTCCTTTCCATTAGCAACGACATCAGCTTTATAGCCCAAACTCTGGAGTTGCTTCAAGGCTACTTTCTGATTCACCAAATTATCTTCGGCTAAGAGAATTCTTAACTTGGATTTAGTAGAGGAGTTCGGGGAAGAAGTAAGAATACCGGAATTTTCTGTACTCGGAATTTCTTCTGTAGCCTCTAGCCTTTTGCCTCTAAACCCTTGTTCTGATTCCGGTTGAATTTCTAAAATATTTACGATCGCATCAAGGAGTCGTGATGGCTTAATGGGTTTGACTAAATAAGCCGCAAATCCGATTTTGAGCGCCTGTTGCACTTCATCCCGTTGATTAGTAGAGGCGAGCATAATCAAAGGGATCTCAGCAATTGCAGAATTGGCTTGAATTTGTTCTTTTATGGTCATGCCATAAGTTTGCAGTATTTGGATATCAACCAAGGCAAGATCGTAAGATTTCCCCTGCTTGCTAGCTTGCTGAATAACTTTCAGGGACGCAGCAATACTGTCAGCTCGATCTACCTCCATTCCCCAATGAGTCGCTTGATGGGAGATAATTTTGTAACTAGTAGCGTTGTTATCCACCAATAATAAACGGCGATCGCGCAAAAGTCCGCGATCGCTCTTAGCGTTGGCATTCGCGTAGCGTGTCGCAGACAAGCCATCGCATTTTGGCTCGACAGGCTCAACTTGCTTGGTAAAAAGCACCTCAAACCAAAAATTAGATCCTTTATCCATCTGACTTTCTACCCCAATCACTCCTCCCATCAAGGTTACAAGTTGTTTGCAGATGGCTAATCCCAAACCAGTACCACCATACTTGCGAGTGGTAGAAGCATCCACTTGGGTAAATGGTGTAAAGAGTTTGCCTTGGTCTTCAGGGCTAATGCCAAGACCTGTATCTGTAATGGCAAAATGGATGGTGGCTGTAGTCGAGGAAAGCGAACGCAATTCGGCTTGCACTAATACTTCGCCAGCGCTGGTAAACTTGATCGCGTTGCTGATTAAGTTCATCAGAATTTGTCGCAGCCTACCAGTATCTCCTTTAAGTTGAGTGGGAACGTTGCGATCGATTAGTGCGGCAATTTCTAATCCCTTGTTATGGGCTGAGGGAGCCAATAATTCCACTACTTCTTCCACACAAGTGGATAAGTCAAAATCGAGAGTTTCGAGAGCCATCTCTCCAGCCTCAAGTTTGGAAAGATCCAAAATCTCGTTGATTAAACTTAAAAGAGCGTCTCCACTACTCCGAATTGTCTCAATAAAATCTCGCTGTTCTGCGTCTAAGGCAGTATCTAACACCAAACCGGTCATTCCCAATACAGCATTCATCGGTGTCCGAATTTCATGACTGATATTTGCCAAAAATGCACTTTTCGTTTGAGAAGCTAATTCGGCTTGACGACGGGCAATTTCTAGTTCTTGTCGCTGACGAGTTTCTGCTGCTAATAGTTGGGCTTGGGTTAAAGCAATACCTACTTGATCGGCTATTTGCCGCAAAAGATGAGTTTCAAAACTAGACCAATGGTAGGAATCGTCACATTGATGAACTATCAGTAAACCACGAAGTTCTTCTTTGACAAGAATAGGCACAACCAAATTGACTTTGACTCCAAACTCTTGCATTAATTCCAGATGGCTTTGTTCAACTTCCAACAGATCCAAATTATCCAGTCCGAAAATCTTGCCTTGACGGTACTGCTGTAGATAGTACTGTTGGAGATATTCTGCTTGAAAGTAGGGGGCGGTGTTGTCTTGCTCTTTGATTGCTGGTAAGCCAGAAACTACTGCTTCAATAACGTTGTTTCCAGAGTGATCTGGCAAAAGCTGATAGATTAAAACTCGGTCAGTCTTGAGAATCTGTTGTACTTCCTCGACAGTGATTTGGAGAATTTCTTCGATTTGTAAAGACTGGCGAATTTTCAGGGTGATTTCGGTAAATAGTTGCGATCGCAAATTTTGGCGTTGTATTTCTTCTTCAGCCTGTTTACGCTGGATAAATTGTCCCACTTGCTCGCCGATAGAATTCATCGTTTTGACTAAATCTTCATCAAGCGCCTGAATTTCACGGTTGAAGCAGGTAATCACACCGAGGATTTTGTTACCACTGCGGATCGGAAAACCAAAAGCTGCGTGTAGTCCGACTTGAGCAGCAATTTTGAAGTTAAGGAAATTAATATCTTTAGCAATATCAGCAATCCAAACAGGTTCAGAGGTAGCCCAAACCTGACCCGGTAATCCACTTCCGCGTATAAAGGTAGTTTGCCGCCTCAGTGTTGCAAATTTTTGCATCTCAAGGGATGGTTTATGCCATATATCGAGAAAACGCAACAAATTTGTCTGCCCATCCACCATCCAAATTTCACCCAAATCCCATCTCAAACTTTCACAGATTCCTTGTAAGATTTGGCTAGTAGCTTCGCCGATTGTGGTGGACTCAGCTAAAACGCGGGTGGCAGCATATTGTGCAGTTAGATGCTGTTGGGCGCGTTTGGCATCAGTGATATCAATGCCAGTGCCAACGATATATTCAACACAGCCCTCGTAGTCTTTTAAAATGGTACTCGACCAGGCAATCAGCCGCCGACTACCATTCTTCATTACCCAATAACTTTCGTACTCATTGGGGAATTGACCAGTTAGCATCTGCTCGAAAACTGCTTTGACTGGCTCTATTTCTTCAGGAGGTAGAAACAAGTTCCAGCTATACCTACCCCTCACCTCATCAAAGGAGTAACCAGTTATTTGCTCACAGGCTTGATTGAAACGAACGATTTGCCCTTGAGAATCAAACACTATTACCAACGCACCGACTGTATCAACCACTGCTGAGATAAAGTTGCGTTCTTGATTTAAGGTTTCTTCTGTCTTCTTCCGCTCAATAACCTCACGATAGATGAAGTAGTAGACGATGGCAAGAACGATAAAACTTAAGCAAATAGCGATCGCAAGTGTCAGAATTGTGTTACGACTCTTGGCTTTTTTTGCTTGTGACTGTTGTTGGAGTCGTCCTCTGTCCTCGTTTTCTATCTCATTGATCGCTTTGCGGATATCATCCATGAGATTTTGTTGGTCGTTTCTCAGCAGTACTTGCAACGCCGCCTCTAATCCCTTCTTCTGGCGCAATTCGATAGTCTGTTTTAGTTCACTAAGTTTAGCCGCGATCAGAAATTCAAGTGTCGCAATCTGCTTTTGTTGATTCGGTTGATCTGCCGTTAAACTCTTCAGCTTGGCAATTTCTTGATCGACATTACTAAGTGCTGTTTCATACGATTTTAGATAAAGTTTTTCTTCAGTGAAGATGTAACTACGTTGTCCAATCTCAGCATCCTTTACCTGGGACAGTATTTTCTCCAGGCTGTTAAGTTTTTTATAAGTATGTTTTACGATACTGCGATTAAAATTAGTAAATACCCGTGTATTTTGATAATAAATCACCCCAATCAGAACTAAAATTACTGACGACAAACCAAAACTTACTGCAATCTTTTTAAAAAATTGCTTGCGTACACTCTGCGTCTGATTGCTTTTCTTGGTAACAAGTACTAAACTTGCTAAATTCCGGCGCAATTCCAGTTGCTTAATGACTTGACGACCTAAAGTTCGTAATGCCTCCAGTTGTTCTGGATTAAGTTCTCGTGGTACGTAGTCAATTACACATAGGGTTCCGAGCGCATATCCTTCAGGGTTAGTCAGAGGTACACCAGCATAAAACCGAATATTTGGGTCAGATGTTACCAGTGGATTAGCAGCGAACCGTTCGTCATCTGTTGCATCAGGCACAACCAAAATATCTGGCTGGAGAATGGTATGCGCACAGAACGCGAAATCTCGGTGTGTTTCTGGGGCTTCCATTCCGACTCTAGACTTGAACCATTGGCGATTTGTATCAATCAGGCTAATTAAGGCAATAGGAGTCTGACAAATATACGAGGCTAAACGAGTCAGATCGTCAAAGGTGGCTTCCGATGGCGTATCAAGAATCTTATATTGCAAAAGTGTCTCGATTCTCTGTGCTTCGTTATCAGGTAATGGTGCTTTCATCCTTAAGCCTTATCTACATTCTGGGAAGTGGGGAAGGAGCAGGGGGGATGAGGGAACAGGGGAGGCAGGGGAGGCAGGGGGAGAAGAATTAATAACCAATGCCCAATGCTC
>NZ_JABXKI010000153.1 GCF_017115095.1 Nostoc sp. NMS4 | reverse complement strand
CCCGTCACAAAACGTAATTGCGAATTGCGAATTGCGAATTGCGAATTGGTTTAATGGGGGAGTTGGAATAATTTTTAAAACATATCGTTAAGAATCACGATGCTTTAGGCTAGAGAATGTCAAAAGCCAAAAAAATTATATGAATGCGGAAGATTTTTTTAACCAAGGATTAAACCAAAATTTGCAAGGGGACTATCAAGCCGCGATCGCAGCTTACACCCAAGCAATCAAGCTAAATCCTGACTATGCCGAAGCTTACCATAATTTAGGGCTGATTTTAAGTGGTCAACTCAAAGATTATCGCAGTGCGATCGCTAATTTCAATCGCGCTATCGAAATCAATCCCAATTTTGCCATAGCCTATTACAATCGGGCTAATGCTCGTTACTTTTTAGCCGATTATGAAGAAGCGATCGCTGACCATAACCAAGCATTACAATTAGATTCTAATCTGGCGCAATCTTACCACAGCCGGGGCAATGCCTACTTTGCTTCCGAAAACTACGACAAAGCGATCGCCGATTATATTCAAACTATAGAAATAAGTACCCAATTGGCTGATAACATCAATATTGATATTGCCAATGCTTATCATAATCGCGGCGTAACTCGTTTTGAACGTGGCGATCGTCAAGGGGCAATCGCAGATTTTCAGCAAGCTTTACAATGGCATCCCCATTTTGCCGCAGCCTACAGCAATCGGGGCAATATTCACCAGATTTTAGGCAATTATCAAGAAGCGATCGCTGACCATAACCAAGCATTACAATTAGATCCTAACTTGGCGGAGGCTTATCATAACCGAGGTAATGCTCACTACGCTTTAGCAGATTATCAAAGTGCGATCGCCGATTACAACCACGCCCTAAAAATCAATCCCAGCTTTGCCGGAGCGTACTATAATCGGGGTCTGGTGCTTGCTCACCTCAAAAACTATCATCAAGCAATTGAAGACTTTAATCAAGCATTAAAGCTGAATCCTGATGATGTACAAGCTTATTGTGAGCGCGGTCTGGTTCGTAGTACTCTTGAGGATTATCAAGGTGCGATCGCAGATTATGACCAAGCATTACAAGAAAATCCGACTTTAGCTTTAGTATACGGCTTTCGGGCAAATGCTCGTCGCCGATTGGGAGACTATCAAGGTGCAATTGAAGATAGCAATCGCCTATTACAACTCAATCCTAATTTAGCAGAAGGATATTGCGATCGCGCGGCGGCTCGTCGTTCTTTAGGAGATCATAAAGGAGCAATTAAAGATTACGATCGAGCATTGCAGATTAATGATAATTTAGCCGCAGCTTATTACGGTCGGGGTATTGCTCGTGAAGCTCTGCAAGATTTACAGGGTGCAATTGATGATAACACTCAAGCGATCAAGCTTGTTCCTGAATTTTCCCAAGCGTATTGTAATCGGGGAAATGCTCGTCGTCTTTTAGGAGATGAACAAGGAGCGATCGCCGATTATAATCAAGCATTAAAAATTAATCCTGATTTAATTGAAGGATATTATAACCGAGGTTCCACCTATTATGCTTTAGAAGCTTATGAAAGTGCGATCGCAGATTACACCCAAGCATTGCAATTTAATCCTCAATCTGCTGCATTTTACAGCGATCGCGCCAATGCTCGCTATGCCCTAGAAGATTATCAAGGGGCAATAGAAGATTACAGTCGTGCGATCGCGATCGACCCCAGCTTTGCCGAAGACTGGTACAATCGGGGTCGTAGCCGTTCTCTGTTGGGAGACTTACAAGGAGCGCTTGCAGACTTAAACCAAGCCTTACAGCGTCAGCCTAATTGGGCTTCAGCTTACATTCTTCGGGCAGATGTCTACCAAAATCTAGGAGATTCTCAAGGAGCAATTAGCGATTTTCAGAAATCCGCAGACTTGTATTATCAAGAAGGGAATATTCAGTATTATCAACAAATTGTTGAGCTAATTGAACAACTTCATTAGACCTATTGCAAAAGTCCTTTAACACCCAATAAGCTTGGGTTAAGGGCTACTGGCAACAATTTTGGGTTTTTGAGACGCGATAAATCGCCGTCTCTACAAATGTTTTGTTGCTCTATCTGAACTGTATTGCTCTAACACCCCTCCTCGCATAATCACGTCAAATAAAACAAAAAGCGCCCCCCTTTCTGGAGAGCGCTTTTTAGTGTCTATGATTGGGAGTAGAAAGCAAAGCTAGCTTATACCATTTCTTTGTGAGGCTGCGCCAAATTTTCTTTCTTCCTTTGTGACGGCAGTCGCTCATAGGGGAAACCCCCAAGACCGCGCTGCCTCTCCTTTGCGCCCTTTGCGGTTCGTTCCTTATATAATTTGGCGCATCTTTATACAGAATTGGTATTAGGGTTTGATATTCTGGTTGAGATGGAAAATGTTCTCAGGATCGTACCGCTTCTTGATCTGTACCAAGCGATCGTAGTTAGAGCCGTAAGCTGCTGCGACACGATCGCCCTCCTCTGCGGTTAGGAAGTTCACATAAGCACCAGCAGATGCATAGGGGGCAGAAGCTTGGAAAAACCCACGTGTCCAGGCAATGCCCATCTCATCGTCTGCTGCATCATCCCATCGTCCATGCACGTTAAGCACAAACTTCGCATCTCGATGGTAATATGCTGTGGCATCTGCCGAGACACGGTTGGATGCCCCGGCAATGAATCCTATAAAGATTTCGCACTGTGGCGAAGGTAGCTTGCTTGCGAATTCCACGATCGCATCCAGTACTCCATCATGTAACTCTGTGAAATTATGAGATTTCCAGTAGTTCCTAGCACCGCGTGTCAGCAACGGGTCAAAAGCTTGCTGCCATTCTATGTAAGGCTGAACACCGATATGTTCGCCATAGGCATCGCCAAAACTACGTAGAGGTTCGATCAGTTTCTCACCCTCTACAATATCACCTACATAAAAGACAGGCAGCACAACTACCTCTTTGCCATGCACATTCTCAGGAAGAAAAGGCAGTGGCGGAGCCTTGCGAAGTACTACCCACACATTGAGTTCTTCGGGGGCTGATTCAGCAAATTGACGATACTGTGTCAGTACTTGTTTGGCTTGGCTAAAGGGAAAAACGATCAACCCAGCCAATATTTCCGGCCCCACAGGATGAAGAGCGAATTCAAACTCAGTTACGATCGCAAAGTTACCGCCGCCACCTCGAATCGCCCAGAAAAGGTCAGGGTTTTCGTTTTCGCTGGTTCGTATCTTATTCCCATCTGCGGCGATCGCTTCCGCAGAGACAAGATTATCGATGGTCAGGCCGTACTTACGCGTCAACCAACCAAAACCGCCACCCAAGGTAAGACCTGCTATACCAGTCGTTGAATTAATTCCCACTGGAGTCGCTAACCCATGCACCTGTGCTGAAGAATCAAAATCAGCAAGTGTGGCACCTGGTTCGACATAAGCACGCCTCTTGTGAGCATCAATGCGGACATTCCTCATGGTTGAAAGATCGATCATCAGGCCGTTATCACATACAGCATTTCCGGCGATGTTATGTCCAGCGCCCCTGATTGATATTTCCAGCCCATTCTCTCGCGCAAATGCGATCGCATAGCGAACGTCATCGGCTTCTGCACACTGCACGATGACAGCAGGTCTGCGATCGATCATCGCATTCCATATTTCGCGTACTTCGTCATAACTCGGATCGTTAGGAAGCACCAGATGACCCTTCACATTGGTCTTCAGCCTCTCAATCGTCTCATTGACTAGCGTTGTCATGGTATTCTCCTACTACTGTATTTTTCAGGGTAGTTTCTGCCAATGGAATGCCTATTTGTCATATTATCTTTGCTAGTACCATTCAACTTTGCACTGTTAGGAATTGTCATGTTACTCGTGGTATTTTGGTGAGATGCCTCGGTTGAGAGAAAACTCAGAAGTTGCGGAAGCCTTCTATGAAGCGGCGGTCAATCCAATCTTTGTAACACCACAAGAGTTTGTGAGGTGGTAAAGTAAAAGTGCCTCTGGTTGCGTAGGCGTTGCCCGTCGCAGACATCGCTCGTTTGTCTCCTGTACCAATTAAACTCAAATATTGTTTCTGTGGTCTATAAGGTTTGAGCGACTTATCTAATAAAATTCGCTGTAAATTCTCAAATAAAGGTTTACCTTGCCTAACAGCAAATACCCCAGCTTTCGGACGCGGATGATTTACCATTGTGGCAATATCACCAGCAGCAAATATTTGCGGGTGCGTTTGAGATTGCAACGTGTCTTCTACCAAAATAAAACCTTGCTCATCAGTTCCTAGTCCAGCGTTTTTTAACCATTCGGGTGCTGAAGCTTGTGTTACCCAAAAGATTTTATTGCACTCTACTGTTAAACCAGATTCACATTTAATTTCAAATATTTCTTTAGCTTTATTGTGAGTTTTAGGTGCAATTTTACACACACTTTCCCCCAGATGTAACTTAATACCTCGGTTAGTTAAAATTTGCTGAATTTGATGCCGCACTGATTGATGATAATTGGGCATCAATTCTTGTCCGCGCTGAAATAAATGAATTTCTAGATTTTGAATTGGTATCCTCTGTAAACGAGATTGCATCGATAGCGCTAATTCTACACCGCCAGCGCCTCCACCTGCGATCGCAATGCTAATTTGTTCTTGAGGATTTTTACTTACGGCTGCAATTAGTTCATCCCAATGCTCTAATAGCTGCGATACTGGTTTAGCTGCGATCGCATATTCTGCCGCACCTGATACAGATATTCTAGCCGGAGTGCTGCCAATATCTATAGACAGCACATCAAAATCTACCACAAGTCCGTTAGCACAAAGAACTTTGTTGTTTTTCAAGTCAAGGGCAACTACTGTGTCAATATACAATTGTGCTTGAGCAAAGTTCGCCAAGGGTCGCAAGTCAATATGGCATTCCTTGTGGCTGTAAAATCCGGCAATGTGTCCTGGTAACATCCCAGAGTAGGCTGTCTCTGATGCTGCGGTAATCAGCGTCAAACGTACTCCTGTTAACGGTTTCATGCCGAACATTTTCATAACAATAGCATGGCTGTGACCGCCACCAATTAACACCAGGTTTTTAACTATTGGCTGTGTTTTTTGCTGCATTCTAATACTCATTTTTAGTTAATAACTGATTATAAATAAATCAAAATTATCATGATGAGAGTTAATTGTGAGTGAAAACTAAAGACTAGTAAGTATTAATTATGTATAAAACAATAACAAAGACAAGAGGATATTTGAAAAGTTATGATTGATGTATCAAATATTTTTTTACCCCTCCCTAACCTTCCCCTTGTAAAGGGGAGGGAACTGGATTTTACTTGTTTCCCCCCTTTATAAGGGGGGATTAAGGGGGGTAATAATGCAATTAAAATCACAGCCAACGACTTTTCAAACAACCCCTAAGAATTTATTCCGTAAAAAGCGGGTATTTAGATTTACTTTTATTAACTATTAATGCTGTTCATACTATGAAAAATATATTATCAAAAAATTACATCGAGCTATCAAAAACATTCCTGTCGATACTTGATTTTCAGGAAAAAATTCAACCAAATCAGCATAATTTACTAAAACGGCGCTTAAGAATAGCAAGTGAACAGCTAGGAAATAATACTATAGATACCACTCTAGCTATAATTAATGATTTAGAGCAAATTGCCCATAATTATCCACAATACCACTGGATAATCATAGACATTCTTACTAATTTTGTGCGAAAAAATGCTCCTTATATGCCCCACAAGGAAATAACGAGTAACTTGTCAACAAAAGTTCGTGTAGATATTCAAGCCGCGCTGACGGTTATCGCCAGAAGAGATGCAAACAAAAAGCCAGGAAAAGAGCAAATTGATTTGAGCTTCACGGATATGAGAGGAGCAAACTTGAATGGAGCGAATCTACAACAGACAAATCTCTATCAAGCTAATCTCGCGGGGGCTAATCTTAGAAAAGCTAATTTAGCGGGAGCAATACTTAGTGCAGCTAATCTAGAAGGAGCTAATTTATATCTAGCTAATTTAGAAGGAGCAATCCTCAGTGCAGCTAACCTTTCTAAAGCTAACCTTTCTGGAGCTAACCTGCATCGTGCTAGTTTATATCTAGCTAGCTTGCATGGCGCAATTCTCTATGACACCATACTTGATGGAGCAAACCTCAGAGAAACCAAATTTTCTGAGTAATCTCATATCCGCTTGATTACTTAATTCGTAATTCTTGTAGTGCAAGGGTTTCTTGATACCGTGATATAAAAGTATATTCGATATCATTACCTAATTCAATGAGTGTCTTAGCACCTATTATAAATTTCTGCTAAATGCTATACTATTTTTCCCCAACATCTAAGTAATAATTCTAGGTTGTAAGGAAAATTTTTACCATGTCTTCTAAAAAGACAGATGCTCTGTTGAATTGGTTGATAACTATAACAGTTATATTTGGCTGCTCGTTGACTGTAATTTTCTTCGCCTTGTCTAGTATTAAAGAGTTGTCAATTCAAGAAAAAATTCAGTATAGAAACCAAGCTTTAACAACTACTGCCATAGTTTTTCTGGCATCGGCAGCAATGTTTAATACTTATTATGCAGCAAGACGTGCCCAAGCGATGCAAAAGAGTGCGATCGCATCTGAAAAAAACTTAGAAATTGGCTTGCAAAATGCCAAACTCAATCAAGACAGATTAATTGCAGAGCGCTTTATGGGCGCAATTGCCCAGCTTGGCCATGAAAAGGTTGAAACCCGGACAGGCGCAATTTATGCTTTAGAAAGAGTTGCTCAAGATTTTCCTCAAGAACACTGGACAATTATGGAAATTCTCACTGCCTTTGTACGAGAGAATGCACCTATCCAGCAGGTAAAAGGGGAGCAACAACAGCCGGAATATCAAGCAGCAGTTTACTCAAGTCGGCGGAGAGGAGGGTCGCGTCCGACACCGCAGTTGGAGCAAAATCTTCATGAAGAATTCCCCAAAATACGCACCGATATTCAAGCCGCCCTGACTGTTATCGGTAGGCGTAATTTACTCGAAGACCCAAAAGATCAAAAACTTGATTTACGTAACACCGATATTAGACAAGCAGACCTACTAAAAACTAACCTGCAACAAGCAGACCTGCGTGGGGCTGATTTGAGTGGGGCTGACTTACGTGGGGCTGACTTGAGTGGAGCAGACCTTAGTGGCGCTAAACTCATTAGGTCGATTCTTTATGAAACCAAATTACTAAAAGCTAGTTTATATGCAGCCAACCTTTGTTGGGCTAACCTGAATCGTACCAACCTCTCTGGTGCAAACCTGCGTTCAGCCAACCTCTCTGGTGCAAGTCTGCGTGCAGCTAATTTACAGGGGGCGAACCTTTATAAAGCTAACTTGCAACAAGCGACCTTAAAAATGGCTAACCTCTCAGGAGCAAAGTTATTTTTAGCTAACTTGCAAGGAGCAAAATTAGGTAAAGCCAACCTGCACCAAACGGGTTTGATTGGTGCTAATCTCTGTGGGGCTAACTTAAATGGGGCTAATCTTTCTGGGGCTAATTTGAATGCAGCCAAACTCCACCAAACAGAAGTCTATTTTGCCAACCTCTCAGAAGCTAGCTTAACGGAAGCTGACTTGTATCAGGCTAATCTGATTGGAGCAAACCTCTATAGGGCAACCTTTTATCAAGCTAACCTGACTCAGGCCAACCTCATGGGAGCTAACTTTTCAGAAGCTAATCTCAGTAATGTCAAACTGGAAGGAACTATTTTGACAGGAGCGAAAAACTTAGAGTTGCGGCAGATTAGAGAGGCACTTGGCGATCGCACTACTCGCCTACCTGATTATATCGAAGCACCGACACATTGGCGGCAATCGGGTTAAGTTATCACCGCATCATTAGTTATTTGGGCGTATTCTACCGTTTTCACTTAATGCTATAGTTTTATACAAAAAACTAAATTTTCAATGTTTAGGGGGTTTTAAACTGAATTCTGGCTCCTGACTCCTGAATTCTGTATTGATAAATGTTGAGGGAAAACCATGCAATCAGCTTTACGTATCACAACCAAAGTTTTACCAGGAAACAAAATAGAAATTGAAATTCCAGAAGCTGAAATAGGCGATAGCGTTGATGTATTTGTGATTTTACCAGAAAAAACTGAACCCAAACACCGTTCTGTACTTGAGATTATAGAAGAAAGCCGTAGGAGACACCCTTCTCGAACTGCTGAGGATATAGACAGACAACTACAAGAAGAACGCTTATCATGGGACAGCTAATACTTCCAACAAGTGGCTCTATTTATATAGATACTTCGGTGGCTATTTATACTATTGAAGGCAACCCTGATTATTACTCTCTTTTGCAACCACTATGGTCTAAACTTTATGCAGGAGAAATTCAAATCATCAGCAGTGAAATAATATTAATGGAGGTTTTAGTTGTTCCATTGCGTAATGGCAATAATTCTTTAGTAGCAGACTATGAAGAACTATTATTATCTCAAGTGCAGTTAATTCCTATTAGTCAATCAATACTGCGAAAATCTGCTAATCTTCGGGCTACAACTAATCTTAAAACACCCGATGCTATTCATGCTGCAACAGCTTTATCTGTTAATTCTAACCAATTTATTACCAATAATAAAGGCTTTCGTAATGTTCCTGGTTTTCCTGTTGTTATCCTCAGTGAAGTTTTAGCATTTTGAAGAATGCCTAAATTAAACGCATTCTTCTAGCGATCGCACAACGATCCTACCGGAAAATCTTCAACTACCCAAACATTGGAAAGCTCAAGTTTCACCCTTAGAGGATGTTTTAAAAGTCTCTAGGAATGTATCAAATACTTTTAGATCCCCCTAAATCCCCCGATAAATTGGTGGACTTTAATTGATTTTCCCCCCTTTTTAAGGCTTAAAGCTAAAGCACCCTTCCTTACAAGCAAGGAAGGGTGTTTTTATTTTTAAATGGGATTTGCAAAGTGCTGGACTGAGTAAAAACCCAGTTGCTTCAAGGCTTTGAGCAATCAATGGTGAATCACCGTCTGCCACCACCACGATGAGGTACTTCAGATACTTCAGTTTCTTCTAGCTTTCTTTTCGGTGCAAACACTTCTTGATGTTGTTGCTGTTGAATTTTTTGCTGGGCAAATTTTACGCGGGTGCGAACTCCCAAATCGGCATCGGTATCGAGTATTTGCTGAAGTTGATTTGTAATCCGCGACGCTTGATCGGGTAAACTAACTGCTATAGCGTTGCCGCTTTGCGGGTTGTCGCCAGACATCGCTAGTGTTTCTAAACTCGTGACTGCTGCATAGCGCACTATCCATTCTGGATCTTGAGAAATTAGTAATAGCGCCTCTAATACCTGAATCTGAATAGATTCCAGTTTCTCAGCAGGTAGTTGATGCCAGCGCAAAGTGCCTAATCCCCTGGCAGCTGCCCGCCGTACACTTAAGGAAAAATCGGTTTTTGCTGCCTCTAACAAGGTATCCAGCGCCCGGACATCGCCAATTCCCGCTAAGGCTCGAATAGCCCAGGCTCTAGCACTGTAGTTGTAGTCATCAATTAGTTGCAATAGTGATGGTACTGCGGGTTCGCCGATCGCAATTAGTCCATCTACTGCCGCCACTGCTGCCCCTGGATTGTTGTAGCCTAAAGCTGCAATCAAAGTAGGAACAGATTCCTCGATTCTAGCTGCCGCTAACTCCCGAACTGCATCTAATAAGCGATCGGAGGAGTCTGCTTCTTCCACAGCACGGATTAATATTTGGGCAAGGTCACTGTTATTCATAATAATTTTTCATGAGTCATTAGGGATCTGCCAATTGTAGCTTAAGTTCTCCGTAGTTGACATCATACATAAACCCCCTAGCCCTGATTTTGCAGTTGGGTTAGGGGTTCATGTGTGGTAAACATTTGGTTTAAACGTATTAATAACAACTAATTTCTGGAAAATTATGACTACAATAGCGAGTCCATCAAATCGATCACTTTAATCGCACCATCTGACAAAGTGCTTGTTGCTGTGTGGTTAACTTGATGTTCTAGTAATCCCTTCAGAGAAATTAACTTCAGGCTATTTTCGGCAAGAGTTTCGGCGATCGCATCTGCTGCGGGTAGATAGCCAATTGCTCCCAAATCTGCTAATACGGCTCGACGCAATTGCAATTTATCTCCTGCCAGAGCTTTTACTAACCGTTCTCCATAAACTGGTTCTTGGGTTAATTGATACATGGCTCGTGCGGCAGCATATTGCACCAATTCGATTGGATGCTCTAAAAATGGTTTTACCAAAGGGATGCACTCAGTCGCCCTCAAGGTTCCCAAGGCTTCTAAGATGGCCTCGTAGGGTTGAGATAAATCAGGCTGCTTTGATATCAGCTGCTCTCCCTGCAAACCTACTTGTAATAACTCAATCAGGGCGGGAATGCAAACCGGATCGCCCAACATTTCTAAGGATTGTGCTGCTGCTTCTCGGACATAAAAATCTGAGCAGTCTAAACACGCAATTAAAGGTGAGACGGCCTGGCGATCGCCTAGTTTCCCTAAAGCTCTAGCTGCGTTCCGTCGCAGAGGATATCCGCCTTCTGGTGTTCTGTCGGCTTCATCCTCTAACGCTTTCATTAATGCTGTAACCGCAGCTGCTTCAGATATCCGAAACCTACCCAACCACCAGGCAGCATAAAAGCGCAGACCTAAATCTGCACTTTCCAGATTAGCGATCGCTTGCTCTACTGTTAAAGATTCACCGTCGCCAGAGTTGTCTGTCGATGATAAATCTTCAAATTTCTGAGGACTGGAATTCATTATGAAGAAGGAAGATCGCTTTGTTCGCTATCTGTTTTCGCTTCAGCGTTCAATGGCTGAATGCTGACTATTTTGCCACCCAAGCGAGTAATTCGCTGCATTTCTTGATTCATCCGGTTCTCAGGTACTGTGAAAAACACAGTGGCGCTAGAACGAATGGGATAGTTAGTTTTTTCAGTTTCTTCGCTTTGGCGCAGACCCACTACTTCATATCGAAAGTAGCGACTACTCGTTCTACTACTACTTGATCCAACCATAAAATTAATTCCCAATTTTAGATCGTCATTAGTCGTTTGTCCTTAATAATGACTATTGACTAATGACTATTGACAAATGACACTAAAGGGGTTTCACACTAGCTATTTTACCACCTTGTTTTACCACTCTCTGGAAGTAACTAGATAATTCTTCATAAGGTATAATCACCGCTTGATTGACGCGGCGTGTGCTAGGATAACCGGCTCCAAAAACACCTGCTACTTCAATGCGGTAAAGTCTGCCTTCTTTACCAAAGGTTCCCGCACCACCAAAAGTACTGTTGGGGGTAACGCCTTTTTCGGAAGCAACGTATGAAAAGCCTGATGGCCCGCCAGAGGGAGGAACAACGATGGATGCACTATTGCGACCTAGTTCGCTAGCGAGGCGGGAAGATTTGCCTTTGAGTTGGGAGGTATCGCTACTGGCATAGCCGCGATAAAGTTGGAAGATCCGGCTAAATCCGACAGTTTTCTGTCCGGTTTGGGTACTAAAGCCACGATAGTAAGGCACTATATTTTCACCAAAGCTAGATTGATACTCTGGCGAATCAATATAAGAATCTATGTCGGCTTCATATCCTTTGGTTTGATACAAGTCTAAGTGATAGACAACATCAGACTCATCATAAGGGGCGCGACCCAACAAATGTTTGTAGTTTAGTTCGATGACGCGAGTTTGGAAGTTGTCGTAGAAAAACTTGGATTTGTACAGTTCTGATTTAGCTAATTGACGCACAAACTCTTGGACTGTACTTTTGCCGTCGCGCAGGATCGATTCAGCACTTATCAGGCGATCTGATGTCAATATGTAGTTGTTGCCCAAAACTTGACGATAGACGGCAGCAATTACTCTCTCAATGTCTTCTTTGGTTGCATTTGGACGCAATTCCACAGGAGACTGATTGCTAAAAGGTTCTGTTCCCAAACGGGAAGCTGCTGTTGTAATAGCCATTGGTAATTTTCCTTTTGTAACTTAATAATTGCTAAGGGGAGTAGTGAGTGGGGATTTGAGAGTGGTGAAATTCCCTACTCCCTACTCCCTACTCCCTACTCCCCCTGATTCCCTATTTATACGGCTGTAATGCTAATAACCCTACTGCCCTTGCGATTCAACTGCTGCAATTTACTAGAAAGTTGCTCGTAGGGTACGAGCAATTCCGCAGTACCGCGCCTTACTACAGTTGAGTTGGGGGAAGCTGCTTGTAGCACTCTGATCCGGTATGTTTCGCCGCGATCGCCTCTAGAAAGACCTGTAATGGCTCCAGCAGAGACGGGGTAAATGGGTGAAGCTAGATTTTTAGCTATTTCCCAGGTTAGCCGTCCTTGTTTTTGTCCTTGAGCGCGATCGCTATTGGCATAACCCCGATACAGTTGGAACAGTCGGCTATAACCAACGTTTTTCTGTCCTACTTGACTTTTAAAGCCTCGATAGTAGGGGACAATATTTTCGCCAAAACCTTCTTGATATTCTAATGAGTCAATGTAAGAATTAATCTCTGCTTCGTAACCTTGTGAGTTGTAAAGCTCAACATGGTAGGAAATCTCTGACTCATCTTGTGGCGCACGCCCCAATAAATGCTTATAATTCAACTCGATAAACCGAGTTTGGGAGTTGGAGTAGAAAAACTTATCCCGATAAAGTTCCGATTGAGCAATGGCTAGCACAAATCCCCTAACGGTGATTGTACCTTGCTGTAACAGTGATTCTGCACTCTCTAAACGATCTGCTTCTAGTAGATATGCATTACCCAAAACCTGACGGTAAGCCGCCCGAATAACCACTGCTACATCCGCTTCTGTTCTATCGGGACGTAGTTCTACTGGCGCTGAATTTTCAAACGCTCCAATCCCTAATCTTGCTGCTTGTCCCAAAGCTGCCATCTTTAAACCTCCTCAGTTTTAACTGCAAAACTGAAAACTTTTTAGAAAAATTTTTTCTAGTCTTTTAACAGTCTTTTTGAAATTGACACTCACCGTCCCTTTCGGTAAGGTGATTTTTAAGACATTGCTGCCTTAATATCCTGTTTCCACAGGTTCCCAGGCTCACCCTACGGGTTTGGCAGTCCTCATTGGGGAGAAACTCTCCATACGTTCTCTGCTAGACGCTGCGTGTAGCTCGCTTCCCATAGGGGATGCAGACTCGCTAACGTCAAGGAAGAAGATTGCGCTCGCTGCCTTACCACATTTGCCACAAGGCGTAGTGATATCTCCTTACGTTATTTCGGGCGTATACTTTCCCCCTGTCTGAGGGTAGGTTTTTAAATCTTGTACTGATAAAAATATTGTGCCAATTGACGGTGGCTTAAAAGAGGCACTGGGTTGCTAACTTCCCCAAAGTTGTAACAAATACCGTGCTACGTCGGTAGCTTTCATCCCTGTTCTAAAGCAAAAAATACAGAACTACGTTCCTCTTTCTCCAGGGTTTTCAGCTAGATGTTCTAATAAAACTGCCCGGAGAGGTAAACAACTCATAGAACTTACTTGTCATAAGAGCTGATTTCCTCTCCGGGCTAAAGAAACACTCTAGCTTAGAGTATTGATTACATAGTCGATGTAGGAATTTGCTTCAACAGCTGGATCGCCGCTAAGACCGTGGTTAGCTTTGATGTACTTGAGAGCTTCAATGTACCAGCTAGGAGACAGGTCAAATGTGCGGTTGATTTCAGCCAAGCCAGAAATCAAGAAATCATCCAAGGGGCCTGTGCCACCAACAACTAAAGCATAAGTGATAATCCGCAAGTAGTAGCCGACATCACGTACACATTTGCCTTTACCGCGTGAATCAGACGCGAAGTTAGGGCCTTGTTGTTGGGTGGTGTAAGGGAACTTGTTATACACTGCTTGAGCAGCACCTTCGGTCAAGCGTTGAGCATTAGCACTCAATGCTTTTGCTGCTTGTAAGCTAGCTGGAGCTTGGCGGAAGCGACCAAAAGCAACTTGAATTTCGGTGCTGCTGAGGTAGCGCCCTTGAGAATCAGCCGATGCAATTGCTTCAGTTAGAGGTGTTTTTGTCATTTTGGTATTTCCCTTTTACAAACGTTATGGTTGAAATTTTGTTTTGTCCTATGGACAATTATTTAGTCAACATCAGCAAATTTTGCTTGGCTTAAGCTACAGCAGCAGCAGCACGATCGAAATAGCTAGCTATTTCAGATGCCAAAGCACTGCAATCGCCTCTGGTGATATTGTTTGTATCGTTGACAATTGCCAAAGAAGCTTGTTTCAGCTTTTGAATACCAACAGCAACTGAAGCTCCTGGGGTTCCCAATGCCAAGTAGGTTTCCCGTAATCCATTGAGCGCGCGATCGTCTAGCACGCTGGAATCGCCAGCAAAGATAGCGTAGGTGATATAGCGAAGAATGATGTCCAAGTCTCTGATACAAGCAGCTGCACGACGGCTGGTGTAAGCATTACCACCGGGAGTGATCAATTGGGGTTGTTCTGCCCACAAATCACGAGCCGCAGCAGCAACAAGAGCTGACGCATTGCTGGTAATACGGTTAACAGCATCTGCACGCTTGTTACCATCTTTGACTAGTTCGCTCAATGCATCCAATTGTGCATCAGAGAGATATTCGCCGCGTGTATCAGCTTGGGAAACTACTTTTGCAAATGCATCTAAAACCATTGCCTTAAATCTCCTAATTTGCTTGGTTAAGAATAATTGGACTCAAAACTGAATGGTTCAGTTGATTTCTGATGTCAGCACTGCCTGACGAGTTACGAAAGGTTTAAAACAGACATCCAAGAAATAAGTTTACGATCTCCAGGCTTTCAGATTAAAACTTTTGTTAAAAAACTTCAAACTTCGATGAATGACTGGAAAACCTGATTAAGATGTTGTTTTTTACTTCCAAGTTCTCTTTATACAATGCTGCCGCATCATAATTTATTACAAATTATTGTTATGTTTGTTAATTTAATTTACATAACTTTACATCTAGGTTAACTTCTCGGCACTTTAATAAATACTGGAAATTTCTTTCAGGGAAATCCCTTAAAGAATGCGTAGGCGTAATCCGCCGCAGGTATCGTATTTTTAACTTTTGTAGTATTTGCTACTTGGCATCTCCTGCCTGGGGTACACAGCATATTTACGGCTGCATTGTATCGATACAAGGTAATAAGTGCAATTTCTTTGCGTCTCTGCTCTCAACTTTATATAAAGAAAAAAGACTTGATTTTGGAGAATTTTTCATGATACTCTGTGTTCAATACAAACTACGAATTTTCGATATGATTATCGTAGTTTTAAATTACACACTATGTCTGTAATTTTGCAAACTTGTGATTAATGGGAATGGAAATTACTTCCTATGGTAAAAGACTGGTTTGAATGGCACGACCTCTACAAGAACGAACCAAAATTGCAACAACGCTTGCAAATTGTGCAGGAATACATTTCCTATAGCTTGAACTTGTCCGAACCAGGGTTAATCCGTGTAGTTAGTGTTTGTGCGGGCGATGGACGAGATTTGCTAGGAACGCTATCAAATCACCCACGAGCAAAAGATGTTTATGCCCGACTTGTAGAGCTAAATCCACACCTAGTTGAACGTGGACAACAAACAATAGAATCCTTGGGTTTGACAAAACAAATTGAGTTTATCAATGGTGATGCAACTCTCTCCTCGAACTATGTAGGAGCAGTGCCAGCAGACATTGTGATTGTCTGTGGTGTATTTGGCAATCTTGCAGATGAAGCTGAATTAAATCGCTTGCTAGCAAACCTCAGCTTTCTCAGCAAGCAAGGTGCTTTTGTAATTTGGACTCGTGGACACTCTAACGGTATTCCCCACTCTGAGACTGTGCGTAAATTTTTCCGTGAATATGGATTTGAAGAAGCGAACTTCAAACTCACCGCAACCGGAGACATGGGAGTAGGTATTCATCGTTACCTTGGTGAAAGTTTAGCTGCACCCAAAGAACAACAGTTTTTCGCCTTTACTGGTGTTCCAAGTAAAGCCAGTTAACAATTAAAAATTAAAAATTAAAAATTAAAAATTAAAGACATTTTCAGACGGGGATTTAAACCCCGGCTGAGAATGATACTACCTGTATTGTTGGGGTCTTAAACCCTTTGATTTACGATAAAGGGATAGTGATTGAAAAGATTGATAAAATCCAGCACTAGGCTGTTTTTAAATATTTATTATTACTCACATTTCTGTAAGAGTTAAAGTCCACTTGAGTGGACTGAAATTTTCCCTAACATACCAACTCTAGTATGACTTCCGCAATAGTAAATGCAGTAGGGGCAATTCATGAATTGCCCCTACCGGGAAATCAGAGTTTTGTATTGTTTTTGTAAGTCCTATCTCAACATCTACGTCGTTAAAAAGATAGGGGTAAAAGCAAGGTTTTTAAATATGGGGTTCTTTTTCCCCTTTCCCCCTGATTATTAATTCCTGCCAAAGACACTGCCAAGGGCACGCGCCATATTTTGCGGTTGCATTGCATCCATTGCGGCGGTGGGTTCATAGCCGCAGTGAACCATACAATCGGCACACTTAGGATTACCACTCTTCTGGCCGTATTGACTCCAATCAGTTTGTGCTAGTAATTCCTTGAAAGTAGAGTAATAACCTTCGTTCAGCAGATAGCAAGGTTTTTGCCAACCGAGAACGCTATAACTAGGGCTACCCCAAGGTGTGCATTCGTAGTCCTTCTCGCCAGTGAGAAAATCGAGGAACAACGGATTGTGATTGAAGTTCCAGTTTTTTTCACCACTTTTGTAGGGAGCGAGAATTTCTCGGAAGAGGGCGCGGGTTTGTTCGCGGTGGAGAAAATGATCTTGATCTGGTGCCCACTCGTAACTGTAGCCAGGAGAAATCATCATCCCGTCAGTATTTAGCGTTTCTAGAAAATTGAAGAACTCTTGCATATCTTTGGGTTGCGTACCCTCGAAGATAGTGGTGTTAGTGGTGACACGAAAGCCTTTAGCTTTAGCGGCGCGAATGGCTTTGACAGCAATATCAAAAACGCCTTTACGATCTACGCATTGATCGTGCAACTCCCGCATCCCATCTAAATGCACACTAAAAGTTAGATAAGGAGAAGGTTGAAACTTATCCAGGCACTTTTCTAATAACAAACCATTGGTACACAAGTAAATATATTTCTTGCGCTCAATTAATCCCTGGACAATCTGATCGATCTGGGGATGCAGCAGAGGTTCTCCTCCAGGAATTGAGACAACCGGCGCGCCGCACTCTTCCACTGCGGCAAAGCACTGTTCTGGGGTGAGATTTTGCTTTAAAATTTCCTTTGGATGTTGGATTTTACCACAACCCGTACAAGCTAGATTACACCGAAAAAGAGGTTCTAACATCAATACTAAAGGGAAGCGTTTGCGTCCTTTTAAACGCTGCGTAACTAGATACTTCCCAATATCCATAGCTTGTTGTATATTAACTGCCATTGTTGCGATCGCTCCTCTTTTAAAGATAAATACACCACTTTCTCAACCCCAAAATTTATCTCTGGGGTCTTACATTTTGAATTTCCCAGACGGGTTGACATATCCCTGAGCAACAAACCAATCTACAGCATCTTGGAGTGCGACTTTCAGCGAAGATTGGGGTAGACCCAACTCTCGTACAGCCTTGGTAGCATTGTAATACATAGGTTGTTTCGCCATCCGAACGCCATCTAATGGGACTGAGGGCGATTTACCTAATGGTGCGAGAATCTTTTCATCAACCCAGGCCACACTAAGAGGCAGCCAAGGGGGTACTGTTCGTTGAGGTGCTATCATACCTGTGATATCGGCGAGTTGTTCAAGTAATTCTTTGAGACTAAGGTTTTGATGACCTAAGATATAGCGATCGCCAGATTTACCCCGTTGTAAAGCCAGTAAATGCCCCCAAGCCACATCTCGCACGTCGATAAAATTTAGACCAGTATCCAAGTAAAAAGGCATTTGCCTTCTTAAAAACCGCAGTATTATATCACCCGTCGGGGTAGGTTTGATATCCAACGAGCCAATAGGACTGCTGGGATTGACAATAACTACTTCCTGACCTCTAGCAACGGCTTGAATGGCTTCTTGTTCAGCCAGAAACTTAGACTTTTTGTAGTTACCCACCAACTTTTCTAAGGGGCTTTGATGTGTTTCATCGACGATTTGACTAGACGATCCTACCCCAATCGCTGCCACTGAACTTGTGTAGACGGTGCGCTCAATGTTAGCCTTGCGAGCTGCTGCCAACACATTCCGCGTACCCAGGACATTGTGACGGTGGAGTAATTCACGGTCTGTTTGCCAGAGGGAATAATGGGCTGCAACATGAAATAGGTATTGACAACCTGCCATCTGTTGCCAAAGATTTGGATCGTTCAAGTCGCCTTTGACAATTTCCACCTCTAAACCGCGTAGATTCTCCAAATTGCTGCTATGGCGTACTAGTGCTTTGACTGTATAACCCTGTTGCAGCAACAACCGGATTAAATGGGCACCAATAAAACCCGTCCCCCCTGTGACAAAAACCTTTTGAGATTTTGGATTTAGCAATTTGGGATTTCCTGTTTTGAATGGGGACTGGGGACAGTTAAACTAATTCGTAATTCGTAATTCGTAATTAAGTTTTGCAACAGAGATTTTAATTACACATCAAAACTTGCTGCTCCTTTTTTTTCTTCTGGTAATAAAGTCAACTCTGCGTCTGAGATCGATCGCACAGAGGTTTATCAAACTCACATTGCAAGTAAGTCAGTTGCACAGCTTGTGATAATATAAATCTCAAAGATAAGTATTTTCACTATTACAAATTGTTGAGAATTAAATATGGAACCTATTTCTATAATTATTGCAGCTTTAGGCGCTGGTGCGATCGCTGCTACTAAAGATACCGCAGGAACAGCTGTTAAAGATGCCTATCAGGGTTTGAAAGCCTTGATTAAGAAGAAGTTTGAAAGTGAACCAAAAGCCCAAATGGTTCTGGAAGAACACGAAACAGATCCTGAAACCTATGAAGCACCACTTAAAAAGAAATTAGCTGAAGCTGGTGTTGATCAGGATGCGGAAATTATTAAGGCTGCTCAGGAGTTACTGAAACAGGAAAAGCCTGAAGAGTCAGCAGCAGGTAAGTATAACACAGTGTTTGAAGGCGAAGTGAAGGGGATTCAGGTTGGCGATCGCAACAAACAGGAAAATAAATTTGGCTAGAAGCCACTGGAGTATGTAGATGGCTGAAGAGAGTTCCAAATTCCACTCAAGTTTTCAAAATGAAGTAAAAGGTGCTGTAGTTGGTGAAGGAAACATTATCTACAACTACTTCTACTCTAGGGAAGAGGTAAAATCTGTTGATTCTGCGATCGCTGTTGATGAATATCTCCCTTGTCCTTATCAGGGTTTGTTTCATTTTGGCCCCAATGAGGCTGAGTTTTTCTTTGGGCGGGAAATATTTATAGAAGAACTTTATAGTGCAACTAAAACCAATAATTTTATTCCGGTGTTAGGTGCATCAGGAAGCGGTAAATCTTCGGTGGTATTAGCTGGATTAGTCCCTAAGTTGCAAAAAAAGGGTCATTGGCAGTTTACTCACTTTCGTCCTGGTTCTGATCCTTTCCATGCGATCGCTTTAGCTCTTGTTCCTCTTTATACACCCAACTTAGATCAAACTAAACAAATTATCCAAGCGCGAGAGTTAGCTGATTATTTGCAAAAAGGCTCTGTTCCTCTCTCAGACGTTTTTGCTAAAATTCGGCAAAATCACCCTAATCATCGGGTGCTACTGATTGCTGACCAATTTGAAGAAATTTACACACTCTGTAACAATCAGGAAATACGCCGTAAGTTTCTCGACTGCTTATTAGCCAGTCTAGAAACTCCTGTTTCCCTGTCTTCATCGGCTACGGTGTTGGTGACAACGATGCGGGCAGATTTTTTGGGAAATGCTCTCTCCTATCGTCCCTTTGCTGATGTCTTGCAAAATGCTGACTTGAAACTGGGGCCGATGAATCGGAAAGAACTAACAGAAGTCATTGAAAAACCTGCCCAAAAATTAGGGGTGACATTTGAAACCGGACTGGTAGAACGCATTCTGGATGATGTGGAAGACCAACCGGGAAATTTACCTTTGCTAGAGTTTGCATTAACAGAGTTGTGGAACAAGCGATCGGGTAAACTATTAACTCACAAAATTTATGAAGAAATTGGTCAAGTAGAAGGTGCGTTAGCTCGCCATGCTGATGAGAAATATGGCAACTTGACAGATGAAGAGAAGGAAAAAGTCCGGCGGATTTTTATTCAATTGGTACGTCCCGGTGAGGGAGCAGAAGATACCAGACGCATAGCGATGAAAGCGGAATTGGGGGAGCAAAGCTGGTCTTTGGTAAAAAAATTAGCTGATGCTCGGTTGGTGGTGACAAGTCGCAATCTCAGCAGTCAAGAAACGGTGGAGGTAGTTCATGAAGCTCTGATTCGTAATTGGGGAGAATTGCGAGAATGGATGAATACAAGCCGCGTTTTTAGAGCTTGGCAAGAGCGACTGCGGGGAGCAAAGGGACAATGGGAAGCAACGAATCGAGATTCGGGTTCATTGTTGCGTGGTGCAGCTTTGGCGGAGGCAGAAGAAAAACTGAAAGAACGCCCAGAAGACTTAATTGATGAGAAAGAATTTATTGAGGAGAGTATCCGAGAACAACAGCGCCTCCAACAAGCCGAAGCAGCTCGCAGAAAGCGCGAAATCAGAACCGCCTGGGGGATTGCGGCTGGTTCTTTGGTGGCGATGGTAATTAGCGGTGGATTGGGTTTCACGGCATGGAATCAGAAAAACCAATCGGAACTCAATGAAGCCGAATCTCTTGGTCGATATTCTTTGTCTCTATTGAATGAAAATAAAGACTTAGAGGCTTTTGTCCAAGCAATCAAGGCGGGAAAATTTCTGCAAAGCCAACATACAACTAACCCAGAGGTAATGAATGCTTTGCAGGTAGTTAGTTTTCAAGGAAGAGAACGCAACCGCTTGCAAGGACATGATGGCATTGTCAGGAGCGTCAGTTTTAGCGCCGACGGCAAGACACTAGCTTCTGGCAGTGATGACAAGACGATCAAACTCTGGAATCTAGAGACAGGAAAGGAAATCCGCACCCTCAAGGGACATAATAGCGATGTCAATAGCGTCAGTTTTAGTCCCGACGGCAAGACATTGGCTTCTGGCAGTGATGACAGCACGATCAAACTCTGGAATCTAGAGACAGGAAAGGAAATCCGCACCCTCAAGGGAC
>NZ_JABXKI010000439.1 GCF_017115095.1 Nostoc sp. NMS4 | reverse complement strand
TTGCGACACTCAATCAGACAACAAGATCGCAAAGCCTTCTTGGGTGAAGTGTTTATCGTGTGTCAGTACCTCCACGATCTCCAGTTGGCGCATAGTGTGCATAGAAATGCAATCTGTCAAGCTATAGCCTTTATCGAAGCGTTGAGAATAGAGAGCTAGACCAGCTAAAAAGGATTCGCGTGTTTGTGGAATAACTTGAACCTGATCATTTTGCAGAATGCTTTGTGCTAGTTGAAATATTCCGCTTCGGGTGTATCTACCAGCAGTTGAGAAATAATTCACAAACTCAGTCAGCACCTCATCTGTTGTAATCAGTTTTGTTTGCATCAGCGATTTCTGTATCTCTTGAGTGCGGACGTGCCATGCATCTCGTGGATTAGCAAGCGCTATCCAGTAAAATGTGTCTACGAAAACAGGATTCATGCCGATGTTTTAGGAGTTCCGTAGAGATACTGGTCGTGTTGCTCTGCGCTATCTGTGTGCAAGTTAACCAGTTCTTCAGAAGGAATACTCTGAGCAAATTGCTCGAACTCGTTGAAGAGATTTTGTAAGGAGTTATCTGCTTCTTGAGGAGAAGCAATTACTTGGGTGCTATCTGCTTCCTGAATACTATCTTGATTAGAACCTTGAAAGCTAGGTTGCGCCTTTACAGACTTCAAAAGGTTCAAAATTGCTTCAATCAGTTCCTCTGGTGCTTGCTCAATTTCTCGAAGAAGTTGCTCTTTCGCCGTCATTGCTGATATCCTCAAGCAAATACTTTAAATTGTACTATTAAGTTGAACTGCGATCGCCTTTTAAAGATTATCTGTGAGATGGATAAGAAGTAGACTGTTTTAGCGATGTCTGCGACGGGCTATTCGCGATCGCCCTGACTCGACAATCAACTAGGCGAACAGCGAACCCTTGCAGCACGATGTAAAGCTGTTCTAGACTTAGAAAGATGCTAACTACAAAAAGAACAGAATAAACAATTATCTTCCCGGAGAATTGGTGTTGAACACATGATATGTCGAGTGAAAATATTCCGAGTAGCGAGTGAGAAATTTCGTTGATCTCGCCATCGCTATAATCAGGTAATAATGGCAGTATGTGGACTTGTTAGATTGCGACTTAATTGCTCATGGTTTTTATCTGTTAATACTTGAGCTTGTCTGGTAAAAATAAATTTTTATTCTTTCTATCTTTCCTTTGCTAACTGATAATTTAGCTCAAGTAATTCCCCCAAAGCCTTATTTTTGCGTCCACTAAGCGCTTGCGATCGCACTTCGTTAAAATCGCTAAAATCATTGTATAGTAAGCATTCTGCATTTTCGGATAAGTCTAATATATTCACTTGCAGGTTCCGGTTCCGTCTTTGGCAGCTTCAGGAATTCTTCTAGAGTCAAGGGTTTAGCAGGAATCTGTACCATTTAAGGTTTCCTTAACAGGGGTAAGTAGTGCTTTTATTTGTTATTCTACAGATGGATCAATCAGTTGCCACAACAGTTAATGTTACAGATTGTGGATGGACTGGTATACAAAATGGAATGTTTCAATAGAAATTTTATCAGGCGCAAAACTAGCTCTTATGATCATAACCATTGCTATAATCCTTTTAATAATCCTTGGCGGATATTGGTTTGTCTTTTATCCCAATCAAAAGATCAAGCAAATCAGAAGTAACTTGGTGGTGGAAGTTGATGGAGCAGATACTCGTTATCCAAATTTACCTTTAGGTAAGTTAGGTGTTTTTTTTGAGATTAATGAGAATCGGAAAATCCGGGTCATTTTTCCCAAGCTGACACAGGAAGGCATTGAATACATTTATTCCTGGCATAATCTTCAATCCATCCGTATTCCAGGTTCAAAGAAAACAGATACTCAAGGCAGAATAAACCTCAGAGCAGCCCAAGAACTAGCCTTCCTGATGAAGGAACATATTCAATTTGTCGAGCCAGAGATTTTAAATTTAAGAAAGCAGTGGCACAAAATCAACGAATTGCTTGAGTTAGTAGGCTCGTCAGAATTTTATGCAAGTCAACAGAAAATTTACGAAAGAGCATTATTTCAAGTGGAAAAGTTGCTGGATAAAGCTGAAGAATTACAGCAAGTATACGTTGGTTTTATTAGAGAAGTGTTGATTGGCAGAAAAGTTGCAGTATATGACCCGAATTTGCTTCCAGATGACGGTTTAGCTGTTGATAATCAGTACAAGAAAATTAGAGAAGAGTACCAAACTATGAAGGATACAGCGACGGCGTATGCTGAACTGTTACTCACACGTCAAGTCTAACCTTATGACATCAAAAGTCAGGCTATAAATTAAGTTGAAACAAAAATGACAAACATCGAAATTAACACTTGCTATGTCAAAGTTCCTAACAATTACTTAGAAATCGATGCTTATTTAGCTCAACCTGCACAAAAGGGAACCTTTGGCGCGGTGATCGTTTTTCCCGAAATTTTTGGTATCAATAGTAATATTAGGGATATCACCGAACTAATTGCTAAACAAGGATATATAGCGATCGCACCAGCGATGTATCAACGTACTGCTCCTGGTTTTGCGGCTGACTTTAGCCCAGAAGATGTCGGCTATAGTCCAGAAGCCTATCGGCTTGGGTTGGAATACTATCAACAAGTAAAATATCACGAAATATTCAGCGATATTCAAGCTGCGATCGCTTATCTAAAAACTTTACCCAATGTCAAAGATAACGCCATCGGTGTCATTGGTTTCTGTTTTGGCGGTCATGTTGCTTATATGGCTGCAACTTTACCCGATATCAAAGCCACAGCTTCGTTTTACGGTGGCGGAATTACCACTTCTAGTTATGGTGAAGACACTCCAACCATTA
Source organism: Nostoc sp. NMS4 (assembly GCF_017115095.1). GTDB lineage: Bacteria > Cyanobacteriota > Cyanobacteriia > Cyanobacteriales > Nostocaceae > Nostoc. The sequence goes on along the minus strand of NZ_JABXKI010000439.1, from coordinate 18,463 downwards.
ATCGCACTTCAGAAATTAAAGGTACTATCTATGCATTTTTTGGGACAAGAGATGCATTGGTTTCTCAGGAAGAAAACGAGCAAATTGAGTCAGAATTAAAGAAACATCACATAAATTATCGTGTATTTCGATACGATGCAGGACACGGATTTTTTGCGGGATTTTTTAAAGACCAATACCCATTTCTAACCCAGAATCCAATGTACAATCCCGAAGCTGCTCCTGATGCTTGGAAGCATGTTCTAGAACTGTTTCAAAACAACTTGTAAAGCTAGATGACTTAGACAGTGGTTGTGTTGTAGCCAAATGCAACGCACCACAATTTCAAACATGCGATCGCTCAAAAGCTAAACATCAGGACTGTCATTTCAATACAGGCTATTTCATTCTCATCTAGCCCGCCTCAGAATAAATTCTGAGGCTAATAGCAAAAGTCGTCTAAAGACGACTAATAAAGGCTTTGAGTCCACTTTAGTGGAGTTAGGATATTAGCCCGGAACTTTAGTTCTGGGCGGTTTATGTCTAGAACGAAATAGCCCTGGTGCGATCGCACTTGCTTTTACCAGTCGGGAAACCTAGCTGTGAACTACTATCAGATATTAATTCTTGCCATTTCTGAATCTCTGGATCTTGCGATTTGCAGTAATCAAGAATAGCGATCAATGCACCAGGTTTAGTAACTCGCAGGATCTCTGCAAGGGCGCGGACTGGATCGTTAATAACACAGAGGGTAAATCCTGATGCTGCTGCATCAAAACTATTATCAGGAAAATCAAGATTGCACATATCCGATACCTTGAAGGTGATGTCTGCGGCTACGCGCTTTTTACGTGCTTCATCCATCATCTTATGAGAAAGATCGACACCGACAACACTTACACCTTCAGGATAGGCTGAAAGATTAAGACCTGTTCCTACCGCAGCATCTAGTACGATTTGTCCTGGTTTTAGCTGCAAAGAAGCAATTAGGGGTTGGCGCTCAATGTGCCAGTAACGCTCCATAATCCACTGCTGCGCGATCGTAGGTTTCAATCACCTGATGTATTTGCATAGATTTTTTAACAAGCAGAACTACTGATTTTAACTCTCCGTTCAACTGTATAATCTGTTATCGCCCAAATTTTGTATATTATATTACCAACGAAATAACTTCACAATAAACACATTCTCCAATCATATTTTTTAGTCGAACAATTTTTGATAATCTAAAATTCTCCATATCTTTCTGTCCCCCCATCACAGCCCCAGCCATAATTCATAGTTCAACCATTCCTTAGCCGCAGAGGAATTTGAATGATAAATTCGGTTCCTTTTCCAGAAGTTGAGAAACACTCCAGTTTACCGCCATGTTTTTCTGTGACGATTTGGTAACTGATAGACATACCCATTCCGGTTCCTTTGCCAATGGGTTTGGTGGTGAAAAAAGGATCGAATATTCGTTGCTGAAATTCTTGAGAAATACCGATTCCATTATCAGCGATCGCTATTTCTAACCACATTGAATTAACTACCGATGTGCGAATCTTAATTCTACTAGGATTGTTCTCAATTTCCTGATAGGTACGCTTAATATTATTTTCTTCTAACGCATCAATCGCATTGACTAAAATATTCATAAATACCTGATTAAGTTGTCCGGCATAGCATTCTATTGGGGGTACAGTGCCGTAGTCTTTAATTACCTCAATTTCCGGTTGTTCTGGTTTAGCTTTGAGGCGGTGCTGCAAAATCATCAAAGTACTGTCGATACCTTCATGAATATCGACGCTTTTAAATTCCGCTTCATCGATGCGAGAGAAATTTCGCAGCGACAGTACAATTTGGCGAATACGCTCAGTACCCACTTTCATAGAAGATAATAATTTTGGTAAGTCCTCCTGCAAAAACTCTAAATCTATATCTTCGGCAGCAATTTCAATTTCTGAAGCAGGATTAGGATTGTGCTGCTGATACAATTGCACAAATGCTAATAAATCCTTGGTATATTCTTGAATATGATCGAGGTTGCCATGAATAAAGTTAACTGGATTATTAATTTCGTGTGCAACTCCAGCAACTAGTTGTCCCAAACTAGACATTTTTTCACTTTGAATAACTTGAGATTGAGTGCGCCGCAATTCCTCTAATGTATTTTTAAGTTCAATAGTACGTTCTTCTACTCGGTCTTCTAGTTCTTCCTTGCTTTTCTCTAAGGCCGTAAAGGATTCATGGAGTTGTCCTGCCATGTAATTAAAAGAGTTGGACAAGGTATCAAGTTCTCGAATGCCACTAATTTTTACTGTCTGACTTAAATTGCCGGATGCCATAGCCTCGCTTGCCAAATTCAGATGCAGAATCGGGCGTACAACCCAATGGGAGGTAAACACGCCGATCGCACAGGCAAGGATTAATGCACCAAAACAAAGTGCGATCGTGGTTTGGGTGTTGGCGTTAATTTGCGCCATGAATGTCTTTTCTGGAACACTTAGCACCAGCAGCCAATCCAAACCATACTCGTCACGCCAAGGTATAACATGGACAAAATGCCGTTTTCCTTTTAACTCCAACTTAAAATCTGTGTCTTTGGTGATAGACTCGAACCCTTTAGTTTGGAGATGTCTGGCAATGTTCTGTATTACTGGATCGGAACTGTCGATCGCCCGCAATCGCCGGATATCCTGATTGACGAGGACAAAAGGCTTCTCTGTACCAGAACTAGCGATTAATGTGCCATCTCGTTCCAGAAGAAATACCTGCCCAGACTTACTAATATCCAAACTGCGTAAAAAATTGCTGAGTTTCAACAGGTGAATATCCGTTGCAATCATTCCTAGTAAGCGATTTTGCGAATCATAAATTGGACGACTAGCAGAGGCGCTGATGTAAGGCCCCGTTGGAAAATTTGCAGTTATAATCTTTGCCCAAATAGGTTTACCTGCGGCGATGGGTTGAGTATACCAAGGTTCACTGAAATTGTTCCAACTCCACTGAGCATTGACCTGAGTTCGATTACCTTGATTATCTGTGGCATAAGTGGAATTATTATTGGGAGGCTTGGCAGTCCAATCATCAATAGTAATGGTTTTGCCATCATAACGAGCCGCTCCTATCCCTTCACCCGTCGTTAGTCCGATACCTATATAAGATAGATCATACGTTTGCATCTGATCCCAGAAATACTTGCCAAGGGTTTTGCGATGCCTACGGCTGGCTCCGCCTACGCGTACATCTAAAATTCCCCGATGAATAGCATCTGCGTTGATTCGATTAAGGGTTTGCGGAATGGAAAGATAAGACTTGAGGTGTTCATCCACGACATCACTGGTACGATCTATCACCTGTTCTGCTAAGTCGTTAACCGCTCTTTGTCCATTTTTAAAGGACAAATAACCTACTAAACTGACTGCTGCAAAAATTTGAATCACAAAGGGAACAATAAGAACAATCTGTAATGGGAACGCCTTAGCTTTGCTGAGATAGTGAGTCTTCATTACTGGAAGCTGAAAGTTGTGCTAATTTGATTTGCTTCTATAGTTCCCAAGATGTTCGCATACTCACCTTTGTTGAAATTTTTTTGTCAAACTAAAGGCGACTGTAGGGTGGAATGGTACTTTCTTAAGCAAAAATTGCTGCCCAGATCCTTAACTTGTGCAAGAAGTCAGGGATCTAAATCCAGCAGTTTAGTAAGTGAAATTTACACAGGTTTTACCCTACCCTAACCCTCCCCGTATGTATTAGGGAGGGAACTAGATTTCCGGCTTCCCCCCTTTGCAAGGCTACGGTGTATACACAAGTCTGAAACAGTTCACTCATCTGAGTTTAAGCGTAAGTTTTACCCCTCCCTAACCCTCCCCTTGCAAAGGGGAGGGAACTGTATTTCTAGTTTCCCCCCTTTGCAAGGGGGGATTAAGGGGGGTAATTCGACCGACCGTAGCTTTGCAAGGGGGGATTGAGGGGGGTAATTTGACTTGTGTGTACACCGAAGTCGTGAAGGGGAGGGAACCGGAAATCTCATTTCCCCCCTTTATAAGGGGTGATACGAATAAAATCAGCACAAAATTTAGTTTTTTAACGTAGTTTCATCAGTTCAACTTTTAAATTTGGAGTAATTTATGCAGCGTTTTCAAGTAATATCAGATAGTTTGAACATGCGGTCAGCCCCGATTGTTGACGAAGCTAATCAAATAGCAGTTCTTCCAAAAGGATGCATTGTATCTAAAATTAAAAATTCCGATAATGATAAGTGGTGGAAAGTTGTAACCATTCTTGAAGGAAAAACTTTAGAAGGTTTTGTAGCTCAGAAATTATTGAGTCCAGTCACAAAGTTTTCTATCAAGACTGTTCTTAAAATTGGTGAAATTCCTATTTTCCAGCCAGATGGAGAATCTGCATTTTTCTATGAAGCAGGTATGAGCATTAATGCTGATGGTGCGCCCAATGCTTATCATCCCGCAGATACAGGAATTGATTTTTTGGCAAATGCTGGATATTCAGATAATTGGTGGGCGCTAGTTGTAGATAAAAACGGCAATCCATTTATTCAAGGCAGTACCGATCCATATCCAGGATACTATATTTCTACAACTGCATTATTCGACTCTGGATTTGTCAAACAAGATCCACGCCGATATGTTGATTCAACAAAGATTCCGTATATTGTACTTCCGGGAAGTAGTGATTTTAGAAAAGCTACAGGCGTTAAATTAGGAGATTTTGCAGTTGTTTACAACACTAGTAATGAAAAACTTGCTTTTGCAATTTATGCTGATGTCGGGCCTAAAAAGCAGATTGGAGAAGGTTCAATAGCTCTATCTCAAGCTGTTGGAAACGATCCATTAGTACAATCAAGAGTCAAGCGAGGAATTCCCAAGGACATCGTTTATATTGTTTTTCCAGGTTCTGGGAATGGACAGCCTAGAACAATTTCAGAGATAGAAGTTGAAACTAAACGTTTCTTTGAAATATGGGGTGGCGTAGAACGAATAAAGTCTATATAAAAGTGCGATCGCATCTAGAAATTTTATTGCAGTAGAGACGTAGCAGTGCTACGTCTTTTTTTTCGGAGAGATTCGTAGAAGTATGCGTCTAAGCAATAATTTGGACTAGACCAAATTTTGAGTAAAATAGCATATCCTAACTTGTCACTGCTGCTTTCTTGCCATTTGTGCCTTCTACACTGGCAATGAATGACGGTTGCTCAGTACTCGGAGTTGGCAACTCACCTCGCAGTCCCTTACGGCGCTGGTTCTTGGGAACTCCTCCCGCCATACCGTACTCTACACTGCTTTTGCCATATCGAGTTCCCACAGCCATTAGCATGTGTTCTGTCATATCTCCTAACTCGTCTTCTGTTTCCAGCATCTCACGATATAATTTATCTATGCTGGAAAGGGCAGTATTATATGCATTTTCTCTAGTTCGCATCGTTTCGATCAGGGTTGAGAAGGCAGGTAAGCTGAGTCCATTGCCTAAATCTATATTTGGAGCAATTGAGTTTATACTAGCTGCACGACGCACTGCTTTTTCTAACACTAGAGAGGTTCTTTTTCTCCGAGCCACAATCTACACCTTCTAATAAAGTACGGTTAATATTCTTTACCTTAAAAGGTTTACGTATAGTTCAGCCTGAGAGAATTCCGGCAAATCTGCAATGGTTTTGCTACAAGTGCGATATTTGTCATAAATGCGCGAAATACTGAAATGAGAAAGCAAACTGGGGTTTGAGAAAGTAAAAGCTGCTTTTGCTTGCGGAAAACACCAAAATGAGTAAGTAAAAGCTTAGTTGACTTGCGGAAAACACCAAAATGAGAAAGCAAAAGCTGCTTTTGAGTAAGTAAAAGCTTATTTTACTTGCGGAAAACACCAAAATGAGAAAGCAAAAGTTGCTTTTGAGTAAGTCAAATGCCATTTTGCTTACTAAATTCGACTTTATCTATTTTCCCGATGCAGCGATCGGTTATAGTTATCATTGAAACTCAATAAATTATGTTACGCTGTCAAAGCTATTTGCCAGATAATAAATAGACCTAAATTCTAAAAATTAAAACTATCTAATGCAGCTTTCTCTTTTTACTGATTCTATACATCCGGCTCTTGCACCAACAAATCTTACAAGCTCACGTCATCCTATTCACAGGTGGGTAAATTTTATAGCTGGATATTCACCTGAGTTCGTTTCAGCCTGTATCCGAGAAGCTGGCTTATCTTTAGGAGATACAATTTTAGATCCTTTTGGTGGTTTAGGAACTACACCAATCCAGAGTTTACTTGATGGTTTCAGTTGCATTGCTTGTGAAGCCAATCCTTACTTTGCCGATCTTGCAATAGCAAAGTGTCAAGCTGCACTTGGCGCTATTAACCCTAATGAAGTTTTTTCTACTTTACATCAACTTGATCCTTATAAAGGAGAATTAGCAGATATCTATTCAGTTGATGCTTTAACTTTCCTAAACAAACTAATTCCAGAAACTGAACTTAGATTTCTTGTGAATGCAAGATTAAAAGAATCAGAAATTACTCCAGATAACAAACTTTTTTATAGATTGGTAGTCTCTGTTATTCTTGAACTAACTAGTAAATCTCAAACTGATGGTATTTACAAAGCACCTACAACCAAGAAAAAATCAAATTCCTTCCCAGATGCTTTGTTGCGGATTGAGTCACAAATAATTGCAGACTTCAAATTAATCACAAAAAACCAGAATATAAATTATGAGATTATTAAAGGATCTGCTCATAATTTATGTCAAAGTCCTTCTTCTATAGCATCTTTATGTATTACTTCTCCACCATATCTGAATAATTTTGATTATGCAGAAATGAGCCGAATGGAGTTATATTTTTGGGGATATGCTTCATCTTGGCGAGAAATTACAAATAGGGTAAGAAGTGTACTGATACCAAACACAACGACTATTCCAATTGAAATCAAAAAGAATCATGAACTTTATGCAAAAAAATTAAGCAATGAGTTTATAGAATCTGTCAGACCAATTATTAATGAACTAAAAAATCGGAGAAGTCATAGAGCAGGGAAAAAGGATTATTATTCTCTTGTTTTTCCATACTTTGCCGAGATTAGAAAAGTGTTTATGGAATGTTTTAGACTACTCAAATCTAACGCTGAAATTCATGTGATTGTTGGTGATGCTTACCTTTATGGAATACATATTCCCACAGGTCAACTTACTATGTCATTGCTTCAAGAAATAGGTTTTGAAAAAATGGAAATAAAGCTTTTGAGAAATAGAGGAAGTCGTTGGATTCAGTCAAAACGTGAAGGTGCAGGTACGCCAATAGGAGAGTATTGGATCTATGGAAGAAGACCTTGAATTTTCTCAAAATAGCGAGATTGATGCTACAGAATCTACTACTCTTTACAAGATAGCATCTGATGCTATGAAAGACTATATTGAAGTTTATCTCAGTCTTAGCAAACAGTCTAATGGATTTTCAAATATTCAAAATCTTGATTTGACTTCTCGTAACAGTCGTGTAGTTGTGATACATGGGCTTTCATTACAGTTAAATCCAGATACTTCAACCTCAGAAGAAATTAAACATGAGGCTGAACGTATGTTAGCAGTAACTTTTGACACTGAATTAGCAATTACAGCAGGAGTTTATGAAAGAATGCGTTTTTTCGCTAACTCTTTGGTAGATAATTTATTTAAGGAGACTGACGATCTAAAATTTTTACAGCCAGAGTATCTGTCAGCTAATCCAGGATTACTACCGTTATTTCAACAGCTAGCTGGACTGAGAAGCAAATCAGAACTAAAGCGGGAAGTTGGCAATGTTTCTGACAAAAGGATATCCAAAGTTGTTGCCAATAAAATATCAGATCGTATTAACCGCAACTTAAAAATTCGCCCTTTCTCAAAAGAGAGACTTTTACAATCTGTTGAACCTACTTTAGAAGGAATAGTGCGAGATTTGGTAGGAAAAGTCTTACTAGAAAATATAGTTGCTGATGCATTATCTGATTTACAAGTGCCTTTTACACGTGAATCAGAATACAAAAGCCTTAGAGGAGTTATTTATGATTTTCGTGCTGACTTTGTAATACCAGATGCTCAAAATCCCCTTGCTTTTATTGAAGTGAGAAAAAGTTCTTCACGCCATGCTTCACTATATGCTAAAGATAAAATGTTTTCTGCAATTAATTGGAAGGGAAGAAATAAAAAGCTTCTGGGCATTGTGGTTGTAGAAGGAGCTTGGACAAGAGAAACTCTTCGGATCATGGCAAATGTTTTTGATTATGTAACGCCTTTAACTCGTGTTTCTCAAGTTGCATAAGTTATCAGAGCATATCTAGATGGCGATGAGACAAAGCTGAAGTGGTTGATTAATTTTAGTATTGAAGAAGTAAATAGCAACAACGCCACCTAGCGGTTTCTAACCGCCGATTTAACGTTAAGTTGACAAGTATGATTTGAAAGTTTATTCTGATGCCGATCGTGGGTATGCATTAACCAGTGATGACGATCGTGAGGACAATGTACTCGACTGTTTAAGACTTATCGGTTATAAACGATAAGTTATCTGCATTATATGAATACAAATCCATATAATGCATTGTGCTATGCGAGAACATATCGTACTGTACTAATTAAATGAATAACTATCTAAATAACAGGGGCAATAAAGTTAAAATTTATGACAGAAGAACTTACTCCTATGGTTTATGAAAATTCGCGTTGTTCAGATCCCCGATTTTTAAAACAAGTTGGGGATCTGCGGTTTGCAATTGTCACGTAGTTGGTATCACTCAACTAAATTTGCTGTTGTGAAAGGATTGAGTGATTGTCTGCGTTTAGAACTTAAGCCTTTTGGTATTGATATGATTATTGTTGAACCAGGAGCAACTTTAACACAATGGGGAGCGATCGCAATTGAAAAATTATTGCAGACATCAGCTAATACTGCCTACGTAGAAGCGGCTCAAACTGGAGTAAAGCCTTAAGGTTACGGAATTCCTGTCTACTTTTGACTTCGCCAACAGCATCGGTTGCTCATTTCATCCCCTAATAGTCGAGCAAATGATAAAATATGGTTGAAATCAGGATACTATTAATGTAAGTGGCAATAACAAAAATTAACAATTAAATTACTTTTAGGTTAGTGAGGTAAAGAATTAGATGACATTCCAAAAAGTTCAAAAAGGCGCTTCAAAAAATACTGAAAGTGCGACAGCATCTCGGTTAACATCAAGACCCTTTGCACCGATAATAAAACAGACGACATCAACACCAAGTCTTGATCAACAAGTGCCACAAACTCATGAACTACTTCAAAGAAAGACAAACTTGTTAGCAATCCCTGGTTTAATGGTAGAGCCAAAAAGGAAACGACCACAATTAATTCAGGCAAAGCTGACAATTCGTCAGCCAGGGGATAAGTACAAGCAAGAAGCGGATAATATAGCACAGCAGAATGGTAGTGCAGTGCAAGCCAAATCCGTGCCATCACAAGAACTGCAACCTCAATCTATGCTTCAACTTCAGCCGAATGTAGATGGTATGACTGTTGCAACTGATATTCAAGGTTCAATCAACATAACGCATCAGGAGCAATTAAGAGACAGTGCCATAGAGTCTCTCCAGACAATACAACAGTCTAGCCTTGTAACGTCTAATATAGGAACCCAAGTAATACAGAGAGTAGAAGGTGAAGGTGCAGAAAGTCAAGATGTAGAAGGTGTAACAAATGACTCACATAGAACTCTCAAAATCTACTACAGGGAACTTTTAAAATCAAACACATTTCGTGAAGAAATCCATAATATTGTTACATCTGAACGCCCCATAAAGTTAGTACGTGATGGTTATGCAGCACATTCATCTTATAACCCTATATCTCATACAATAACGGTGAATCCTTACATTACTAAAAATACATTTAAATCACAGAAAGACATAAGTACTGCAATTTTATTTGAGCTACATAATGCAAAACAAAGTGAGGCTTTGAAAAGAGCAAAGAATGATCTCGATTTTGATACTCTAAACAGCGATGAAAGTAAATGGAAAAGAGCACCTTTCGCTTTGACATCTGAATGGATAGAATGGAGAAATGCCGCAGAAAATTCTATAATAGCACAAACCATTGATCAAGAAATCCCAGACGCTGTTGGTAATAGATATTTACGTAATTTTATTGAAACCAAAAAATGGTTAACTTTTAGGGGATACTTAGAAAAGCAAGTAGATGGACATACCAATATGTATGATCCAGATGCTAAAAATCAGGACTGGATTGGATGGGATATCTTAAAGGATGTTGAAGATAGTCCCGGAAAAAACGCACTAGAAATAACATTAGAAGAATTTAGTCCAAAAGTATCTAATGAGAAACCAAAACTTCAACTAAAAACAAACCCTTTTGAATGGACGAGTTTAAAAGCAACAAGTAAGACTGTGCAAAAGATTCAGCCAGAGTCTTTATCGCAACACGAAGATCAAGACGAAGAGATGGAGATTCCACCAACAAATGATCCCACACCAAGCAAGCGGAAGCGGAAGCGAGGCAGGGAAGATTCAGGCGAGCAACCACAAAATCTGCGCAGATCTAAAAGAATCAGTCAGAGTATTCCAACTAAAAAATGATCCAAAAGTTCAGTCACTTCGACAAAAGTAATAATGCTAACAAAGTAAATGTAAGACTACTGGTGAGAACCCATGCAACTCGAAGCAAAAGAGATTGACGTAGCGATCGCAGCCCAGTTTGTTCAATTGGTTCTGAACTGCATCAAGCAAGAGTATCCGCACAACAATATTTTCTGGCTTGAAAGTGATGAAGACATGAAGCCGCCACGGGAATTAATGCCAGCATTTTATGGTTGTTTGGATTGGCATTCTGCCGTACATGGACATTGGTTACTTGCAAGGCTAGCTCGTTATTTTCCTGATGCTGAATTTCAGACAACAGCGAGACAAGCACTAACCCAAACCCTGACTCCAGAGAAAATTCAAGGAGAGATTAACCATTTTCATCGATGTCCCTTCTTTGAGTGTCCCTATGGATTTTCATGGCTGTTGCAACTTGCAACAGAATTACATGAATGGAATGATCCTCAAGGGAAAAAATGGCTAGCTACCTTAGAACCCTTAGAAACCTTAGTTGCGAACAACTTTTATCGCTGGCTTGAAAAACTCGAACTTCCCGATCGCACTGGAGCGCACTCTCAAACCGCATTTCCACTTGGTTTAGCACTCGATTGGGCACGGAGTAGGAAGAATCAGGACTTTGCCGATCTGATCGAAGACAAAGCTCAAAAATTTTATCGGAGCGATCGCAATTATCCATTGCATTTTGAACCATTGGGTTATGATTTTGTCTCTCCCTGTCTTGCAGAAGCAGATTTAATGCGACGCATTCTTTCACCAACAGATTTTGCAAATTGGCTTACCGATTTTCTTCCCCAATTACTCACAGAAGACGCGGTAAACTCCTTGCAACCTCTACAAATAACTAAACCCAACGACTATTTACAATCTCATTTTCGGGGTCTAAATCTCAGTCGAGCTTGGATGCTGGAAGGAATAATCTCTCAATTACCCAATAACGATTCTCGACTCGATACCCTTCGTTACGTTAGTGTTTTACATCGCCAGTGCGGATTGGTAGATGTTGCAAGTGACCATTATTCTAGTAGTCATTGGTTGGGAACCTTTGTAGTTTATCTTCTAACCGCACGTGGATTAAGTAAATATAAAAATCCTATATAAGAGTTATTCAAAATACTAGCAATTTGATAACATTAACAAAAAGGGCAATGTCTACGACAGGCTGTGAAGCTATCGGTGACACCCTCTTGAGCAGAAAATGTAAAAACACTATGGCAAAGCGTAAAAAAAGCAATCTTCAGTGGATAAAAGAAACACTTGAACTAAAACCCGATCATCGTTGGGAATCTCCATCAGGCTACAAAATTTTTGTAGCAGATAGAGGCGCTGTTCGCTTCAATGTTCCCCAGGATTGGGTTTTTGAACCACAAGAAAAATCTTTCAAGTTCATGGATAAAAAACCACCCAACGATGATTGTTGCCTAGAAGTATCTTTTAATCGCCTACCCCCCAATGACTGGAGCCAATTTCCGCTCAAACCCACCTTGAAAAAAATCATGGAAGACGACAGTCGCAACGTCATTGCTAAGGGAGAAATAGTTACCATCAAGCGCCAAACCGCCAGAATTGTCTGGACAGAGATAAAGTTCATTGATACTCAAGAAGAACCACGGGAAGCTTTTTCGCGGACTTGCATTGGTTTGGGGTCAAATGTTCAGTGCTTGATTACATTTGATTATTGGGCAGATCAAGCAGAACAATTAATACCTATTTGGGATGAAGCGATGCGTAGTCTCACTTTAGGGTTGTATATCCGTGACCCGATGACTGGTCTAGCTTTCCCAGACTGAGTTACAAGAATGAATTGTGAGCATATATCAACTGGTAACAATTTCTTTTATGAAAGTCACCAGTTATTTAGTTACTTTTATCAGTAGTATGACAGACTACTAGCAATATGTTTCGGTTAAGGCAAGAGACGCGATAAATCGCCGTCTCTACAAGCGATCGCGCAAATTATTTATGCTAATTACTATGTGGCAAACATTTTATCTCAAACCTAACGAAATCGGTATCTTATATCATCGCAGTGACTTTAAGAAAATTTTGCAGTCTGGTACATATACATATTTTGGTCGCTCAAGCCAACGTAGTCAGACGTAGAGAAGACACTGCTGCTACTCGCAGTATGCTAAACATTGCTAAAGTCATGGAGGATAACCCTGTGGCATTGCGTTTAAAAGAACTCGAAGTATTAGAGCGGATTGCCGAGAAAATCGATCGCATTCAAGTTAACGGCAGCTTGGATAGTATTTTAACAGACTTGATTCGGATGAATCCGTAGCGATAAGCTCAAAAACAAGTAACGGCTTCTCAACCAACAAATTGGCTCCAACAAATTACACCTTTCTTCAAAGACGAGTTTGCATTTAAAGAGGTATTAGCTTATGGAGGTGCGATTTGTCAAGCCAATCAGCCAATAATTAAAATTCAGAGTGCAGAATTATCCTCTAAATAACTCACGTTTTTATTTTTATTCTTACTGATGATAGAAAATATTACTGTTTGGGAATACTAGAACAAGAACATAAATTACTAACCCACAGGTCTATCATGTCATTAATGGAGATTAATGAAGAAGTACTACTAGAACTTATTAATGTTGAGTTTCATTATCCAGGTAATTCCAACTCACTTCTGAAGAATGTAAATTTTAGTATAAAACCTGGAGAAAAAAAAGGAATTATTGGAGATAATGGCTCTGGCAAATCTACAATTGCTAAATTATTCCTTGGCTTATACTCACCACAAAATGGTACAGTAAATCTCTTCGGTAAAAAAGTTAAGTGGGGTCATCATTACCCACAATTAGGCTATATTGGAGATCCAGCTTATAAGCCAGGTCAACTAGGATTGCCCATAGGGATTTCTGTCAAAGAAGTAGTTGAATTATTTCAAGAAACATGGCTATTTTCAACAACAAAATCAAATCTTGTAAATTTTAAAAGTCAGCTAAAATATCTACAGAATCAACTGAATATAGCAGATTTCAATGACAGAGATGTTAGCGATTTATCTAAAGGTCAAAGAATGAAATTAATGGCATTTCTTGCTTTAGGTAAAAACCCGCTTTTATTGATTGCAGATGAAGCAACAGAAGGATTAGATGCTGATAGCTTAAAAACTGTAATTTCTGCTGTTATGCAAGCATCAAAACATCAAAAAATTGGTATGCTCTGGATTTCACATAGACGCTATGAAGTGGCAATGTTGACAGACAAAATTTATCAACTTAGTGAAGGAAAGTTATCTGAAACCTGTTTAGAAAAGTTTAGACTGAGTGTACAAACTGAACCTGATATCGATATATTTTCTGGCAAAAACTTTATTGATTTATTAACCTCTAAAGATGTCTGCTTTGACTTAATGGGACATCTATTTACTGAATCATCAGTTTCTAAATTTAGGCTTGAAGGAATTCGAGAAGAGTAACCATTTTACAACTGTAAATCCATGAATTTGATAAGAGTTTTTAAATTGACAAAGCCAGGGTTAAAAAGAGCGATTAAATTTCGTAAATCACTAATAATATGCCTCTTATGTATTATGATAACTACATTTCCAATAGGATGGAACGGTACTAGTGTTACATTTCTCTCAATACCGCTTTCTGTATATAGCTTTGATAAAGAGACTGCTTTGAATGGTTTTCTACTCGAACTTTTTGAATGGTCATGGATTCCTTTTGTTTTTGCTATTTTTATCAGTTTGCTTAAACCTTTAGAGGAAAGTTTTTCAGTTAGTCAAATACTTTGGCTACGGCTGACTCCCTGTCAGCCTTATGAAGTTGCTCTGAGTAGAGTTTTTCTTGTAATCGGGTATGGAATATGGTTAGGAGGTCTAAGTAGTCTTTGGGTAATAATAATTGCTTTTTTTCATAAGATTTATCCTACTACCTTATTTATAGAAATTTTTGGTCTTATAAGTTATGTTATTCTTTGTGGCGGTACTATTGTTGCATTTGACTTTAAGCCTTCGTTTTCATACTCTGAAAGACCTTTAGTTCCTGTAATTGCTCTACTATTACCTTTGATACTTTATGCTATTTATAGCGGTTTAAACCAAGTAATAAAGGGTAATTATTTAATATCTTTTTTCCCTTTCGCTGTTCCTATTTCTATAAATAGTATTCAAAATATATCTCACTTTGGCATGGCTGCTTTAATAGGTACATCTATGCTAGCTTTCCATGTATTTTTAAAGTTTCAATATTCAATGAATAATGATTTTGGAAATAATAATCAAGGGTAATAATGATGAAATCTTATAGATATAATTATCTTGTATCTATTACTTCCAGCCTATTGGTTTTGGTTTTTCTAGTGTTTCTCTGCTCTAGTTCAGCAATTGCAGGGCCAATAGATATTTTTTGGAAAATAGTTGCATATTTTGGAGATAGCCTCATGTACACTGGTGTTGGTGAATTGATTGAAAAAGTGGGTGATATTTTAGCAACTATGATTTTTCATGCTAATCCAAGTATTGTTCAGGTAATAATTGATCCTAACAATCCGCTTCAAGGAGTTTATCCAGGTAATTTCAAAATTATTGCCCAAATTAACAATTCTATGAAAGAATGTGCCATTACTCGCCCATTGATGTTTCGAGATTCAGTCAATTCTTTTGATTGGCAACTTTCTTCATCTGCAAGATACTTGCTGGATAGTTGTATTAAAAGTTAGTTCGGAGAGTTTCTTAACTATGAAAAGCTTATTTAAAGGTATTAGTCTAATCATTGTTGTGTTCGGCTTCCTGACGTTCTTTTATGGCTCGATCAAGATGGCTCGTACTGAAGCTCCAAGTTCCTTCCAAAGTATTGATACTGGTATCCCTAGAGTAGTAATGGTAGATCAGTCCTCTCATCTTAGAAAAGAAACTGCTCAAGCTATTGTCGGTACTTCTGTTGTAATCTTTGGAGTAGGGATAGTAGGTTTTGTAATTAGCTCACGAAGTAGCGATGGTTCAAATTCAACCAACTTGAAATAAGAAATTAAGCAAAGTGATAATTGAAGGTAAAATTTTCGATTCTCAATAAGTGGTATTTCCGGCGTGTTGTAATAGCTTAATCTTTGGCGCATTAAAATATATACTTGATAGATAAAATCTAAATTATGCCGATTCAATGGCATGGAGTCACTGCGATGTCAATTGATGAAGTTGAAAACCAGCAAAATAATGATCTAGTTCAAACCGCTACAGACTTAGTAGAAAAACTAGTAAAGGCAAAAGACAAGAAAAAATCTAAAAAATCAAAACGGATTTTTGATGGTAGCACAAAAGCTTTTACTAAGAAAATTCCCAAAAAGACTTTTGAAATTGAACTAGAGCAACTCCAGATTGAGCTAGTCAAAATGCAATACTGGATTAAACACGTCGGCTATCGGGTTGTCGTGATATTTGAAGGGCGCGATGCAGCCGGCAAAGGAGGAGTAATTAAACGCATTGCCGATCCACTAAATCCTCGTGGCTGTCGTGTAGTTGCTCTGGGAACTCCCTCTGATCGTGAGAAAACTCAGTGGTATTTTCAGCGTTATGTGCAACATCTGCCGACCGCAGGTGAAATAGTCCTGTTCGATCGCAGTTGGTACAATCGAGCCGGAGTTGAACGGGTGATGGGTTTTTGTACCGAAGCAGAATATCAAGAATTCATGCAATCTTGCCCAGAATTTGAACGAATGCTGGTGCGATCGGGCATTGTTTTAATCAAGTACTGGTTCTCCGTCAGCGATGAAGAACAAGAAAAACGCTTTCTTTCTCGCAGTCACGATCCTGCAAGGCGGTGGAAACTCAGCCCAATGGATTTGGAATCACGCGATCGCTGGGTAGAATATTCTAAAGCAAAAGATACCATGTTTGCTTACACGAATATTCCAGAAGCCCCTTGGTTTACCATTGAAGCAGATGATAAAAAACGTGCGAGGCTCAACTGCATTCATCATTTGTTGAGCAAAGTTCCTTACGAAGATATGACACCTCCTCCCTTAGAGCTTCCCTCTAGACCTGTGGCTGAAGATTATGTTCGCGCCCCCCGCAATGAGCAGTTTTTTGTCCCTCAAGTGTATTAGGGAACATTCCTAAGTCAAAACTATGGCGTACAGCGACTTTACTCTAGAAAAAGTTTCGGCTGTTTTGGGAATCACTACCCAAGAAGCCGATCTTTTTCCCAAGCTTG
Organism: Nostoc sp. NMS4; assembly: GCF_017115095.1. Lineage (GTDB taxonomy): Bacteria > Cyanobacteriota > Cyanobacteriia > Cyanobacteriales > Nostocaceae > Nostoc. Next base: position 1,684 of record NZ_JABXKI010000439.1, on the reverse strand, counting down.
TACCTCTTTCTATTCCTTCCTGGTTAATTATAAATATCTCAATGGGTTTATTCTGATGATTTTTATCCATAAATCATAGCAAATTATATAAAACTGATATGATTTATCAGAAAATTTAACTTTGTTTATAAACCATTTCCATTTTCAACTTCTCAACTTCCAATCTCAACTTATCATTCTCCATCCTCAACTTTGCATTTTCCTCTCTAATCAACTCAACTTCATTCCTCTTACTCAGCGCCTGATTAATTGCCAACTTCCGCATATCTAGCGAAAACCAACGTTGATAAGTTTGGGTATGAACTTGCACACTATGTCCCAAATTATCCGCCGCCGCTTTAATTGGTATTCCCAAAATATGCGCCCGAATTGCCCAAGCATGGCGTAAATCATAAGGCTTAAAATCTAATCCTATCTTGCGAAACCACCAACTTACTCGCTGTGTTAACGCCGTTATGTCTGCATGATTTGTGTTATCTTTTTTAGCGATCGCACTTCTCAACATCTCCAAATATTTAGGATTTCTCAAATCAAACTCCTCAACCCATTGCCGATATAATGGTAATGCTTGTCTCTCTCCCGTTTTACAATCTTTATCAACTTTCCATGTCAAATCTAAATTTTCTTGACTCAACCACCAATCAATATCGGGATTAATAAAAAGTTCCCGTGGACGTAACCCAAAAACTGCTAACATTCCATAAGTCCAGCGCCAAAGTTGCCAGCTATCTTGAACATTTTGATTAACTTGATTACCTCTGTTATATTGGTAATCTTCAAACTTGATAATTCCCTCAGATATTTCCGCATCGGTCGGTATATTTCGAGAATTACTCTCAGGCATTTTGGAGTATTTAGATAAGTCAATTTCGATATTGAATGTCGCACAAAATGCAGCGATCGCCCTAGCTGCATTATACTTAGCCCATTCTTTATCAATTTGTTCAATTGAATCTATCAGATTTTCCGCAGTTACTAAATCTTTAGGATTCGTAAATCGCTTGGTTCGGGAAACGTAATAAAAAAAAGTATGTTCGCTTTTAGTTGTGCGTTTGTGAGTTTTAAAATACTCTTCTTCAAATTTTTCAAGTAATTCTCCGATGGTTTTAAAATTTTTTTTAATTGCCTCATTTACTAAATATTTATCATTCCATTCAAAAGTTTTACGAGCAATTAACTTTCCTAATTCATAAGCTTCTTCCTCAGCCGTCTTCAGTCCATCCAAGTTAGCCGGAATATTCAAACTGAGATTGTATTGTTTTCTCCCAGTACCGTTACTATCCTTGTCTCCCGGCTTAATTGGTAACGTCGCCCGTAATTGCAGACTTCCATTCGATTCTCTAATTGTTACCTTTGCTTTTGCAGACTTCAAACGCAGATTAACTTTCTCTAATTCTAATAGTACCTTCGTTCTCATCATGCGCTCTTTGTTGCTATGATTGCAGAGATAAACACAAACATCGGCTTAGGACAACATTTAGATGATGCGTGAGTCCTGAACCTGGTTATGCATTACTGTTTTTAGCCTATATTTAGGCTAAAAATAAATGTGTTATCAACAAACAATGTTTATTGCTGACATTGCTTACTGCAAACATTAGGCTGTTAAAAATATTTAAACCACAAAAAGGATTACTCCGGCCCTTATCACGGTTATGACGGCTTCGCCATCTTTGCACGCGAC
>NZ_JABXKI010000105.1 GCF_017115095.1 Nostoc sp. NMS4 | reverse complement strand
AAACCTGTTTTTGGGTTTATCACCAATGGTAATGAATTTCAATTTATTAAGTTGACGAAACAGGGTACACCGAGATATGCATTATCTTACACACTGTCACTGAATCGTGGAGATGACCTACATACTGTTGTCAAAGTGTTAAAACGCCTAGCTCATTTAATTCGTAATTCGTAATCTTGTAGGGTGCGTTAGCCAAGGGCATAACGCACCATCCTAATCCTATCGCTAACACACGCTAATAAATTGTCATCGCCAAGCTATTTATTATAGCGGTGTGCAGTTCAGTGAGATACAAAAACTTTGCTGAAATGATTTTACAGCAAGGACTTTGGTGTTCTCATACAATCGATAACCGCTATATTAAATTTTTTAGATGTAGATAATCAATAATATTTTGAAGCGGAAAAATTTTTATATCTAGTAATAATTGAATATTATGTGGCAGCCAGACCCTCAAGAATTGTTAATAGATTTCATACTAATAATAGCATCATGTTTTTTGGGAGGAGCATTTGCCGGAATAGCTACGCTAATCATCACAAGGAAAAGTAATTTTTATATTGAAATATTTAGACTATTAATTGGGGCTATAGGAGGGTATGAAGGTCTAGTAATCTTTTTTATTTTTAATCGTGAAGACAAGAATCCAAATGAAATACTTAAATTAATTATTTCTGCTCATCAAAATTTAAATTTAGCGTTCACTGGTAATACTACATTATTGATATTATTCATTATGATTCTGTTATCAGGGGCAATAGGTGCAAGTGTAGCTATATTTATCATGAGAAAGGTATTTCGCTGGCGTTCATAAATTACTGAACTATAGCAATTCTATTTGATTTGTGAAAATCACAAGACTCAGATCCCCGACTTTTCTAAGAAGTCGGGGATCTCGTTGTTCACGAATGATTTAGGATTGCTATATAATCCAATACGGTTCGCTTAAGCCCAAAAAATAAAAATGTGTAGTTAAGGAACGAAACCTGACTTTTCAGGGGGTTTGTTGGGTTGCGCTCTGCTCCACCCAACCTACAAATATTCTTAACGACACAAAAACCGTCCCTCTCCGAGTCGGAGAGGGATAGACTTGAACTTTAGTTCAAGGCAGGGAGAGGTTCGTCGAACTCACGTTAAGTTGACTACCCTACCCTATCAACTCACTTGCGATTCAACTACACCCACGGGACAAGATACGTTTGTTCCTCCTAAACCACAATACCCGTTAGGATTTTTAGCGAGGTATTGCTGATGGTAAGCTTCAGCGTAGTAGAACTCCGGCGCATCTAAGATTTCTGTGCTAATCTTGCCATAACCCGCACCGTTGAGAGCTTCCTGATAAGCTTCCCGCGATGCTTCTGCTAGCTGCTTTTGATTTTCGGAATATACATAAATTCCCGAACGGTATTGAGTGCCAGTATCATTACCTTGACGCATTCCTTGGGTAGGATTGTGGCTTTCCCAGAAGACTTTGAGTAGTTCGGCATAACTAATCACTTTGGGATCAAACACAACCAACACCACTTCATTGTGACCGGTTCGCCCACTACATACCTCTTCATAAGTGGGGTTGGGTGTTAATCCAGCAGCGTAACCGACTGCGGTGGTGTAAACTCCTTGAAGTTGCCAAAATTTGCGTTCTGCACCCCAAAAACAGCCTAAGCCAAAAATTACCTTCTCAAATCCATCGGGAAAAGGAGGTTGTAAGGGATTTTTGTTGACATAATGAGCTGCGGGTACTGACATAGATTGTCTCCTTCCTGACAAAGCTTCTTCAGGTGTGGGCATAACTGACTTTTTGCCAAATCCGAATAGTGCCATTGATTTTGACTCTGATATATATCTTTACCTTATTTACCATTGTAAAGATTCTGGCATCGCTTGGGGTTTTCTCAGAGTCATCATTGGATTGTGTTTATCCTTACAGATGCATCTCAGTGTTTGCTCTTTAACTAGTTAATACTATTCATCAAAGAATAACTTGCCATCAGAAGTACTCATGGATAAAATACCAAAAATTGACCGCCAAAGGGAGCATCAAGCGAACGAACGTACTTTTCTGGCTTGGCTACGCACTTCAATTGCATTGATTGGCTTTGGTTTTGCGATCGCGCGATTTGGTATATTTCTGCGCCAGTTGAATCTTGCGATTACTCAACAAGAACCTCCCGTACATCAATTATCCAACTCAGAAAATTTGGGTGTTGCTTTGGTAATTTTTGGAATTTCGACTATTGCTTTAGCTACGTGGCGATACAACCAAATTTTCTGGCAAATTGAACAAGGCGACTATAGACCAAATAGGTTAATGGTTTGGATAATGACCGGAGTAGTAATTATTTTGGGAATTCTCAGTATTCCTTTGCTTTTGAGGCGTGATAAATTACCTTCTCGTTATTCTGTTCCAATTCAACCACAGTCGCGTCGCTTTGCTCCCAATTCAAAATTTAAAATCCTTCGACTGAATGCTCACGACAAGTCCAAAAATCAAAATTAATCATGTTAAGCTGTTCCACATTTAACTTGCATAATTCTTGCATTGTCACTACCTCTTGAGAAATTCAATTATGGGTGCGTCTGTGCAGAACAACCTGATTCTTTCCTGTTTGCTTTGCCTCAAGCATCGCCTGATTTGCTTGATTTAGCAAATCGTGAAGTTTGATACCTGGCTCTGATATAGCTATTCCAAAAGAGGCGGTGATGCTTTCGAGGATCTGATCACCATCTTTCAGTTCCATTTGAGAAAGAGCATCTCTTAGTTGCTCTACTCGTTCAAGGAGGGTTGACAACGCAATATTAGGCATTACAATCACAAATTCGTCACCGCCCCATCTGCAAGGAATGTCAAAGGAGCGAATAGAGTTTAACAGCAGCTTTGCTACTTCCATGAGAACAATGTTGGCAGTCAAATGCCCATAGCGTAAGTTGTAAGATTTGAAGTCATCGATATCAAAGAAAACAATGCCAAGAGATTGCACCAACCGTTCAGCTTCCGCTAGCCTCTGATCTGTTACAGTTTCCATATAGCTACGATTGAATAGTTGAGTCATCCGATCCCGCAAATTCTCATGGGTTAGACGTTGTTTTATCGATAGATTATTCAGTCCAAAGCCTAATGTTCTAGCAATAATCTCAGTAATTTGTTGATCTTCTTGACTGATTTCTTCAAGGGCATGGATGTGTAAAATCCCAACTATTTCGCCTTGTCCAAACAATGGAAGACACAAATGTGTGCCGCTAACAGGCTGGATTAAGTGGCTGCACATAAGTCCTGAATGACGAGGCGATAAAAGGTTTGCTTTTCCTCGCCCCAATGCCCAACACTCAGATTGTGAAAAGATTTCTTTACTGGTTTTTTCATCTCCCCAAATACTATTTATCTGAACATAATTCTTGGAATTAGCAATTATACAGATACAACCAGTCATATTAGGAAACAGCTTAGAACAGGTGAAAGCGATCACTTGATACACCTGATCTTCAGATTCGCAGGAATAAAGCATATATGCCATATCTGAGAGATATATAAGTTCTCGTTTTTTTGCCTCTAATTTCAGTGTTTTTTCTTCTAGCTGCCGATTTAGATCGGTGAGCGATCGCTGTGCTTCTATAGATTCTGTAACATCGATACTAATGCCACCGATGCGGTGAGCGCCGGTTGCGTAATCGTTAAAGGGAAACTTAAACGATAGCCAGTAGCACGGCTGCTCATTACCAGCTATCTTTATCTCTTCAATCAGCTTCAAGGGGCGTTGAGTCTTGAAAACGACTTGATCGTTTTCCATTACCCTCTGCCCCTCTTCTGGATCTGGCAAGAATTCACTATCCGTTTTCCCCAACCATTCTTGTGAATCTACCAAAAATCTACACTGTAGTTCCTGGTTGTAGTAAAGCATTCTAGATTGCTCATCTTTGATATAGGCTCCAAAGGGGCCTTGATCCAGGAATAGTCGTTGCATTTGCTGGCTGAATTGAAGTTCACCGATATTTTCTTGAGATTTGGTGAGCGCCTCTAAAATCTGATCGGCGGTTGTTATCAGGCACAGTAAGGCAGACAAAGAAATAAACGCCATTATGTCGAGTACGCCTAAGTGCAACAAGGATACTGCCGAATGTGGCTCAAAGATCGCCAAAAAGTGATGAAATCCGCAAGATAGTATGAATCCACCGGATAAGAAAAAGGCTAGCCAAAACTTTTCAGGGATAGTTGTCTTAGTTTTATTAAATAAAACTGCTATTACTATGGGGATGCCAAAGTATGAAAATGCAGTAATTCCGTGAGCTATTATGCAATTCCAGTAAATAATTTCCATTGCTCACATCATATAGGTAGGGAATCAATACTTGTCGAAGGGGAAAGAAAAAACCTTTAACCTTTACCCAAAACCCAATTCCGAGTTGAAAATGCTTAACCGAGAAGTATTGGGTAGGGAATCTGAAATCATTTCTGAAAATCTTAAGTAGTGTAGGGTGTCCACCCTGCTTATCTAATTGGTGTTATTTATTAGTAAGGTAATATATCGGAATTTGATATTATTGTCAAATCAGGTATCTCTCTAATGAATGACGATTTCCGGCTCATTTATTTCCTTAAACTTATGCAAAATTCCCGATATGTTCTCACTTTTTACCCTGTTGTATCGAAATCAAACGTTATATATTCATTTTCGATTTTTCTTTCTTCATAGTTATACAAAATTCCCGATATGTTCTCACTTTTTACCCTGTTGTATCGAAAACGTTTGATTTCGATTTTTCAACCTTTTGAGAATATCTGAATTCAAAAATTTATATATAAATAATGCTTAAATACAGGCTGAGAATTTATTTAGCTGTTAGTTGCTTTATTCTAGCTTTATAGTTATGATTTGCATGCCATCTGTTCAACAAGTGGAAAAGTTGCAAGCAGAAAGCTTAGAATTAGTAAATTCGTGCTTTAGTCCTTCAGGAACAGCTTCTCACACTTATTTTCCTTAGTAGCGAAATCGTTAAAGTAAGAAATCAATAGTTGATCGGGAAAGCCCTTTTAACTAATCTTTTATAGAGAAGTCTAGTTTAGAGAATTTTGGATGAGTTTTATATAACCGAATGCGTTACACAAGCATTCACTAAAGGTAAAAGCGGCCCTAATTGCTCTTGTCCATTCACCGCTAAATCGCTATGACACAAATAAACTCTCTCGGATACGCGAGACAGTAAATCTGTCAAAATCCTTCGTAGTCGTTGTTCTTCTGCCAATTTCTCATCTTCTGCTGTCCAAGGTTCGCCTAATCTATCTCGCAGAAAAAACGGCGCGCCAAACAAAGTAGCCGCGCCACCTTTCGCCCATAGGGGTGAACCAGCATCTAGCCAAAAATGCCACTGGTGCGATCGCCTACTAGACCGATATTGAAATATAGTTGCTAAGGTGACAGCCTTTCTCGCTCCACCGATGGGACGCACAGGGTAAGGGTTGGCGGTAATTGTACCACGTCGCAGTAATTGAATGAATTCGATAATAGTTGTCTGAGGTGTTGTCTCAACTGGGGCAATTTGTCGTAACCTGGTGTCAATTTCCCAATAATGTTGGGCGGTTTCTAATAATTCCCGCAATGCTGCTAGTTGTTCATAAGGAAGATTACTACCATCCCACAAAAAGCGCTGAATTGCCCTATCTAAAAGGGAAATAGGACTGGGAATTAACCGCAATTCTTGTTGCGATCGCTGCTGTTCTAACCACTGTAATATCTCATTATAAGCTGTAGTCGCTGCATAGCCGATTCTGTCCCAGCGCTCGAAGGCTGACACTGGTAGCAAATTGGGGCGATCGGGATGGGGTACAAAGCAGTAATCTGCAATCAAACCAGCACGTACCGGATCAATATTTGTAGAGACGCGATGAATCGCGTCTGTTGTAGATACCCGATTCATCGCGTCTTTAGAGTTTTCTGGTGGTTGTTGTTTTCTGCTTAAGACAACCAGCATTTCTGCCACAGCATCCCGATCTACGAGGCGACCCAAGCCGGGATAAACTAGTGCCAGCATGGTGAGTAATGCGCGAATGATAGGTGAACTAATTAGAGGACGTTGATCATTGAGCGATTCTACTGGGATATTTTGCTTGATGAGGATTTCTACTAGAGTATAACGAGCGATCGCATCTAAACCCGGTGCAATAATCACAACTTCTTCAGGTTGTACTTGCTGCGATTGGATCGCATTAGCAATTTCCTCTGCTGTTTGCCGCAATAATTGGGCGCGGGAGGTGGTTTGAATTGAATACACTGTTTTTGGTAAACTCAGCAGTATCATCGGTTCTGTGACTAATTCCACCATCCGTTTAGTCAGTTGCTCGCTCAGGGACTCTGGAGGTGGCCCGGTTAAAATTTCTACCCGACAACGCTCTGCTAAACCTTCTAGATAGTTGGGATCTGCTCCCAATCCCAATCGCACTGCACCGTCGGGATTGTAGCTAAATGCGCCAACTGCACCGCGATCTAATAGCAATTCAAACAAAAGACGCGCTACGCTAGGATAGTCATCGACATCATCTGCTAGTACTGCCTGATAGCGTTTAGTTAGGTGCTGCTGGTAATTGCGATCGCTTAATAAGTGCTGACTATAAAGTTCGGTAATAATCCCATAAGTCAGCAACCCCCTCTCTAAACACCAATTACGCCAATCTAGTAGCAAAGATGCCAAAAATTCCGGCTCTAAAGTTGTGGTATTTTCCCCCATACCCTTGGACAAAATCTGGGCAATATCTTCGCAAGGTACACCACTGTAAGCTGCTAATTGTAATAAGTCTAAGATGCGACGCACCAAGCGAGATTCATTCACTCCCGCCATACGTAAAATTTCTTCGTCTAATTGAGAACGCCAAAGTTTCGTTGCTAACTCTTGCTCCGTTTCTGGTCGCAATCTTACCGGAAACTGTGCCTTCAGGTTCAACGAGTTAATTAACAACGGCCAAAATAAAATAACTTCATCCTGAAAAAAACCTAGTGGGGTCTTCGCACGAACCGGATATTTACCCAAGGTAGACGTAACAATTATATCCCCTAATTCTCGACGATTATCATCATTGGCAGCTAAAACTAAAACTCCCGGCTCTGTTTGTTTAAGATATAAAAATTCGGGTAGATAACCAGTTTTTTTACGTCCTGTTTTTTTAGTATAAAATGATTCAGTATATTGATTTTCTGATTTGACCCAATTACCAAATTGTTCTACCAAGCGAGCCGTCTTACCACTGCGGCTAGTGCCAACAATCCAAACCGAATGAGAAACCACAAACTTTCTCCTTATAGATTTGCTAGTATACCTCGTGCGTTAACTTAAGTTAATAGTCACCAAATAATGCTGAATGATTGTCTGCAATGAAAAACTCTGTTTTTAGTCAAAAAATCTATTCTTTCTTACTTGCTGCTTATCGATGGTACTTACAGACTCCTGAACGTTCTTTATATGAAGCTTACGATGCAGCATTAAAGATTCAGGAAATAGAAGATAAGCATTTCAATGGTAATAAAATAGACATTGACTCAGCCATGTACAGTAACAGCGTGATGGATTATTTTGAGTCAGACCTCAACAAACTATTAAAAGTTGTCAGAATGCGGCTGACGGAGTTTAGAGCAAGTCGTTGGGTTCTAAATGAAGAGGATCAAAAAGCTGCTCAAAAAGCAGGTATAGAGTATCTAACTCCTTCTTTAGTTTTGGAAAAGCTAAACTATATCGACCAAGTTACATCTAAATACACAACAAGTTCCGATCGAGCGACTTCCAAAGATTTAGTAGTACGACCTCCAAATCTACCAGCTAACTCTGTGATATCTGACGAAAAAGCGCTGCTCGTCAATACTCCAACATTACCACCCAAAATACCAACTCAAGACTTGGAGAATAAACCAAAAGTCAAGCGTAAAACCGATACGATAGGTGTTTTACCTCGTTCTATTTTAAGTACTATCAGTCGTCTGCAAGTTGAATTAGACCCCAATTCGGAACAAGAAGTAATTCAGAGTTTTCGTCAAACTCAAAGAAGAACAATAATATCTCTCAGGTTTATTTTACTATTAATTATCGTACCACTTTTAACGCATCAAATAGCAAAATCTTTCGTAGTCGGGCCAATTATTGAGAGATTTAGAAGCGCTCAAGAAATGCAGATATTTCTCAATTCCGAAATGGAAGAAGAAGCCCTTGTAGAATTACAAAGATTTGAAGAAAAGCTCAAGTTTGAAAATCTCATTGTCAAAGCTCCTCCACTTTTGCCTGAGCAGGTGGAGACTGAAATGAAAAATAAGGCGATAGAACTAGCTGAAGAATTTCGTCACGAAAGCTCTGGTGCGATCAAAAATGTTTTTGCAGATATGTTTTCGGTGGTTGCTTTTATCTGGCTTTTGCTAGTTAGTAAGTCTTCTATTGCTGTACTCAAAGATTTCTTTGATAATATTGTCTATGGACTTAGTGATAGTGCAAAAGCATTTATCATTATTTTGTTTACTGATATCTTTGTCGGCTTCCACTCTCCTCATGGCTGGGAAGTACTCTTAGAAGGAGTGTCACGCCATTGGGGATTACCAGCAAATAGAGATTTTATCTTCTTATTTATTGCCACATTTCCGGTGATTTTAGATACCATATTTAAGTATTGGATCTTCCGATATTTGAACCGGATATCGCCTTCTGCTGTTGCAACTTATCGTAATATGAATGAATAGGGAATTGGGCATTTTATCTCGTTACAAGGCTCTGCCTTGTAATGCTCTTGTGGGAGGCTCTGCCTCCTGTGAAACCGGGAGGCAGAGCCTCCTTGATCACATTCCCAGGCAGAGCCTGGGAACGAGGCAACGAATTGGGAATTTTGATGGAAAAGACACTTGCTTGGTTAGGAAAGTTTAACAAAATTCTCGCCATCAGTTTACCTGTGGTTTCGTCGATTTTACTGGTGCGGATGCAATCTTTGACGCATCAAGAACTTGTTTCGCCAGAATGTCAGGTGAAAAAGTGGGATATACCAGTTTCCTTGAATACGGAAAATCAAGATGCATTTTCACAAAAGCAAGAATTACCATTAATCCCAAGACTACCAATTACTTGTTGTCAAAGTGATACCTCTTGTTTGGATGAAGTACTCTATGGACAAATACCAGAGAAAAAGGCTCTGATGAGTGCGATCGCTCGTAGTCTCCAATATCTGCAAACAACTAATGCTGCGGCTGCTTATCAAAACTATCCGGTGGCTGGGATTACGCGCGATCGCATTTTCAAAAGCTTGCAAAGATTCCGCGAACTCTTATTAAAAACTAATTCTGCAACAGAATTACATCAAGCTATTGATCGGGAATTTGTTTTTTACCAGTCAGTTGGTAAAGATAACAAAGGTTCCGTTTTATTCACCGCCTATTATGAGCCACTTTATGCAGCCAGCCGCGTCCCCACCAGAGAATATCGCTATCCCGTTTATCGCTTACCTCCTGATTTCAACTCCTGGCCTAAACCTCATCCGACACGCGAGGAGTTAGAAGGCGCAGATGGTTTACAAAGCGCAAAAGGTAAATTGCGAGGATTAGAGTTGTTTTGGTTTAGCGATCGCCTCGAACCATATTTAGCTCAAATTCAAGGTTCAGCGAAACTTCAGCTTCCCGATGGGACTCAAACAACAATCGGCTATGCTGGGAATACCGCTTATAACTACAAAAGTATTGGGCGAGAATTAGTTAATGATGGCAAATTACCGCTAGAAGGCGTAACTATGCCAATTATTCTCGACTATTTCCAAAAGCATCCCCAAGAATTAAATATTTATATTCCACGCGATCGCAGTTTTGTTTTTTTTCAAGAAAATCACGGTCAGCCAGCCCAAGGTTCGATCAATGTACCATTAACAGCAGAGCGTTCTATTGCTACAGATAAATCTCTTATGCCTCCTGGTGCTTTAGCGTTGATTCGCGCTTCCATTCCCTTTGTCGATTCTACCGGAAAAATGGAGGAGCGCATTATTAGTCGCTATGTTCTTGACCAAGATACCGGAGGTGCAATTAAAGGTGCAGGTAGAGTAGATTATTTTTTAGGTACTGGGAAAATTGCTGGCGATCGCGCTGGTGTTACAGTCAGTAATGGACAATTATTTTATCTATTACTCAAGTCCAAGAACCGAAATAATTCGTAATTCGTAATTCGTAATTCGTAATTCTTCTTTACGAACGCGAACAGCGTGTCGGAGATAGGGGCCGCGCCAAATTTTCTCTCTTTCTTTCTTTGTGTCCTTTGCGCCCTTTGCGGTTCGTTCCTCATATAGTTTGGCGCATCTTCATACAGAATTGGTATTAAACCCACGGAACTAGTTAAACACATCCGCATTTTTATACTAAAATTCCCGACTTTTCAGATAAGTCAGGAATTTTAGCCTTCCGAATTACGAATTACGAATTACGCTTCCAAATCCATCTCCCCATCATCATCGTCATGATCGTAAGGGATATCATCAAGGTCTATCATTTCAGAAATTTCTTCTACTTCAGTTAGATACTCAGATTCTTGATGTTCGCGCTCAATTAGACGACCTGTTGACTTTAGCCATTCTAAAAGAATAAACTCATTACTTGTACGAATTACAGGCGCTCGCTGGTTACGAGGTTCTTCACGTAAAGGACTTATAGGCATAAAAAAAACTCACTTTCAATTACAGGTTAGCGTACAAAAACATCAAAATTGTACATTAAAGTTAAAAGTCTTGCATGACAAGGCTTTTCTCAACAGACAAAATATGACCCTTTGAGGTTTTCATCTCAAGTCCATCTAGCTACTTACCATTAAAATGTCACCGTGTCAGTTTTAATAATAAATATTCCAGCCGATGCAATATATAATATTACAAAGCATTTGGTACTTTGGCGAGAGTTTCATACATATCAGAGGGTAATGCAGACAGTCTATTTGCTACAGCGACTGCATCAGCTAAGTTACTAAATTGACACCGGACTATCTCTTGTCCATTTCCTGAAGGGAATCGCTTTCTAGCTTTATTAGATACAGCACAAATAATCCCTAAAGCTTTGGCGAACCCGTCTTTTGTCAATATTGTTTCTTGAGCGAACCCTTCAACAGGGATAAGACAAACCTCAAACCGATAGCCCGGCCTGGGAGAAACAGCTATGTCGATATATGGTTTATCTTCTTTTCTAATTCGGCGTAAATATTTAGCTGTCGAATTAGTATCATGCAAATCAGTCCCAAGGGCGTAAGTAAAAAAGCAATCTTCTGTGAGGGACTCAGGACGAGTAATTATATCCGTGGGCATAAGTTCCAGTATTATCCGTATGTTGTCTGCGTGTTTGACACACTAGACTTGTCAATTCTTCTTAGCACATTTTTTTTGACAGTTAGGTGTATCAGTGTCACGCCAGGTATTACAATACATTTCAGCTAACTAAAATTTCAATCTTGGGAATACTCAAGACTCTTATTTCTAAAAGTCTTAGCTCTATTAACGAATGGCACGAAGTTAAGATACAGACACCTTTAGAATCAAAGGGTGTAGAGATTTAGATTCGGGAAGCGTCTATATAGATAGTCAAGTCACATGACCGAAAATATTTCTCAACAAATAATATGATAACATAGTTGATGCCAAAACTTGTGATCGCTTCACTTGCTAGCATGGGGGAATGGCTAAAAGCAATTGCGATCGCAAATTATCTGATATGTAATTTATTTTACACATTAAATAATAAAACCCCAGAATTGTAAATATAATCCTGGGGCATAATTGTCATATCCTTACCAAGATATTTATAAATCTAAAGAAGGCAAGGGTATGTGAAGTACCCCACCGTATAGACGGATGGGGCTTCGCGTCTCATTCGCCGTTGCCAGGTTAGGTATTCTTATTGCTAAGAATTCGGGACTAAACCCGATGATGGTCTTACACAACGTCTCTCGGTTTTCACCGTTTATCTCCTCAAGGGAGAACCCGCGCAGCCGCCCTGCTTCCAAAGGCAGTTGATTACTTTTTCGTACACCCCTGTATGGCTTATTTTTACCGCAGGACGTAACCTTGCGAACCAGTGACCGAGGTCTTTCCCCCATTCTCTCGCTCTTATTCAAGGCATAGCATATTACTGCTACTGTGACCGTTGTGTTATGAGTCGATTGGGTGGGTCAACAATCATTTATATCATAACATAGATGTATCCATCATGGCGATACATCATGAAAGAAAGATCCATCAGAATTAGGCTTTCCCAAAAACGGAATGACAAGCTGAAGGCTTATGCACAAAGCAAAGAAAAAACAGTTACGCAATTGGTCGAAGACTGGATCGACAGGTTGCCTAGCCCCAGGATTGACGACTTCGACGCTCTCTTACGAGACGCTAAAAGCGTAGCTTGCTTCTCTGAAAGAGTACGCGGACTCGCTAACGCTACGCTATCAACCAACCCACTCCCTAATCAATCTGACGATTGATGTCGGTCGGAGTTGGCTTCGTCGTCGTCCGGCTATCCATCCCCGCCCTGTAGAGGGACGGGGAATTCTGCCGAATCAGTTAAAACCAAAAACACTATTCAGGCAATTATGGGGCTGGATTAAAAGCAGTGTTCACATAAGTATTGACAACAGTTCGAGCCTGATTTTTAATCCCATCAGGAAGAGGAGCATATCCTCTAGCTATAGCTATTTTGTTCGGGTCGATTGTCAAATCTGTTCCTGATGCTGGAACAGGTGGTACTCCTAAAGCCCAGTTGATGAATCCTTTAATACCATTTGCTACATTAACGTTTGCATATTTGTCATAAAATAGCACGTAAGTTGCGGTAACAATGGGATAAGCATTTGCAGCTGCTGGATCGGTAACTACAAGTTTAATCCGCCGAGCATTTGTATCTTGGTCAGTCGCACCGACAAAAGCATTTGAAATTGAAGTTGATGAGATAGCATTGTAAGTACCTGCCTTGTTCTTTAAGACAGCAGCTTGCAGATTATTAGCTAACCGCGCAGCACTATCAACATAACCAATTGCACCAGCAGTAGCTTTAATCTTAGTGGCTACACCTCCACCTCCTGAAGCAAATTGGAAACTAGCTGGCCAAACAACTGTATCGGCTGGTAGTGGATTGGGTATACCACCAGTTTGAGCAATACTTTTTTTACCAACTCCTCTATTCCATGCAGCACCAAATGCCGCTTTGAGATGACTGCTTAAAGCAAAAGTAGTACCACTATCATCACTACGACGTACTACAACAATGGGCTTACTGGTTGAAGAAATTGCTACATTGCCGTTATCTGCTTTAATTTGGGGAGCATTCCAATTTGTGATAGTACCGTTAAGAATACCAAGGTAAGTAGCTCGTGAAAGCTTAATTCCGCCTGGTGGTATATTTAAACCAGCAGGATTGTAAGCTAACGCGATTCCGACGGTGATCACAGGTACTTGGACGTATGGAACAGGGTTTTGGGGAGTACCTGCGGGGGTAGGAACGTTGTTGGGACTGCCAACAACTCTTTCTGTTCCTGATACGGGATCGTCAGTAGCAGCAAAAGATACTGGGGCTAAAATAGTCGCAGTATTAGGTGGTACTGGTGGTACAGTTTGATTGAAAAAAGCTGTTAGACCTGTGCCGCTACCAACCGAAGCATATCTGAATGTAATGCTCGAATTCACAGGGCCATAAGTTCCGTTTGGGAATCCGGTTAGGGCTGGGGGTACATTGTTATTGAGAGATGGGGGATTTCCAACAGCGTAAGCGTTAAACCATGAGTCTTTCGGCGCAAGAGGATAGGTAGTTCCAGTACCTATAAGCAAAGTAGTTATAGAGCTTGCACCCGCACCATTTATCGAGGTTACTCCAGCTGGGGGAGGTGTGGTGGAGGTCTGAGCTAGAGATTGATGAGTAGCAGATTGACCTACTACTAAACCAGTTGCTATGGCAAGTAAAGTAATTGAACTTACCAATTTATTCGATTGGCGATCGCAATAAAAAACCATATCATGCTCCTTCAAATTAATTTTTGGTTCGACACCGGATCAAATCCAAATACAGTGTCAAAATTGCTATTAAGAATAACCTTTTGTCAGCATAAAAATTTGCATAAAAAGGTCATTATTATTTGCTAATTAAAAACTCTACATTCTCAACGTAATTTGGGATAAATAAACATTTAGTAGCTTTGTTAGAGTGTAGTGGCTAGTAGGTACTATGAATCACGCTTCAATTCCCATTATTAGTCTCTTATACCCTTTCAAAAGCCATGTTTAATTTTACCAAATTACTGTTTTTGGTATGGCAATTTCATCTAAACTATGAAAATTCCTTTCTTTAATGTAGATATACAGCAGTTTGACAGAAACTACCGCTACAAGCGAAGTAAAGAAAGTCAGAATTTCACGAATCTTTTAGGAATGCTATAAGTAATAGCTGTTAATTTTTGCCAACGAAATCAACAGTATAGTGTCAAGGTAAAGCTTAAGTCATGATTACATTATGGAATGATTAAAAAAACTAAATATATTTGGGGAATTTAGAGGTGTTTGAAAAGTATTTTTTATAGTATTTTTATTCCTTCCTACAGATAAAAATCATTACCTTTCATTTATATAGATAATTTGGCTTATTAAGGTTTTTTAGAGGTTTTAATCAGTATTTAATAAAGTTTACTAATTGCTTGACAAAAAACACACTATCTGAATTATTTTGACCCAAGAGTTTGTGACTATATTCTGTCAAAATCGTGGATTTTTCCCGATTTTTTGTGTTTTTCACGACATCAAAAGAAATAAATAGTGGTTTATGCTACTTAACGAAATCATTAATCGTGCCATTCACGTTATTGATTCAGTGCTAGGACGGTTTTTGTGGTGTAAGTAAAACAGGCTTTATGAGTGCTTTTTAAATATGGCTATAGCAACATTTAAGGCATTTTCTCACTAACCGCCTAAGCGAAGAACTTATACCAATCTTAGATACAAATGCGCTCAACACTTAGTTTGAGTCGTAGTGATATCTCGTAGGTTACGGAGTAAAACCCAACACATACAAGATGTTGGGGTCTTGGGTTTCGTCCTTCAAACATCCCACTTCACTAAACTTTTTTGAGGTATTCAATGAACAAGATTAATCTGTACAAACAAAGCCAGAGCAAAAATAAGGTATTGATTTTAACTTCCCTAACTGTTTTGGCTTCTTCATTAGTACTACCTTTCCAACAAGCCTTTGCTGCAACATTAACTACTGTCGTAAATTTCAACGGCATCAATGGAGCTACGCCAAAATCTGGCGTATTCAAGGGTAACGGTACTGATGGTAATCTTTATGGAACTACTTCTGCTGGTGGTACTTCTGGTAAAGGAACTGCATTCAAGTTAACTCCTGCTGGTTTCACTACTCTGACTACACTGATAAATTTCACCGGAACATCTGGAACCAATAAAGGGACTAATCCAGTTGCTAGATTATTTCAAGCAGCCGATGGTAATTTATATGGGGCAACCTTTACAGGGGGTACAAGTAATCTCGGCACAGTGTTTAAGTTGGCAAAAACAGCTTTTACAACCTTGACAACTTTTGTGAATTTCACAGGCGCTAATGGGGCTAACCCAGCAGGGCGACTGATTACGGGCGGTGATGGTAATTTGTGGGGGACAAGCTCTACAGGTGGAACCAATAATAAAGGAACTATATTCAAGGTTTCGCCCACTACCGGCGCACTCACCAGCATCAGAAGTTTCAGTGGTACTAATGGAGCAACCCCATTAGCAAGATTGCAACTGGCTACCGATGGAAACTATTACGGTAGTACTTCTGCTGGTGGAACAAGTAATAAAGGAGTTGTGTTCAAGTTAACTCCCGCAGGAATACTGACTTCATATAGCTTTAGTGGTACTAATGGGGCAAATCCGCAGTCTGCATTAATTGAATCTAGTGGATTCCTCTACGGCACCACTAAACTAGGTGGAGTCAACGATAAAGGGGCTATATTCAAGGTTCCCATCGGTGGCGGTACACCAGTTTTAGTTGCCAGTTTTAA
This sequence comes from Nostoc sp. NMS4, assembly GCF_017115095.1. Classification (GTDB taxonomy): domain Bacteria; phylum Cyanobacteriota; class Cyanobacteriia; order Cyanobacteriales; family Nostocaceae; genus Nostoc. Next base: position 5,587 of record NZ_JABXKI010000105.1, on the reverse strand, counting down.
TGGCACTAATGGGGCCAACCCAACAGCTGCACTCATCAAAGCAAGCAATGGTAACTTTTATGGAACAGCTTCTGTTGGTGGGGCAAATAACAAAGGAGTTATCTATCAGCTGACTGGGGCAAGCATCACCGGCTTAATTAGTTTTAATGGTACTAATGGGGCCACGCCAGAGTCCACGCTAATCCAGCTATCCAATGGTGCATTTTATGGTACTGCCTCTTTTGGCGGTACTTCTAATTTAGGAACTGTGTTTAAGTTTGTCATCTAGTTCTAAATCTAATCGGCGTGTAGAAAATGGTAAAACGTATATTTAAACGTCTACCATTTTTCTACAATCAATCTAAACTTTTCAAAACAGGTATTTGAATTTCAGTCTAATTTACTACTCACCGGGCGACTAGAAGTCGCGGCTACACAAACAAAAGCTACCGATCCTGGGTTGAAAACCCTTGATTTTCTCTTAGTCCACGGAGGTGGATTAAGTTCTGTGTAGTAGCGAATTCTATTCGCCTAATACTTTTCAAACATCCTCTAAGAGCAAACCTACGGTGTACATATAAGTCTGAAACATTTATAGCAGTTCGCTCAGATACCTGTGAAGTCGGGAAATTCAAGGCTTTGAAGTTGGTTGATCGAGGCTATCTGTATGAGAAGATTGAGAAAATTCTCAAAGTCGATATTTGCAATCCAGTTTCTCAAATCAGAGAAATTTAGTTTTAGATAAATCTTAATATAATGTTAACTTAACTTCAGAATACTGATGTAGAATATAGAACTTTACTACAGGTTTATAATTTGATTAATAATGGATAGTGTTAAAGTATGTTAGATATAATAGCTGTAAAATTTGATACGGATAGTCATTATAGTACACCATAGGAAAATTAGCAAATGTTTAGACAAAGTTCTCACGAGAGAAACTTTTTCAAAGCTTTAACTGGTAGTGCGGCGAAAGAATCTCACAAGTTCAGACTGGCATTTAAATCCTGTCTGACTGTTTTGCTTGAATCTGTACCTTTTTTGATTGCTTGTGCTGTATTCGTTAGTGTTATCAGCCTAAAAAGTCCTATCCTGCTCTTTTGTTTACTTGTTGGTAGTTTAATTGCAGTCATCACCCAGCAAATTGGGCAGCAAGTGAATTTACCAAAGCGATCGCTAATATTATTACAAATTTTAGCAGCAGCGATCGTTCTGAGTTTATATTGGTTAGACTGGTTTGCAGCCCCCGCACAAGCACAGTTTTTTGGGGAAGCTGAAAAGTTTTTCAAAAAAACCTTAACAGCAAACAATGCTGGTGCTAGCGACACGCCGGTAAGCTTGATATTTAATGTGTTACGGGCAATTTACTTACTTTATATTGCCATCTCCCTAGTTGGTGTGATTAATGCAGTGCGTAAAGATGAAGATTGGCAAAGTATCGCCAGAACTCCCCTATTAGTGGTTGTTGCTGTTACTATTGCTGATGTACTCACACGCTTTGTAATTGGCGATAGCAGTAAATAATTTAGATATTTCAAATGTCTCAAGAGCGGGAACAAGAATTTCGTCCAGTCAATCAGGTTTTGGGAAGTCAACCTTCATTAGGGCCAATTCCTGCCGATCAAATTCTTCCTTGGACAGTAATTGCCCTAGCCTCATATTTTATGATCAATGGAATTTTTGGGGGTCTTTTTCAAGAAGAGTTTCAAAAATGGTTGTGGACAGTACTAATGACCGGTTGGGGAATCGGAACTTGGTGGATTTTAACTGGTGGTAGGAGTTGGAGTTTTTTAAGTAAATTTATTGGAGTTCCCGCTTGGACAAGAGGCTTTGCTCGTTATCAAAGCTTACTGGAAGTAAACCATGAAGCAAAAAATCGGAAAACAAAGCGTCGGCATCGCCGGAAGTGAAAGTAGTAGATTAACACCATTTGAAGATGCGTTGCACTTGGCAACAATGCTGCGTGTCGCCATGAATGGACGTGATATTGGCGCTTACCTTTTGACAAAAGGCAATCAAAAAGATCGATTTTGCTTTGTTTTTGGTTTTGATTGTAAGGGAATTCATACCACCTTAAGACCTGAACAAATCGATACACTTTTTAATAATATTGAAGCCGGATTAAAAGATATTCCTAGCGGTGAAAGAATGACACTGCACTTGGGTTCTTTTAGTTCCGATAAAGAGCGTCAAAAAGAATTAGCAACATTAATCAGAAATTCGCCATCACGAGATATCAAATATTTGTTGATGGCGGAGAGAGCCAGGGTTAAAGAACTGACTATTTCTGGAATTCGTAAACCCAAATTTTTGCGGATTTATGTCACTTACACCATTGAATCTAACTCCCAACATGCAGATGATTGGATAGAAAAGCTGTTAGTCAAAGCTGAATCGTGGTGGTTGAAATTTAAAGGGGATCTCTCAGAAGTCGAAAATCAACGGATTGAAACCCTGATTACCAATGCTTACAACCAGGGTTTTCTGCGTTGGGAACAAATCTTATCTAACAAAATGGGATTGGATGTCAAACCTTTGACTGCTGATGAACTCTGGGGGGACATCTGGAAAAGATTTAATGATACGCAGCCAATAGATATTCCCCAGTTAATGACTTTAGATGAACAAGGACTGCACGAACAAGTTAATTCTGATTTAGCTAGTACTAAATTGCTTCTAGAGAATATCCACGGCACAACTTTGCTGATGGAATCTAGTGTACCTTGTGCCGATCGCCGTTGGGTTAATGTTAACAATCGTTATATTGGCGCACTGTCATTTCTCGAAAAACCTGGCGGTTGGGTAAGTAAATCGGCTCAACTGCGCTATTTATGGGAACTCTTGGCCAGAGAAACAGTAGTAGATACAGAAATCTTTTGTGAGTTGACTGCGGCAAATCCAGCATTGGTAAAAACTACTCTCCAACGAGTGCTGAAGCAGTCAAACATGACAACGATTATGGCTCAAGAAAAAAGTAAAACTATTGATGTCAACGCTCAATTAAAGTTGAAGAAATCGGTAGCAGCACAAGAACAGTTATTTGAAGGTGCAGTCCCGATTTATACGAGTGTCGCAATTTTAGTACATCGTCCCACTGTAGAAAAATTAGATGAGGCGACAAGATATATTGAAAACTGTTTTCAACGTCCAGCCAGGGTAATTAGGGAAACTGAATATGCTTGGAAAATTTGGCTGCAAACTCTACCGATAGTTTGGGAAGGTTTATTAGCAACACCCTTCAACCGTCGCCAGCTATATTTAACCAGTGAAGTTCCGGGATTAATGCCGCTAGTTTTAACCAAAAAAGGTGACAAACAAGGCTTTGAGTTGATTGCTGAAGAAGGCGGAACACCGATACATTTAGATTTATTTAATCAGCACAAAAATTTAGCTTTGTTTGCGACAACTCGTGCTGGTAAATCGGTGTTGGTATCAGGGATTTTAACTCAGGCTTTGGCGCATGGAATTCCGGTTGTGGCGTTAGATTTCCCGAAACCTGATGGGACATCAACTTTCACTGACTACACAGAGTTTATGGAGGGGAATGGAGCCTATTTTGATATTTCTAAACAATCGAATAACTTATTTGAACAGCCAGATTTACGATCGCTAGAAGCAGAACAACAGCGCGATCGCTTTAACGATTATACCGCCTTCCTGGAATCAGCGTTAATGACAATGGTTTTAGGATCGTCCACCGAAAGTCAAATTTTATCGCAAACCGTGCGATCGCTGCTCAACTTAGCTTTAGAAGCCTTCTTTAAAGATGAGGGTATCAAAGAGCGATATCGCCAAGCAATGGCGGGGGGATTTGGTACTCTTGCTTGGCAGAAAACCCCAACTTTAAAGGATTTTCTGTTTTTCTGCTCACCCGAACACTTGCAGCTAAGTTCTTTAACTGGCAGAGTAGAAGACGCTCTCAGTCAAATTCAGTTACGCTTACGGTTTTGGCTTTCTAGCCGCGTCGGACAAGCCATTTCTGCACCATCCAGCTTTCCTACCGATGCACAACTTTTAGTTTTTGCTCTCAGAAACTTATCAGATAGTGAAGATGCAGCCGTACTATCCTTGAGTGCTTATTCAGCCGCACTCCGACGCGCATTAGGTAGTCCAGCTTCTATATTCTTTATCGACGAAGCACCAATTCTATTTGAGTTTGAGCAAATTTCTGACTTAGTTGGTAGAATTTGTGCCAACGGTGCTAAAGCTGGTATTAGAGTTATCTTATCAGGACAAGATCCTGACACTATAGCTAAATCTAAAGCTGCATCGAAAATATTGCAAAACCTGACAACCCGATTGATTGGACGTATTCAGCCAGTTGCAGTTGACAGTTTTGCAGACATCTTGAAATATCCCCGCCAAGTTATTTCTCGTAATGCCTCAGAAAGCTTTTTTCCCCGCAAAGAAGGCGTTTATAGCCAATGGTTATTAGATGATAACGGTATTTATACATTCTGCCGTTACTATCCAGGTTACGAACAATTGGCAGCAGTTGCTAATAACCCTTATGAACAAACTGCGCGTAGCCAAATGATGCAACTTCACAGTGACAAATATGAAGCAATTTCTGCGTTTGCACGTCAGTTAGTGGCGAATCTGCGTAGTAGTTAATCTGGTTATTTAAGCTGTTAGCAGTGAGTCAAACAATTTTGAATTTTAGATTAACTGCATCTTTTCTTGGGTTGCAGTTTGGGGATTTTAGATTTGATAGAAGGCATCGCAGCCTTGCTCGAACTGAAAAACTAATTCTCTTATCCAAAATCGGTACAGTTTAAAACCTAAATTTCTACCTCACTCTATAATGTAATCTACCTTTTCAGGCACAGATATATGCAAAAAACTACCATTTTTACTTTTACCTTGCTATCCCTAGCAATACTACCAGTAATGGCACAAATTCAGACGGGTGGATTAGGTCAGGTTTGGACTGATTTTCAATCATATTCCACAGATTTACAAAACTACCTGCAATATAATCTGAGCGACAACTTAAAGCCTGTAGAAGTACAGAGTCAAAATGCTCTGAGTAATTCCAAGGGAGAATTGAATATACCTAATCCTGTTATTGCGGGACAAAAAGTTCGTGATAATTTGATTCTCTACTCTTCTAATTCCAACTCTAGAGCCAGTCGTTTTGAGAATAATTCAGCAGTGCAGGGAAATTTAGTTAGCAATGAACTCAACCGTGTAATTACCCGTGGAGTAGCAGTAGGTGTTCTTGGTACAAATGGACAAATTCGGGCAAAAGCGAAGTTAGAAAGTACTGAAGAATCTTTAAAAAATATTACAAAATTTGCTGATGACAATGACATTCAGCAAAAGATCCGGTCTCTTGCGGGTAGTACAACGGCTGTAGCTAGTGGTTCTGCCGGATTAGCAGCAGTGCTAGGTCTCACTCAATTGCAAACTACTCAAATTCAACAGGAACAAGTAAAAATTATAGCTGAAACATTTGGTCAGACATTACAAACGAATCAGTATTTGCAATATTCCAACTTAAATTTAGCAAATATTTCTCAACAGGCAGAAGAGGCGAATCGCGCTCGCAGAGTAGAAACATCTACAGAAGCGGCGCGACTTTTACGAGCGACTTCTCAACTAGATT
>NZ_JABXKI010000197.1:4767-21634 GCF_017115095.1 Nostoc sp. NMS4 | reverse complement strand
TGCTGATGGTACTGGCATCGCTTTTGATTCTTCTACTTGTTTTAAATTACCTAATAGTGCAGATCGTTCACCTGATGCTTCTTGGATAAAGTTAGAACGATGGGATGCTTTAACTGAAGAAGAAAAACAAAAGTTTCCACCCATTTGTCCTGATTTTGTAATTGAGTTACTTTCGCCAAGTGATAGTTTGAAAGTTGCTCAGGAAAAGATGAGGGAATACATAGATAATGGTGTGCGTTTGGGTTGGTTAATTAATCGGAAATCGCGGCAAGTGGAGATTTATCGACAAGGACAAGAGGTTGAGGTGTTGGAATCGCCTGTTACCTTGTCAGGGGAAGATATTTTACAGGGGTTTAAAATAAGCCTTGAGGCGATTTGGTAACTGAATAACAAAACACAAAAGTCATGATAAATTTAGACGCAGTAGTACCTTGAAGATTATCATTAACTCCTATGTTAATATGATATTGATCGGCTAGATAATGCTAAATAAGGTTAACCCAATTATTAAGTAAGAAGTATTAATTATGGATAATTGGCAAGATATTACTGATGATAGATTAGTAAGACCAATACATCCTGGCGAAGTAATTGCAGATATTTTAGATGATTTAGATATTAATACCGCAAATTTTGCAGAAATTTTAGGAGTATCTAATCAAACAATTCAGGAAGTTATTAATGGTCAAAGCTCAATTACAGTAGATATAGCAATACGTCTTGGTAAAGCTTTAGGAAATGTGCCAAGACTTTGGCTCAATCTTCAGCAAAAAGTTGATCTTTGGGATGCTTTGCAAAGCCATAAAGAAGAATATGAGCAAGTTATGACATTGGTTTAGAAGAAATTGTGAAGAATTATTTTTTTAATAATTGAAATTTACGGAGATAAAAAACTGTCTCTATTTTAAGCTTCTGAATATTAAGCACTTGAATAAATCATTTACGTAATTATAATTTTGCCATAATTTGAGATAACCATTCTTCTAGTTCATCATAAGTAAAACCATGATGGGATCTAGGAAATTGATCCATATATTCACAGTAGATATGATAGGGATTAGAGTCTATATCAACAGATCAATGAGGTGGATTTAAATCAGGTCTTTTTCCTCCATAAGTCCAACAATAAATAACTGTTGGTAATACCTGGCTTTTAACAAATGCGGGAATTTGTTTACTTTTAGTCATAATTAATCTTGAATCAAATTAAATTAGTTAGTATAATTATACTATAATTTATCACAATAATTACTTGTAACTGACAAACATGATAGACGATAAAGCTATTTCTATTTCCTTATTTACAGGTGCTTTTGGTTTAGATTTGGGTATGGAACAAGCAGGATTTAATACAGTAAGTGTAGTAGAAAAAGACCGTGATGCTGCAAAAACAATTGCTCTTAATAGACCATTCCTTCAAGAAAGCGCTGTTTCTAGAGAAATAGAAAAAGTTAGTTCCCAAGAATTACTTGAGGAAGGGGGAAGAGTTTTAGATTTAGGTAGAGCGTTACGCCCTGGGGAAGTAGACTTAGTAACAGGTGGTCCACCTTGTCAGCCATTTAGTACCGCAGGGAAAAGAGGTTCAGTTATGGACCCTCGCGGTAGTTTATTTATGGACTTTATCCGCATTGTTAAAGAAGTTCAACCCCGTTTTTTCTTGATGGAAAATGTAAGAGGTTTGCTTTCTGCTCCTCTTCGTCATAGGCCAATTAACCAACGGGGAAAAGATTACCCCCCTTTAGAATCTGATGAAATAGCAGGTGCTGCGTTAAAGGTGGTATTAGTAGAAATGGAGGAACTAGGCTATAACGTCATTTATAACCTTTTAGAAGCAGCAGATTACGGCGTTCCGCAAAATAGAGAACGTGTAGTATTTATTGGTTCTAGAGATGGTGAAGCTGCTACATTTCCTTTACCTAAATATTGCAAAGATGGTAAAAGATTACCTAAATGGCGGACTTTACGAGATGCAATAACCGGTTTAGTTGATCCAGAACCGGAGTTTATGAATTATTCAGAAAGTCGTCTGAAATTTTTAAGATTATTACAAGCCGGACAAAACTGGAGACATTTACCAGAAGAATTAAAAAAAGAGGCTATGGGAGGTGCTTATAATTCTGGAGGTGGAAAAGTCGGTTTTTATAGAAGATTATCTTGGGATAAACCTTCGCCAACAATAACAACAAGTCCGCACCAAAAAGCTACAGATATGTGTCATCCTGTAGAATTACGTTCTTTAAGTGTGCGCGAGTCTGCAAAAATTCAAACTTTTCCTGATGATTGGATTTTTTATGGTTCGGTAAGTTCTAAATATAAACAAATTGGTAATGCAGTTCCCATGTTACTTGCAAAGGAAATTGGTAGTTATCTTTTTAATTTTATTCAAGGAAATAAACCGAAAGGTAAAGAGGTATCTGAACAATTCTCGCTTTTTTCCCTATAGAATTTAGAATTATATATTTTGTATTTAGCTTGTAGCCAATTCAGCAAAATTATTATCAATTCTCTGCAACATATTTCTTACATGGTTTTCAACAAGGTCATAATCTATATAAATTTCATCCCAAAATTTTTTGCCAGCTATACGAGGTATTTTATTGTCGTTAAAAGTCCAATCCCCTAAATTAAAAGCAGATATAAATAATGGATTATCATAAATACCTAATTATTTTTTAGCTCTATTCGTTTGGGAACCAGTCAACGTCCCTTTTAGAGTTTTCAATTGTGCAAACTTAATTGTTTCTTCTGCTAGTATAATAATGTCTATTCCTTTTATTTTAATTCCAAATTCAAATTCAGGTATAATTACATAAGAACTAATATTAGCTATTTCCTCCCAGAGTACTCCCATTTTTGTGCTAAGGCTTCTTGTCACTGAGTTGCTAGTAACTAGCAATTTTGCTCCACAGAGTTCAAAAAGATTTCGCGGGTTAGGATGATGCTCAAGTATTGCACTTTTCTTTTGAAAATCCGCTTTTAGCCATTCAATAAAATTATCTGCGAATTTCTCAGTTTTACTCCTAATTAACTCAGATTGTATATCTAATTCTAGAATGGATGAATTCTGGTTATCTTGTGCAATTTGATATTGAAAATAAGCAGGTGCTATTGAAGAGATAATTTTTCCATATTTGTATGCTGTATGCAAATCTTCATCTGCAATATGAGTTACATCAATTAATAAAGCATGATTCAAAATTAGTTCTTTACGTTCTTGGATAGAAAGAGGTAATAGAGTTTCAGCCACTAACTCAGTAGGTATAAAAGTTATGTTTAACTCATTGGGCTTTCTTAGTGTTCCCAAGATTATCCACTAGACTGCAAAATCTAGTGAAATTTTATTTGCTGCTTGCTGTAAATTGGTGTGTTAGCGTAGCTTACCATAGGTATAACGACAAGCCGCTACGCGTCTACGCCTTATTTTTGAGGTTTTCTGTAAAGCGATCGCACCTCTCTTCCATAACAGGCGATCGCTTTATTTTTGAGGTTTTATATAAGGCGATCTCGCTTACTCTTGCATACAGGCGATCGCTTTGTTTTTGAGGATTTCTGCAAGGCGATCGCTTACAATGCAATCATACAATCAGCGATCGCTCTATTGGGTATCAAAGCAGATGCAGCGTTTGATTTGATGGGCAAAATCTTGTCCGCTATATTTAAGGTGTACCAGTTACTTCCTGACTCCAAGTTAATCAGCATGGATATCACAGCTACTTTGAACGAAATCGCAACTCTCAGTGTTGAAGATAGAATCCGTATTGTGCAGGCAATTTGGGATACCATCGCGGTGGAGCAAGTTTACCCTGATTTAACCGATGCACAAAAGCAAGAGCTTGATCGTCGAACTTCTGACTATAATTCAAATCCAGATAATGTGCTGACTTGGGAGGAAATCAAAGCGTCAATTAAAGGGCAGCAATGAATTATGTCCTAGTGTTTCGTCCAGAAGTTCAAGAAGAACTCAATGAAGCACACAGTTGATATATTCTTTACCGCGATATTTTACAACTAGCCAGTAAAAACTATAAAATTTATCTAGCAATCAGAGATACAGTATTTGATACTTTCTTTCAAAGAAAATCTATTCAAGCAGTGGTTAAACTTCAGCAAATTGAATTTATTGTTTTTAACAATGAAAGAGAGGAAATTACTTTATGGATAAATTAATAGGATATCGAGAGTTAATTAAACAGGTGCTAACTGAATATGATAATTTATCTCGTCAATCACCTGATACAATTACTGAAAATTGTTTAGTGTTTGATGAAAATCACGACCATTTTCTCTGGTTAACTGTAGATTGGCAAGGTAGCAAAAGACTTAAGTATACTCATGTTCATATTCGGATTAAAAATGAGAAAATTTTCATAGAAGAAGACTGGACAGAAGAAGGAATAGCGACTGAATTAATGAAATTAGGTGTAAGTAGCAGCGATATTGTGTTAGCTTTTCAGCCTCCAGATGTGAGAAAATTTACAGAATTTGCAACAGCCTAATAAATTATTATTCTATCGGAGCGATACCTACGGTGAGCTTCGCTAACGCACTCACTCTTGCATAACAGGCGATCGCATTATTTTTGAGGTTTTCTGCAAAGCGATACCTACGGTAAGCTACGCTAACGCACTCTCTCTTCCACAACAGCGATCGCTTTATTTTTGAGATTTTCTGTAAGACGTAGGCGTAGCCCGTCGTAGACATCGCACTCACTCTTGCATAACAGGCGATCGCATTATTTTTGAGGTTTTCTGCAAGGCGATCGCTCTTTACAATGAGCCCCACAAAAGGTTTTCGTCCACTACTCTGAGGCTAAGGATTTAGGGCTGATCTCAAACTGAATAAGGAAGCACATTCACGCTTGCTCCAGTATCCAACAGACCGGATGTTATCACAGAACTTTGCTTAACCACTGGATTTTTACCTTTCCATTTCATAGTCTTAGCAAAGTTGAAAGCCGTTTCTACTTCATCTAAAATGCTGCCATTCCAATGATTTTCCAATACTGCCCATGTTCTCTCTATGGGGTTATATTTACTATGGTATGGAGGATAATACGCTAAACGTATGTTTAGTGAGTGCTTGTGGGCAAACTCTACTATACGCTTCATAAACTGGGTGCGGCGAGAACTATTCTCGCCGCCATTATCTTGATTGAGAACTAGTGTTTCAACCTGAGAAAAACGATGTCTCTCTCCCAACCAGAAGTCCTCTAAAACATCAACTATAAAATCACTTGTGACTTTTGACTCTGTAAAGTATAAGAACAATTCGTCAAACTTTGGCATGAATATACCATAAGGAGTTACGGTAGTTTTTGGTTGAAAATCATGGTCAAAAGTTTCGGTTTTAACTCTGTTTCTACCGCCTCGGTCAAATGTACCAATGTTGACAGTTTGGCTTTCTTGATCCACTATATTTTTTATATCTTCTAAAAGAGTAATCAGATGTTCCTCTGCTTTCTTGCGTCCTTTACCGGAGTAATTATCAACACAAGTAATGCCACTTGTTAGTTCTTTAATTCCTTTACGAATTGTGTCTCGATTCCATGCCAACTCTCGTTGTGCTAACCTTTGTCCCCCAAAACCTAATTTCACGACTGTTTGCTTCTATATTAAATTTTATGGGAATATTCAATGGTAGAGTAGCATTTACACTTTGTCCGTCAGGCTGATTATTATTACGCTATGCAAAAAGGTGGTATTGTCGCCTCCGGTTCCACAAGCGAACTCAGCCAAGATGTGATTCAGCACTTTTTAGCTGTTTAATTTTGGATATTTCTATATCAACATTGTCAGAAGCAATTAAATCTGCTGCTTCTTGTAAAAGTTCATGTTGTTCTTTCTGAATTGCTTCTAAACGGCTAGAAATTTCTGCTAATCGTTGTTGCTTACTTGCTTGAAAATTGTCAGGTAGTAAAGCTGGTAAATTATCGGTTGTTTTAGTAGCTTTAATTCGTTGAACAGCAAAACTGCCAACTTTAGTTAAAGATAGAAAACTAACTTGAATCAAAGCCTGAAGTAATTTTAATGGAACTTTGAGTATTGACCAACTAGCTGTTTCAATCAAGCGGACAATTGCTTTGATGATGCTCCAAAATAGAGCAAGTACAAACAGCAAAATTACCACACTAATAATTGGGTGATTAGCCCCCCAACCTAGTATTTGAACCAGCCGAAAAAATATCGGGTGTTGTGTCAGCCAATCACTTGCAGAAGATGCGATACCTTCGGTGGGCTTTGCCAACGCACCTTTTACCGCTCCCGATGTTGTACTCTTAAACTGCTCGGCTGTTTGCCAAGTTTGTTCTAAACTTGTCGTAACTGTATCAATTGCTCTATTAGTTGTTGTATTTAAAGACTCCCCAGCTTGTTGTGCTGAGTTGCTGAAAGAGTTAACACTTCCGCCGACAAAATCTTTCACATTTTGCAAGCGTTGTAAAACTCCATTAGGTAAATGTGCGTCTATTTGAGATACCATGTCAATATTAATATAATAATTTCGTCATTATTTATATTAAGTTACAAACGCATTGCAACGCTTGCTTAAGTAGGATTTGATATTCTTTATCTCCAACCCGATAAGCACCAAATCTTTGCAAATGGGGATTCATCATTTGGGCATCAAAAAACACAAATTGCCTCTGACGCAATCTTTCCACCAACTTTACCATCGCCACCTTTGAGCCTTCCGGGATGCGGTAAAACATCGACTCGCCAATAAAAGCCCCACCAATAACAATCCCTAAAATTCCCCCAGCTAGTTCGTCCCCTTGCCAAGTTTCAAAACTATAAGCATAACCCTTCTGGTAAAGTAGCGAATAAATCTTTTTTAATTCCGGTGAAATCCAGGTTGTTTCTCTGTCAGCACAGCCAGCCACGACAGCGTGAAAGTCTCGATTAATCGCCACAGAAAACCGCTCTTGATTAATGACGCGCTGCAAAGACTTAGGATAGCGAAACCGCTCATCCAAAGGAATAAAAGTTCGATCGCGACTTCCGTACCAACTCAAGCGATCGCTATCATCAGCCATGAGAAAATAGCCTTGTGCATAGCCCTCAACAATAGCGGCGATATCATATTGCATAAATAAATATAAAAAAACACAAGAGAAACGCAACTTGATGCTAACAATCAACCTCAGCGTTCCTCTGCGTTTCCCTCCGCGTCCCTTTGCGTTAAAAAAAATGACTCAACCAATTCCACCCATCACCCTACCACCGCCTGAAAATCCCCTACTCGAAGGTGAATGGTTACGAGAACGCTTACAACGGTGGCTAGATACAGAATTTATCCCCGAAGCCGTAAACCAAAACATTGCCCAACGAGCCGCACAGATTTTTGTGCGTCAACGGATGGAAGGAGAAAATGACCTTGGCTCTCTGGTAATTGCCATTGTCACAGAGATGCAATCCTACGACTTTTCCAATAGCTTCTATGGAGAGTTTGCGATCGCTAACGCCGTCAGCGATCTACTCTTAGAAAGTCTGGGAATTGATAAATGTTGTGGTCAATAATATTTTGTCATTTGTTATTTACCAATGACTAATGACTCTTGACTACCAACTAGACTTAACAACTCCAGGCAAAAGACCTTCATGCGCCCATTCTCGCAGTACGTTCCGAGACAATCCAAAATCGCGGTAAACACCTCTAGAACGGCCAGTCAGCCAGCAACGGTTGCGGTGGCGAGTGGGCGCACTATTCCGGGGTAGCTGTTGAATCTTCCGGTGGATTTCCAGTTTATCCAGAGGAGATGCTGCACTTCTGAACTCTTCTAAAAGAGCTTCGCGCTTGTCAGCATACTTTTCTATCAACCTGGTGCGCTTTTTCTCGCGCTCAATCAAGCTCTTTTTTGCCATATATTCTCTAAACTTATTTTAAGACACCGTTTTCCATTCTACAGTCTCTCTATCAATTCTGGGGTTACTTGTGTCGCTTATCCTACAACCACTGGCTTATTTACAGCAGGACATAAATCGGCAAGTTCACAAGCAACGCAGACGGGAGAGCGGGCTTTACAAATAGCACGACCGTGATAAATCAGCCGAATTGACCAATTTTCCCAATCAGGCTGAGGCAATAAACCCATTAAATCTTGCTCAATCCGAACGGGGTCTTTTGCTTCAGTTAAACCCAAACGTTGACTGAGGCGCTTGACGTGAGTATCTACTGTCACGCCAGCATTAATCCCATAAGCATGAGCTAAAACTACATTTGCAGTTTTGCGCGCCACCCCTGGAAGCTTTAATAATTGCTCCATTTGGTTGGGAACAACAGAGTTAAACTCACTCACAATCATTCGACAGGCGGCTTGAATGTTCTTGGCTTTGTTGCGATAAAATCCGGTTGAACGTACCAAACTTTCTAATTCTACCAAGTCAGCGATCGCTAAACTCTCAGCATCAGGAAATTTACCAAATAAAGCTGGTGTTACCTTATTTACCCGCTCATCAGTACACTGAGCCGAGAGAATGGTTGCCACCAACAATTGTACTGGTGTTGAGTAGTTCAAAGAGCAAGTAGCATCTGGATAAAGACGCTTCAGACGAGTTAAAATTTCTAGCGATCGCTGCTTTTTAGATAACGATTTGCGGGTAATGGTCACTGGAATAATTTTTGTACCCACTCCAATTGGCTAGTTAATTGGGTAGTTTCTTTGACGATCAGAAAAAGTCCTAAACCTAAGAGTAACACCAAACCGGTTTGCATTACACCTTCTTGAATCCAGGCGGGTACAGGCTTACCGCGCAAACCTTCAATCAGCAGAAAAGCGAGTTGTCCGCCATCCAAAGCGGGTAAAGGCAAAATGTTGATAATAGCCAAGTTAATGCTGATAATTGCCGCAAAAGACAACAAGTTGGCACTATTGTCCTCAGCTAATTTTGCACCTATTTTGACAATATTAACTGGCCCAGAAACTTGTCCAGCAGTTTGTTGAAAGTTGGTAATTAACTGGCCAAAACCACTGAGTGTCCCCACAAATAATTGTTGAAACCGATTAGCTGCAATGCCAAAAATTTCAAAAGGACTATTAGGACGGCGATAAATTGCTGTAGCATTTGGACTGAGTGCCACACCAACTACACCTTTCCCATCGGCTCCTAGTTTTGGTATTAATTTCAGGGTTTGTTGTTGTTTCTCACGCAGAATTTTAAGTTCGATTTGCTGATTGGGATGAGTTTGAATTTCTTTTGTCAGCAAAGGAGTTGATTTATCAGAAGCTGGGAGTTCTTGACCGTTAACAGCCAGAATAATATCTCCTTCCCGAATTCCTGCTTGATAGGCAATAGATTCTTGATTAACAGGCTGTACAATGACACCAGCTTGATAGGTTAATTCCTTGGGAATGCCGACAATACCCAATTGCAGAACCAACACCAAGTAGGCAAATATTAAATTAGCGATCACTCCAGCACTGATAACGATCGCTCGGTCTAAAACTGGACGGTTACGCAGTAGATTTGGGTCATTGGGTGGAACATCGCTATCGGGGTCATCATCGGGAAAGCCCACAAAGCCGCCCAAGGGAAAGGCGCGGATAGCATATTCGGTTTGTGAACCTTGGTACTTAAGAAGAACTGGGCCAAAACCCAAAGAAAAGCGGTTAACGAGAATACCTTGAGAACGGGCTGCAACAAAATGTCCCAACTCGTGTACCAAGATCAAAACAGCCAAGACTGCGATCGCTGCTAAAACTGACATAGACTAAATTAGTGAAGATATTAAGATACGGTTATCTCCATTCTAATTGGGCATTGGGCATTGGGCATGGGGCATGGGGCATTGGGCAAAACAGTTGCAAAAAAAATTGTAGGTTGGGTGAAGGCTTTGCGTAACCCAACATCCCGATATGTGTTGGGTTGCGCTCCGCTCCACCCAACCTACATCTAATGCACTTCGCGTCTTCTCTACTATTGGTCAAATGACAAATGACAAATTACAAATTACAAAACTTCACGCCCTAAATAACGTTGCAACACTTCTGGTATCCTCACCGTTCCATCAGATTGCTGATAATTCTCCAAAATTGCTGCCATCGTCCGTCCCACCGCCAAACCCGAACCATTCAGAGTATGTACAAACTGGGTACCTTTCTTTCCCGCCTCTTTGAAGCGAATATCAGCCCGTCGCGCCTGGAAATCTATAGTATTAGAACAGCTAGAAATTTCGCGGTATTTGCCAGAAGAGGGCAACCAAACCTCTAAATCATAAGTTTTGGTAGAGGCAAATCCCAAATCTCCAGTACTTAAATTTACGACTCGGTAAGGCAACTGCAACGCCTGTAAAATTGCTTCTGCATTCCCCACCAATTTTTCCAGTTCATCAAAAGACGTACTGGGTTCGACAAACTTCACCATTTCCACCTTGTTAAACTGATGCAGGCGAATTAATCCCCGCATATCGCGCCCATAACTACCAGCTTCGCGGCGAAAACAGGGAGTAAAAGCACAGTGGTAAATAGGCAAATCTTCAGCCGCGAGAATTTCACCCCGGTAGAGATTTGTAACTGGAACCTCCGCCGTCGGAATCAGCCATAAGTCATCATCCGCGCATTTAAAGCTTTCTTCCGCAAACTTGGGTAACTGACCAGTCGCTGTCAAAGACTCGGTATTAACTAACAGAGGCGGACTAACTTCCACATACCCAGCTTGAGTATGGAGACTCAGCATAAATTGAATTAATGCCCTCTCCAATGCCGCACCAGCGCCCATCAATGTCACAAAACGACTTTGGGCAACTTTCACAGCTCGTTCAACATTGAGAATACCCAGCTTTTCGCCAATTTCCCAGTGAGGGAGAATATTCGGATTTTGGGGAATGTACTCATCACCCCAACGCCGCACTTCTACGTTATCTTCCTCATTCTTTCCCAGGGGTGTAGAGTCGCTTGGCAAGTTCGGAAGTGCCAATACAAGTTGAGCAATTTCAGCTTTGAGGTCTTTTTCTTGGGGTTCGAGTTGACTCAACGTCGCTTTTACAGAGTTACCTTCATCCCGCAAAGCTTGAATTTCTGGGTCTTGAGGATTGATCCCAGATTTAATCTTCTGCCCGACAATTTTACCAATTTCGTTGCTACGGGCTTGGAGTTGACTGCGCGTCCCCTCAATTTCCCGTTGTTGCCGATCTAACAGTAATATCGGTTCGATATCGTATTTACCACTACGACTATTCAATCGTTCTTGAACTAATTGCGGATTTTCCCGTATTTGCTTGATATCCAGCACAGATTTTTCTCAGTTTTTAGCCTATTATCTACCTGCCAACACATCAGCATATACTGATTTTGGCTTGCCATGTGCAGAAAAGCAAACATAAAAATTCAAAATTCAAAATTCAGAACATATTTGAATTATTCGCCATACACTTCTGAAAAGTAGGGGAATACACAATAAAATAAGTCAAAAGAAGGATTGATTTTTGGCTGATCTTTTGTTTAAAACTCGCATTTCTAAGGTCGGTTAATGCGATTGAGTAACCAAAGTGACGCGACAAGCCCTGCAAAGTGGGCTGAGACGGTATTAGTGTTTGCCTGTACTACAAGCATATCTAGACCGCTAATAATCCGGGTCGGGTCAAAAAATTGGGTAGTTATCGCTTGCGGAGATATGGATCTTGCTACCAGTGTTCCAACGATCGCTTGCGCCCCCAAAAGAGTCACTAGCGCTCCTCCTAAATTCACCCACACCCCTAAGCGTAAGACTTGCACAGTCTCGCTTTTACGAGGGCGGTTGGTGGGATTGGAAGATTCCAATTGCTTGCTAATCCTAGTGTATCGGTAAGCTAAATAAATCCCCCCACCCAAAACAACCAGTCCACAAATTGCTAAAAATACACCAAAGCCAGTCCCAGGATTATTACTAGGACTGCCAGTTCTTTGATTAAAGACGGCGAACAATAGCACAATTATGCTAGAAACAACGCCTAGTACTAGCTGAATCCAGAAGCTAATCCAACCTGTAAGGCGAAAAGTTTGGGCAATTGCCCTAAGAGTTGAGGAAGATGATGGGGCATCAGGAGTTTGTGACATAGCGATCGCCAATGTGCTGGGTGCTTGATTAAGGGACGCGAGGACGAGAGCGCCTTCTTTGATAAATTTACTATCACACTTGCCAAATAAGACAAGAAATTCTGCGATCGAGGAAATCCGAAATAGTTACTGCTTAAGTGTGTCTACCGACGTAGTAGCTTGATCCCAGATATAGCTCTTAGCTTAAGATTTTAGAATTTACATTGGGAAAATCACTGTAAAACAAAGTGTTTATTAATTTTTACAGACAAAATAGCATTTTACCTGTAAAATTTCTTCGATGGCATTTTATTGCTTAAGCAGTTCTAACCAGCTCGGCATTAGTTAACACCAAGATAGTGGCTTACTCACTGTCTGTTCGCTCCTCACCACACCGTATCGAGCTTGAGTGGGGGTACATTATTTTGTGTCCCTAAAACTCGCAAACTCGCCCCACAACTTCAAAGACGTGGGTAATTGTTTGATGTTTACGCAATGGATATCTAGTCTAAGTAGCTTGATTATGTATTACTCACGTAGTAGTAGCACTGTATACTGGCTACAAGGATTGTAGACTTTACCTTAAGGCATTTTTTTAGCCATTCACTAACCATGAAACTTGAGGATATATATCAATTCTTTGAGAATCCTCCGCCAACTTACCTTTGTCAGGAACTAGCAGTTTGTTACATACTGTCTGTTTTATTACAAGGTGAATCCTACGGAACCGAGTTGATCGAGCAATTAGAAACTGAGTATCCCGTCTATCGGCTTTCAGATACCGTACTTTACAGTGCAATCAAATTTCTGGAAGACCAAAGGGCAATTACTGGATATTGGAAGAAACTCGAAGGACGGGGACGACCCAGGCGGATGTACCAAGTTTCTTCAGAATGGCAAGTTCAAGCTCAGGATTTAGCTTTTCTTTGGCAAAACTACATCAACAGGAGGACAAAGTAATACCATTTTAGATTTTAGATTTTGGACTTCGGATTTTGGATTTTGGAAGAGTCCCTGATAATTGCTTTTTGGCGCTCCATTTGTCGCAATCATTGTTCAAATTGGTATAACGAATAATTGATAATGAATAAGTCTCCTCCCAGTCAAACACTAACAATTAGTTATGGATACTGCTATTCTGCCATCTACGTTCCTGCTAACCTTGTTGTTATCAGTTGGACTATTTTTCTTTATTCGTGCCTCGACTAAAGACCGCACAGAAATAGCCCAACTAGTATCCGATCGAGACGAAGCTCTTTTAATGTCTCAATTAAAAGAGTATTTTCGATCGCGGTCTTACCGAGTGACGGCGGTAGACCGAGAAAAAAATCAGGTAACTTTTGAAGGTAATGTTCGCCCCAGCTGGTTCTTAGCTATATTCCTAACTTTACTGGCTGCTACTGGGATTGTTTGTCTATCTCTGGTTGTATCCCTGCTTTTTCCTAGCCTAAGTACGCTTGTTCTGGCGATGGTAATACTGTCGCCTTTAAGTGGTTTATTTTATTGGAAAAAATCTGGAAGACTTGAGAAGGTGTCGCTCAAAGTAGAAACAACTCAGAGCGAACAAACCTCCTCAAGTAAGGTAACTGTAGTTGCCCATCGAGATGAACTCAGTGAGTTACAGAGGAATCTACAGCTTAAGCCTGGGAAATAATTGTTGATTTTTGCGACCATCTCTTAACTATGATATGCAGACTTCTGACCTAACCTACTCTCTAGGCAATGGAAATTAGGAAGGAGAAAATCAAGACTGCTGCTTTGTCACTTTTCCCCACCACCCAAGTCGTGGGGAAAAAAATTTAAATTCATTAACTTAAATTCATTGACAGAGCTTACTTAATCATCTGCGGCATAAGAGCGCAACTTCACTCTTCCTTTTAAAGGCGCTTGGCTCTATACCCACTTCCTTCTGCATCATCAAAGTAGTATCAACCCATGCAATCTTGCATGGTTTGAGACAGGTTAACTTTCCAACTACCTGGACTAGATCTACTGGCAAATCAGCTACAAACTAAAAAAAAATTAAATTTTGCATAAACTTAGCAATTTTGCCAGTTAATAATAGTCAGGAGCCACATTCAATGCCCAAGATGACCATCTATGGTTTACCGACTAGCTAAAGCAAGAGGTTCTTGACCTGGTGAAGGTTCTAACACCCTCAAACTAGGAAACAAGAAATGGTTTTCCTCTACGTATTGAGCACCAAACAGTCCCTTTTCTGCCCAGAAATAACGATCTGTAGTGTGTTCATTTCGCTTTACAAGTAGCAATGCCGGTGGCAAAATACCTTCAGCTTGAATGAATCTTCTCGCTGCTGTCACAGGCTTTTCTTCGCCACTTTCGATACTATATTGAGGCACATGCTCCAAAATTCGCCGCCCTTCTTGACGACGACGACTCTTCCTTTTGCGTCTCCTTGCCAATCTATTGTCCTCCTCTTTCAAGCTATAGATTGTAGTGATAGCTACAAAATCCGTCGTCATTATATAGGTTCTAGTTCAGAATATCAATAGTTTTTAACCCTTTAATATAAGAAAGTTAATATATTTGAAACATAGAGAAAAAAAATCAACTAAGAATATAATCCCTTAGTAGAAACCATCTCTAAGAAAATTTTAGTTAAGCTTTATTAAAAGAGTGAGGTAAAAATTAAGTATCCTCTCTTACATCATGCCTCAAAATCTATAATCTTGAGCAAAAGCTAAAAAATGTTAATGTCTGCCAGTTCCGATTTTCTTGCTTTGTGTCGAGAGCAAATAGCGCTACTAACCCAAGGGCTGGGAGCAACTTTAAGTATTGTGTACCTAACACAAGAATTGGTAGATACTCCTTCGGGTGATGCCAAACTGATTCCTGTGGTGATTTATCCAGAAACAGCACTATTGCCGCCAGGAGAGGAAACTATTGAAGCGACGGCATACAAGCAACTTCAAGTAGGAAATGCGTTTATATTACCCAATCATCAGGGAAGGTTATTGACAGCAGGTTTAGAATCTCCAACTTCGTCACAGGAGTCTGAGAAACCAGATGCCTCTCAACCCGATTTTAAAGAGGAATACCTACTTAGTGGGAACCAAATTGTTTTACCTCTGATTTATGAAGGTGTGATGATGGGGTTACTGGTGACACGCAGGAAAGATCGGGCATGGAACGAACACGAGCAAAGTCAGATTCAACGGATAGCGCAAACATTAGCGATCGCTTGTATTTTAGATCAGCGACGAGCCTGGTTTGAGCAACAGCTGCGCGAGCAACAAATTCTCCAAGAAAAACAGCGAGATTTGCTGGATAATCTGTTGCATCAGTTTCGTAACCCATTAACGGCGTTGCGGACTTTTGGTAAACTGCTATTGAAGCGACTACGACCAGCAGACGCTAACCGAGATGTGGCAAGTAGTATTGTCCGAGAAAGCGATCGCCTCCAAGAATTACTGCAACAATTTGAGCAAGTAATTGACTTGACAGAGGCAGATTTAGCACCACTACATCTAGCGGAAGATGAAGTATTTGTAGAAGCAACTATCCAAAAATCCGCTAAACCGTTGTTATTATTGCCGGGAACGGGAGATAAAGCGGTTGACTGCTCGTTAACAGATATATTAGAACCATTATTAATATCAGCCGAAGCGATCGCCCAAGAGCGAAAGCTAAAACTAATAACTGAAATTCAACAGAATTCATCCCTAGTACGTGCCAACGTCAAAGCATTACGAGAGGTATTGACTAATATTATTGATAATGCTTTGAAATATACTCCGACTGGTGGCAAAATTGTGATTCAGGCGGGGCAAGAAAAAGCTAATTTTCAGGGAATAGTTATTAGTGATAACGGACCAGGCATTCCACCCGAAGATTTAGAACATCTTGGAGAACGGCATTATCGGGGTGTAAAAGCGCAAACAGAAATCCCCGGTACAGGTTTAGGATTAGCGATCGCTAAACAATTAATAGAGCAAATGCAGGGTGAAATCGAAGTTTTCAGCCCTGCAATCAACTCTAAATTAACGTCACCCGATGCGCCGGGAACTACTTTTATTATTTGGTTGCCGGAAGTTCAAAATTAGTCATTTGTCCTTTGTAAATACCAATGACCAATGACTAATGACTATCTGAGTGAAACCAACAAGTTTTGATTAATTGTCATTTGTAAATCGGTATTTGGGTCAATGGCGATTAAGTCAACACTCTTTTTACCGAAGAACAGACCAACCAACGCACCGACACCAGCACCACCCAAGACTTCTTCTGTGGCAATGGCGCGATCGCCTGTGACAGCAGATACCGCAGTTGCCGCACCTGCGCCTAATACAGTATCCTTGATAATTGAACTCAGACTAGTACCCTTCTTGACGGTTTCAGTTTTGGTAATCACTTCAGAAGTAGCATTAAGCTGATATTCTTGACCATTGGTCAAAACCAGTTTCTCAGCAACAAATTGAGAACCACCTGTAGCAGGTTTTAGTTGACCAATAACTTGGCTACCAGCAGGAATCACTACAGATCCATCTTGCGTTACCACATTTTGGGATACTGTCAATGTCAAGGGTGATGTTTCATCCTTTGTAACTAGAATTTTTTCTGCCTTGTCATACTTCACAGGAATTGCAGTCCCTTGGGCAATTGTCACTGATGCAGGTGTTGGGGTAGTAGATCCGACAGCCACAACATAAGGCGAGTTAATTGCTGAAACTTGATTAGAACTAACTAATGCTTGGTAGATAAAAGCTGCTACCTGGGCGCGAGTGGCGGTTGCAGTTGGATTCAGGAATTTCACATTTGGATAGTTAACCACAATCTGCTTTTCAGTTGCTGCTGCGATCGGGCTACGGGCATAGCTAGCGATGTTAGAGGCATCGTTGA
>NZ_JABXKI010000197.1:0-4667 GCF_017115095.1 Nostoc sp. NMS4 | reverse complement strand
GTTGCTGCTGCGATCGGGCTACGGGCATAGCTAGCGATGTTAGAGGCATCGTTGAAGTATTGCAGAGTGCTTTCGGTATTGCCGCTAGGACTATATGCCAAACCGTTAGCGAGGGCAACCAAAACCTGCTCGCGGGGAATAGCTTGATTAGGTTCAAATCGATTACCAGGATAACCAGATAAGAAACCAATGCTATAAGCTTGCACAATCGCACTGGATGCCCAATAGTTGCTGGGTACATCAGCAAAATTGATTGCTGGCCGTTGTTGGGCTTTTTGGAAAGCTTTGTTGACCATCGCGGCAAATTGAGCGCGTGTCACCGCTTCTTCAGGGTGGAAGCTACCATCAGGAAATCCGGCAATTACACCTCGCTGTGACAATTGTTGAATAAATTGTGCTGCCCAATAGTTAGATGAAACATCAGAAAAAGTCGTTTGAGCTAAAGATGGTGAAGCTGTCATGAAAGGGGCTACAGTAACGACTGTGACGCTCAAAGCCATGAGTGCAGCTGTTCTAGATTGCCAACGATTTAAGTTAAACATTCTTTTTTTACTCCGATACAATTATTTTTTTTACTGTTAAATAGTTAGACATTTACTAAAGTGTAAGGTTCCTAATTTTTCTGCTTTTTGTAAAAACCATTACTTTAGTCATACAGTCATAATTAAATATCTATTCCAAGGGAACTAGCTAATAAAAATAATGTCATCACACTCTTCCCTATTAGCAAATTTTCAAAAATATAGATAGTGAGTGAGACGATACAGAGATATAATAGTTACAGTGAAATAGAAAATTTTATGGTTAAAAACGAAAGCGATCGCAGACTCTAGTTAAAGTGCGATCGCTTATTGAATAACTAAACTATTTAAGTCAAAAGATTCTAATTGTGACTGATACAGATGTTGAAGTAATAGACCCGACAACCACTGTATACGGCGAGTTAATTGCTAAGTTTTAACACAACATAAGGCGAGTTAATTGCTGAGGCTTGATTAGAACTAACTAGTGCTTGGTAGATAAAAGCTGCTACTTGAGCGCGAGTGGCGGTTGCGGTTGGATTCAGTAACTTCACATTTGGATAGTTAACCACAATTTGCTTTTCGGTTGCTGCTGCGATCGGGCTACGGGCATAGCTAGCGATGTTAGAGGCATCGTTGAAGTATTGCAGAGTGTTTTCGGCATTGCCACTAGGACTATATTTCAAACCGTTAGCGAGAGCAACCAAAACCTGCTCGCGGGGAATAGCTTGGTTAGGCTGAAAGCGATTACCAGGATAACCAGCTAAGAAATCAATGGTATAAGCTTGCCGAATCGCACTAGATGCCCAATAGTTACTAGGCACATCAGTAAAATTGATTGCTTGTCGTTGCTGGGCTTTTTGGAAAGCTTTATCGATCATCGCGGCAAATTGAGCGCGTGTCACCGGTTCTTCAGGGCGGAAGCTACCATCAGGAAATCCAGCAATTATACCTTGCTGTGACAATTGTTGAATAAATTGTGCCGCCCAATAGTTAGATGAAACATCAGAAAAAGCAGTTTCAGATGAAGATAGCGGCGAGCATCCCACTTTGATAAGTTTACCTTCTTGCAAAGGATAATTCACTGGATCGCAAACAAAACTTACCGACTTAGCATCTATAGAAGTCCGCGTTGGCGGATTTTGTTTATCTGGCTGTGATTTCCAATCCTCAGATATTTTTTCAATAGTGGGATGCTTACTTAAAAACTCTGAGTCTGCAACAATGTCGTGAGGTCCTTTAACACTTATCTTAGAAGCATTTAGATAAATATTATAATCATAAACAACGTTTTGGTTTTTAGTGTTATTGTTAATATCCTTCCCCGGAAAAGCATAGAGAATGTTCCTGAGAATTCTGACATCAGATGACGTATGAGCAAATATTTGCCCACCTTTAAGTTCGGGACTCTGATTATTTAAAATAGCTGTGTTATTTACAATATCAACATGATCGCTGAAAAATGCATGAATCCCTGACCCACCATTCTCATACGTCAGATTATTTTTAACTAAAGTACGCCCTTTATATGCACCCAATTTTGAGTTGTCTTGATTTCTGGTGCTATCTATAATAATGCCATTACCGTCTGTGATTTGTCCGACTGCAATCCAAGGGATGTACATCCGATTGTTGTAACTCTTGTTGTTAGTAACTAACATCTTGTATCCCCGGTTATTGTCAGAATTCCAATTACTCAACATTGAAATACCACTAGAACCATAAATACCATACCAGGCATTATTAAATACTACGTTATTATCTACTGTCACGTAGTCCGATTGAATCGCTGAAATACCTGCTCCTCCACAGTCATGCACTTTGTTGTTCAGAATACGGATGTGATGAACATGACCATTCGTTCTTCCGTCAACGTTGATACAGTTTCCATTCGTTAGCGGATTGACTTTGTTAGTCTTCTGACTCATCGCATAATCAAGGGTTATATTGGCATTATTTCCGATAACCTCTAGCCCATTGATCTCGATATATGAAGCTTCATTTGAAATCAAAATACCATTCCATGTATTGTGCTGAATTTTTGGGAAATGCCCAGGATATGCTTTATACCTAATCCATGCATTTGCAGTTCCAGAACGTTTAATATTTACCACACTCCCATCTTTGGGTGCATTTGTGTATACTCCGTTCATAATCAATACCGTATCGCCAGGATTGGTAAGATTTGCTGCCTTTTGAATTGTCCTAAAGGCGGATGAAGTAGAGAGTCCGCTATTTTTGTCGTTTCCATTACCACTAACATAGTATGTTTTCGGTGTTGAATTCGCGCTGATTAACTCTTTGCGGCTGGATAAACTAATTTCCTTGTTAGTGGATACTTGACGGACGTTTTCAACTAAAGATGCTTTTATACTTTCTCCCTGAGCCAAAAGACTTAAGACTATGGGAATTGCAAGATATGTGCTTAAGCCGAAACCTTGAGTTACCACAAGAAAAGTCCCCTTGAACGTCACTACTTAATAAAAGTATCAGGATATTCCGTAAATTTGAATACTCTTTTAGATACAGAATATAAGACAGCTAATATAGCAATCCTGAATCATTTGTAAACATAAATTAACCGCAGAGGCGCAGAGAACGCAGAGAGAGGAATCTGAGAGGTTGTTTGAAAAGTTACTAGCCCTGGCGACTAGAAGTCGCGGCTACACAAACAAAACCTGCCTACGCAGGTTAAAAACTATTTATTTTTTATTAGTCCACGGAGGTGGACTAAGTTTTGTGTAGTAGCGAATTATATTCGCCCAATACTTTTCAAACATCCTCTGAGATTTTCACGACTCATTTAGGATTGCCATAGCGCAATTAAATAAATGTTTCCATAAATATTGATACTGATTAAGACGATATGAAGGTAGAATGGTTTCTGTTAAATAGAATTTTTTAGGCTTAAAAACAAAGGCGATCGCACACTATAGTTAAAGTGGCGATCGCAGATCAGGGATGATTAAATTCACAACTTGAATTAAGTTAAATTTAGTAGCGGGATTGTGGTACTAAATTCAAGTTAGAATTGAGTGTGATTTTTAAATCCTGTTCAGGTCTGAGGACAAAGGCATTTCTTTCTTTTTTCCGCAACAGCACGCTAGCACCCGCACCCGCAGCTGCACCGATAACAGGTTTTAAATCGTCAATTTTGTTGTTCCCAGTAATTAGTGAACCTAAAAGACCAGCACCCCCACCAATAGCTGCGTCAGTTAAAACCTGATTTGTGCTAGGTCCCTGTTTAACTCTTTGAGTTGTGGTGTATGTCCGAGAAGTTGCATTAATTGACTGACGCTGACCATTAGAAAATTCTAATTCTTGAGCTACAAACCTTACGCCTTTTCCTTGGTTATCATCTGTATTTCTTGAATAATTATCTAAGTCAACAGATTCTAGCCGTCCATTTACTTTAGTACCAGCAGGAATTAAGACATTTCTATTCCTATCGATAATGTCGTTCGCTATTCTCAAAGTTAGAGATTTACTTTCCCCAGGAGCAATAGTAATTGTCTCTTTATCGTAGCTGACAGGAAAAGTAACTCCAGAAGGAATAGTAGCGTTTCCGTTTCCGTATTGTCCACTTCTGT
Source organism: Nostoc sp. NMS4 (assembly GCF_017115095.1). GTDB lineage: Bacteria > Cyanobacteriota > Cyanobacteriia > Cyanobacteriales > Nostocaceae > Nostoc. The sequence continues at coordinate 556 of NZ_JABXKI010000197.1, read as the reverse complement.
CTTGCCCAATTCTATATTGAGCATTAGCAGGAGCCAAGCTAAATAGGGGGCTAATGACGCTTGTAGTAACCGCCATTGCCATAAGTGCAGCAGTTCCAGATTTCCATTGATTTAGGCGAGTCATAAGAGGGTTATCCTTTGTGTATGTCATGTATGTAATGACGAGGATTCACTGAGTTTGTTTCTGACTGTTTTTGAACCTGTCTATAGGCAGATTCTGAAGATATAAATACTTATTATGTTGCGATCGCGTGGGTATAGCCCGCACTTGGACATTGGTTCGACTCCGCTCACCACCCGCTCTATTACCATTGTAGACATCGCCGTTCAGAATGCTAATATGCGTTACTAAAATTAGAGACGAAACTTTGATTTGTGAAAATGTGCGGTGTCCAGATCCCCGACTTCTTCCAGAAGTCGGGGATCTAATTTTTCACAAATGATTTAGGACTGCTACATAACGGAAACGAGTATTATTTTGTTCCCAAATGCTGTTTTATCGTAAGGATTCAGGTCTAAAATTGTGGAAGCAAAGAAGGGCGAGACTGAGAATTAA
>NZ_JABXKI010000125.1 GCF_017115095.1 Nostoc sp. NMS4 | reverse complement strand
CTAAAAAGAGTTTCCCGATCTACCTGATCAAGAGCGATCGCCAGGTTCCCTAATGTCCCAGACAGCAGCCCAATGCCGAATGGCACTAAGAAAAGCCCAAAAGCCTGTGTAGCCTCGTTCCCAGCCTCCAGGCTGGGAACGTATTCCGAGAGGCTCCGCCTCTAGTCAAGAAAGAGGAGGCGGAGCCTCCCAGAATGGGTTCCCAGCCTCCAGGCTGGGAACCAGTCAGGGCAAGGGCTGTATCTTAACTTAGTGCCATTCAGCCCAATGCCCTTTAGGAGTGCTGAGTGAGGGAGATGAGGGAGATGAGGGAGACAAGGAGATAAACAAAACTCCTAACTCTTGTACAGACAAAGATTTTTCGCGTCTCTACTCCTAACTCCTAACTCCTAACTCCCAACGCCTTTTTTCAAAACTTCATACAATCTTCAGAAAGAAAAATTTTCAGCGGGGTTATGAAAGAGCTAAAGTTTTGTTAAGATGCAATTGCTAGCAGTTTCTCAGCGAAATTCACCTATCGGGGTGTGGAGAAATAAAAAGCACAAGCAGCACAAAGTTCAAAAGGTGAAGCAATGACCACCTATATTTTTTTCGATGAAGCTCTAAGAATGTTGACCAATGCCTATTTGATATCAGTAGTACTGTTAATTGCAGCTTCTGGTATAGGTTTGGCGGTCATTGAGACAATAGAAAAGACAGGAGAACGCTAAGTTTATAGATGGCAACGTAGTTCCTGCCAAAAACCATTGGGCATAAGTGTTCGCCGTGAATAAATCCTGGGAACACTAATGTATGAAAGTCTTATAGCGTTATAGTCTTACCTGGAAATCTACCAAATATACAGGTAACAGTAAGGCTATTGGGACTCTAACCAAGGAGCTACTACAATGGGTCTATTCGACGCTGTATTGGGTACAGAAAGCCAAACCCAAGCAGCACTCAATCCAGCCGAAGCTTTTGCTGTCATTATATTGACGGCAACGGCTTCAGACGGCTATCTTTCTCTTGAGCAAGCAAATTCTATCATTTCTGTGCTGTCTCGGCTGAAACTTTTTAAAAGTTATCCCAATGAAATGATGAACAGACTGTTTGAAAAAATCTTGGGCATTCTTCAGGGCGATGGCTTTAATGCTTTGTTTAATGCAGCCAAAGATTCTCTATCTCAAGACTTACGGGAAGCAGCCTTTGCGGTAGCCACCGATTTAGTCCTAGCTGAAGGTATTATACCTGAAGAAGAAAAAAACTTCTTAAAAGATTTATATCAAGCTTTAGGGGTTTCTCATGAGATAGCAATACAAATTATACAAGTAATCTTGATTAAAAATCACGCTTAGGGTAATACAACATAACTTGTTAAGCCCATTGTTTTTAGCTGATTAAATTGTATAAGTAGCTTATAAACAAAGTGTGGCAGGGAAGTTAAGCTTCTTTGCCACTATTTTTTACTAATCGTTTAGAGATGTTGCATTGCAAACTCTCTAGATTGAGCGTATAAATTATCTCATCTAAACAATTATTATGTCATAATTCGATTTTATGATTTTGAACTTTAAATTGTAAATTCTTTATGCGTTGTTCTGCCTCCCTAACCCAACTGGTTGAAGTTATTTTGGCTGATTCTGTAAACTTATCTGAAACTGCTTTAACACAAGTAACTAGCGGTATCCAAACAGATAGCCGTACCTTGAAGCCGGGTGAAGTATTTGTCGCTTTCCGAGGCGATAAGTTTGATGGACATGAATTTGTGCCAACTGCGATCGCAAAGGGTGCAATAGCTGCGATCGTAGATTTTGAATACGAAAATCCGGGATTTCCTGTACTACAGGTAAAAGACACCCTCAAGGCATATCAAAAACTTGGTAGATGGTGGCGCGATCGCTTTAACATTCCTGTAATTGGTGTAACTGGTTCGGTGGGTAAAACTACAACCAAAGAATTGATCGCCGCAGTTTTAGGAACAAAGGGACGAGTTCACAAAACTTATGGAAATTACAACAACGAAATTGGTGTCCCGAAAACTCTCCTAGAACTTGGCGCAGAAAATGATTATGCCGTGATTGAAATGGCAATGCGGGGTAGAGGACAAATTGCCGAACTGACGCAAATAGCACGTCCAACAATTGGAGTGATTACCAATGTGGGGACGGCACATATTGAGTTACTGGGTTCCGAAGAAGCGATCGCTGAGGCAAAATGTGAGTTATTAGCCGAAATGTCTGCTGATGGTGTGGCAATTCTCAACCACGATAATCCTTTATTAATGGCCACAGCAGCGAAAGTTTGGCACGGAGAAGTTCTAACTTACGGCTTTTCTGGTGGGGATATTCAAGGGCAGTTAATTGATAACGACCAGGTGGAAGTTGCCGGAATCAAACTACCTCTACCTTTACCTGGTCGTCATAATGCCATTAATTTCTTGGCAGCTTTAGCGGTGGCAAAGGTTTTAGGGATTGATTGGGCAAGCTTCAAAGCAGGTGTAATCGTAGATATGCCGACAGGACGATCGCAGCGATTTAACTTACCCAATGATGTGGTAATCTTAGATGAAACTTATAATGCTGCACCAGAAGCTATGATTGCAGCATTGCAGTTATTGGCAGATACACCCGGAAAGCGGAAGATTGCGGTATTGGGTGCAATGAAAGAATTGGGAGAGCGATCGCAGCAGTTGCACCAGCGAGTGGGAGAAACTGTGCGAAAGTTGAATTTAGACGGTTTGTTAGTTTTGGTAGATGGACAAGATGCCGAAGCGATCGCTCTTAGTGCCGAAGGTGTGCCATCGGAGTGTTTTGCAACTCATGCCGAGTTAGTGGCTAGGTTGAAGACGTTTGTGCAAACAGGCGATCGTTTATTATTCAAAGCCGCCCATTCTGTAGGACTAGATCGGGTAGTCAGTCAGCTACGTGCAGAATTTCCCAAATGAATCTACCACTAGAAACCCAACGTCTCATATTGCGAGACTTTGTAAAATCAGATTGGCTAGCGGTTCATCAATATGCTAGCGATCCTAAAGTTGTGCGTTATTTAACCTTTGGCCCAAATAGCGAAGAAGATACCAAAAACTTTTTGCAAAGAGAGATTTCATTGCAAAGTAAAGAACCCCGTCAGCATTTTGCTTTGGCAGTAACTTTAAAACCCCAAAAGCAATTAATTGGTATCTGTCGTATATCGGTTCAGGATACTGACAACAAAATAGGCTCTATTGGATACTCTTTTACTAAGGAATTTTGGGGACAAGGATATGCAACTGAAGCTGTAAATGCAGTTGTATCATTTGGTTTTCAGGAGTTAGACTTACATCGCATCTTTGCTACTTGTCACCCAGAAAACATTGCCTCAGCAAGAGTTTTGCAAAAAATCGGAATGCAGCAGGAAGGATATTTACGAGAACACCATCGGATTAAGGGAGAATGGCGAGACTCTTGGCTATATGCCATCCTTGAGCATGAATGGAGAGGTCTAAAATATCACCTATAGACTTCAGTTGGAAAGACTAGGACTATTACTGTAGCGTCTTTGAAAAAGAATTGCTGCCAAATTAGTCACTAAACAGGTGATTGCTAGCCATAGCAAGATATAAGTAGGAGCCATCACCACGCCAATCTGGAACCAAGTATATACGTGCAGGATCATTACAGAAGCGAAAAAGCTAGCGATTCCAGCAGATTGCCATACTTGATGCGATGGGCGGCGTAAAGCTACCAGGCTCATCGTTAAAATTGTGACAAGCAAGTTCGCTGGTACGAGAAATGCACAAATACTTATGCAGTTGCCACGAGAGAACTCAGCTAAGGTGTTAAAATCGAGCATTAATTTTCTTGGGATAGATGTTAACTTTTTAATAATTTGGTTTATTGTATTTAAAATAACGAAATATATATTAAGGTATGAGTGAGTAATCACATTGCAAATATAACATAATTTAAACTATTGAGTTTCCTTTTGATACTACCAATAGTTAGTTAATTATAAAGATTTTAGATAAGTAGGGTGGAAAACACCCACCCTAGCTAAATTAACCCGGTAAAATTACCGTATCGATAACGTGTACCACACCATTATCAGCTTCGATATCTGCTGCTAAAACTGTGGCATTTTTAACTTCAAAACCATCAGAAGAATCAATTTTAATCGGTGAACCTTCCACAGAATTAACCGTACCGAGTTGTGCCAAATCAGCCTGTAGCAGCTTTCCTGGAACGACATGATACTTTAAAATCCGCGTTAGCTGGGGAATATTTTGTAACAGAGTTTGGATAGTTCCCTCTGGTAACTTGGCAAAAGCATCGTCATTTGGTGCAAAGACAGTGAAAGGGCCAGGACTTTTTAATGTTTCTACCAAACCAGCAGCTTGTACAGCCGCCACCAGTGTTTTAAACGACTCAGCCGTAACTGCAATATCAACAATATCAGCCATATATCTTACCTAAATCTCTGCAAAAAATTTTAAAGGATAATAAACCTATTTTAAGTTTTATGAAACAAAATAAATTTAAAATCAGGCGGTGAATAAACTACACCTAGAGGCGTAATCCTGTCAAACATCGCCTTATGATATTTCTAGGAAAATTCCCTTATAAAAGAAATGTCCGATCGCACGTATGCCATTCTGGGAACTGGAGCATTAGGTGGATTCTATGGCGCTAGATTGCAAAAAGCTGGGTTGGATGTCCACTTTTTGCTCAAGAGTGATTACGAACAGGTAAAAAAAGCTGGTTTAGTGGTAAAATCCAAAGACGGTGACTTTACCCTTCCTGAAGTCCACGCCTACAACGACGTAGAAAAGATGCCACAATGCGATGTGGTAGTGGTGGCACTGAAGACGACGCAAAACCATTTATTACCAAAGATGTTGCCACCTGTAGTTAAAAATAATGGGGTGGTGTTGGTATTACAGAATGGACTTGGTGTAGAAGAGGAAGTTGCTGAAATTGTTGGTAATGTAACTGTTATCGGTGGATTGTGCTTTTTATGTTCTAACAAAGTGGGTGCAGGGCATATACACCACCTAGACTATGGGCAAATTGTCTTCAGTGAATATACCCCTAATTATCAGCCTACTGGTATAACTGAGAGGATGCAGCAAATTGCTGATGACTTTGAAAGCGCTGGTATCGCAATTGAATTAGCCGAAGATTTACTACTAGCACGTTGGAAAAAGTTGGTGTGGAATATCCCGTACAATGGGCTTTCTGTGATTCTCAACGCTAGAACAGATGAATTAATGGCCTATGAGTACACGCGCAAGTTAGTTGAACAGTTGATGTATGAAGTAGCGGCAGGGGCGAAAAGTTACGGGCGGATTATTAGCGATCGCTTCATTCAAACAATGCTCGATTATACTATCAAAATGACACCTTACCGCCCCAGCATGAAAATTGACTACGACGAACATCGTCCCTTGGAGATAGAAGCAATTTTCGGCAACCCATTGCGGAAAGCCCAAGTAAAGGGTGTGGATTTAGTGCAGATTAGCTGTTTATACCACCAGTTGAAGTTTTTAGATGCCAGGGGAAAGTGAGGGGGATGAGGGGACAAGGAGATAAACAAAACTCCTAACTCCTAACTCCTAACTCCCCCAATTTTTAACGCAGGGATTCAAAAATGACTGCTATTGTCATTAAACACAACAGGATAGTTCCTAGTGGAAGCAAAAACTGTTGTAAAAGGTACAGCAGTATGGGTATGATTTGTAAGATACCCAAACCACTAGATAAAACGTAAGCGATCGCAATGCCAAATAGCACCAACAAAAAATATTTCAAGGATTTAGAGGCAAAGCGAAATAAAAGCGTATCCTGATTTGTGTCCATAATTTTACTCACGAAAGTAGCTGAATTTTGAGCAGTGAATATTCTTTTTGATTACCCCAATCATCCTTAAAAAATTGGGCTGTGGGGAATCAAAAGTATTAGGTTTATGATTGGATAATTGCCTTGTTGGTTGAATTATCTAAAGACTGTTGCGATTTTTGCAGATTGTTTTGCTTTTCATAACTAACTAATAGTTGGAATGAAATAAACAAGCCCAACAACAGAAGCAAAAACGAGCCAAAACCAGAGGAATACTTATTGATTTCTCGCTCCACACCACATTTGAGACAGACATATCTATTGGGATTACGTGTATCTTGGGCAAAAGGGCACTGATTTTGATTGCAATCATGATGACAATCTTTGTCTAACATCATTGAACCTCCTGTAAAGTAAAGACTTACATACTTAGTTGTAAATACGCTCTACAGAATCTAGTTAGTTAATACCCACTGCCTGTTTAGTAGACACCACTTTCATGAGTAATTAATATGGCACTGTAACAGCCGTGATTTACTAAGCTTGCAGTAGTAGCGCTTTCTAAATCTCTCCTCAACCACCTTTTTTTGGCGCTTAACTTAACTTTGCCTGTATTACTTACAAGAGTAATACAACCCCAAACGCTTTGCAGTCGGATAAAGTAAGTTTCCTACCGAGTAGGAAAAAGTATTTTGTAGTATGGTGGGTAGGAAGAAGTAGTAAAAATATGGTTATAATGAATTACAAATGATACATCAAGTTAACAAATGGGTACAGAAGAAGCCTTAGAGTTTGTAAATAACTTGGTTTTTCTCAAGACGGGAGAACACTTAGATAAAACTCAAAGGATTATCTTGCGTCATTTGTGGGAGGATGAAAGGCGGACTTATCAAGATATTGCCAACAGACTTGGTTATACAGAAGCGCATTTAAAATCAGTTGGCGCGGAACTTTGGCATTTACTATCAAAAGTGCTGGGAGTGAAAGTATCAAAATCTACCTTCCAAGGTGTGGTTCAGGGATTTAGAACAACCCAACAACCGACAAAAACCAGCCATATTCCCAATTTAGAGGGCAATGACGCTAAACCCCAAGATTTAGATTCTAGCTTTGTAGGGCGCGATCGCCAAATAGCCGAACTCCACACCTTAGTCAGTCGGGGAGAAAAAGTTATCCTCATCCAGGGTGAAGGCGGTGTTGGCAAAACCAGATTAGCACGCAAATATTTTAAAAGTCAAAAATTTAATTTTGTACTCGAACTGTGGATGGCTACAGAAATCCAAAACCTTACTCCTGTAGAGAGTGTAGTTGAAGAATGGCTGCGGCGAGACTTTAACGAAGAACCGGGAGGTAACTTTGGTATCAGCTTAGAACGACTACGGCGCAAACTCCGAGAGCAAACTTCTAAAATTGGCGTATTTATCGATAATTTAGAAACTGCTCTCGATAAAAATGGCAAGTTCCTAGAATATCGTCGCCCTTATGTTGAGCTATTGAGAGTATTAGCAGATTCGGATGTGCATTCAGTTACCTTAGTAACAAGTCGTGAGCGTTTGCGGGAATCTAGTGTACAGATTTATCTTTATCCACTCGGAGGTTTAGATAATGAAGCATGGCGAAAGTTTTTCAGCAATTGCCACATCAATTGTGATTGTACTATTCTCAGTGAAATGTGCAGAGCTTATGGAGGTAACGCCAAAGCAATGCAAATTATCCGAGGAGCAATATTAACAGATTTTTCTGGTGACATCCACGCCTATTGGCAAGAAAACTGTACAGATTTATTAATAGAAAGAGAGTTAAAAGATTTAGTCGCCAGTCAATTTACCCGTCTCCAAGAAAATGACTTAGAAGCCTATCGCCTCCTGTGTCGTTTAGGATGCTATCGTTATCAAGATATTCCTTCATTACCCATCGAGGGAGTTTTATGTTTGCTTTGGGATGTACCAGAACCAAAACGTAGAGGTGTAATTAAAGCTCTGCAAGATTTGTCTTTAATAGAAGCAAAAAAAGGACAATACTGGCTGCATCCGGTAATTCGAGATGAAGCAATCAGTAGATTAAGGTTAGTCAATGAAGAATGGGAATTAGTAAACCGAAAAGCCGCAGAAAGTTGGACGCAACGAGTTACAGCCATCAAAAATATCACAGATGCTTTAACAGCTTTAGAAGCTTATTATCATTATGTAGAAATTAGTGATTTTGAACAAGCTGGGGATGTAATTTTGCAAGGACGCGGTAAACAGTGGAGTATCGGTTTACCTTTGGGTTGCTCGTTTTACCAATTGGGACTGCTTCAGAAAAACTTCTCTGTCATTAAACGGATAATAGACGATATAAAATCGCAAGAAAGATTAATTAGACTTTACAATATTCTTGGCTATACATATCGAATTATCGGGTGCATTAGAGAAGCTATAGAATGCTATGAGAAATCAGAAGAAGTATTAGGTAAATTAGATGTTAAGCAAACAAAAATATCTATTTTGTTTAATACTGGGCTTTGTAAACTTGAATTATGGGAAATACAAGCAGCCGAAGATTGTTTCAATTCTGTTTGTAGCCTTGCTGAACAGAATAGCAACCTTGATGATTATATGACTTATGCTCAATGCTGTCTAGCTTTGATCAAATCACGCTCTGGTAGCAGAGAAGATGCTTTCCAGCTTGCTGAAGTTGCCTTTGCTGCCATGTCATCATCAACTAGAGTAACTTTATGGGGAATCGGGCATAGTTTAGTAACTCTCTGCATAACTTATAAAAATTTGGGTAATCTGAAAAAATCCTTTGAGTTGTGCCAACAAGCTATATCTCATGCTGAAGAAAACAACTTTACCCAAATTAAAGCTAAAGCTATAAGTTGTCTGGCTGAACTTTTTCGAGAACAGGGAGAATTTGCCAGGGCAATTTTTCATCATTCAGAAGCGATAGGAATTCTTGATAAAATTGGTGCTAAATCAGACTTAGCTGAGGCTTATTATCAGTTGGCATTGACTCATAAAAAAATGGGTGAAATTGCTCAAAGTAGTGAAAGTTTTGTAAACGCGATGTCTGCGACGGGCTACGCCTATGCACTCTTTAACGAAATGCAAGCACCCAAGCAAGTTGAGAAAGTACAAACAGCAATGGAGTATTTTGAGAAATAAGCAATGATATTAGATTTTACCTTCATCCATGTTCTCGAATCACCTGACTAAACTCATTAACTGCATCATACTGATCCGCCATGCGCGAATATTGGGCTAGCAATTTTATATCTAAATCTGGGAAAAAAGAACTTTGGGACACTTTTTCATATTCCTCATCTCGCAAACAATAGACGGAAAGTAGCCCATCTTCCCAAAACCAGACTTCTGGAACTTTCAGACGTTTGTATATTTCCAACTTATTAATGCCGCCACTGGTGACAGTAATTTCAATAATCAAATCTGGAATCGGTTTTTTAGCCCCAAAGTTATAAGACTCATCTGGTTCTCGTCGCGTACCATCTTTCCGTTTGCCGAGTGTAGCACTTCCTCTAACGTAGAAGCGAATTTTCTTTTCTCTCAGGTATGCCTCTAACAAACGACTTGTAGTACTTTTAGCATCTTCATGGTCATCGGAAAGTGGGGACATAATTTCTAAAATTCCATCTAAATAAGTTAGTCGCGCACCTGTACCTTCCAGGTCTACATCTAGCTTTTCTAGTTGATCCCAACTGACGTTATACAGCACAACATAGGAAGTCTTGGGAGTGACAGGTTTGGCGATGACTGGGGAATTCATGGGGCGATCGCTCCTAGAGAGGTCTGTTGTCTCCATAATATAAATACAAGGCGTGTAATAACTAGAGGTTTTATGTCCCTAACCCTTGAAGACTTGGAACAAATGCAGCAACAGCATCCTGACTTTCGCATGGAACTAGTTAAAGGTAATATTATTGTTATGAGTCCATCAGGATATGAATCAGATGAAGTCGCAGCTGAAATGGTAGCCCAATTACGTAACTGGGTTAAACCGCGCAAGCTGGGACGAACAGCAGCTTCTAGCGCCGGTTTCAGATTGCCTAATTCCGATTTGCGCGCACCGGACGCTTCATTTGTTTTAGCCGAACGCTTGCGTCGCAGTCCCAAGTCCTTTGCTCAATTGGCTCCCGATTTGACTGTAGAGGTGAAGTCCCCTAGCGATAATTTAGAGGACTTGAGAGCCAAAATCCAAGAATTTCTGAGTTTGGGGACTAAGGTAGGAATTTTGCTCAATCCAGATGAGCGGATTGTTGAAGTTTACAACTTTGGACAAGAAGCAATAATACTTCATGATGGCGATATTTTAACAGTTCCCGAACTGCTCCCAGGATGGGAAGTGCCAATTGCAGATTTGTGGCCTCTAGAGTTTGACTAGGATAGTGGTAAAAGACCCTACAGACGTAGTATAGATGAAATTAGAAGTTTATGCGATCGCTTTTAGTGTAGATGGCAAAACTTTGATTAGTGACAACGCCGATAAAATTATCAATATTTGGCAACTACCATAGTGATTTAGTCTCTCATCAACTGAGGGGCGGTAGAATATACCTAATTTTCGTAGCTTCAAAAGCCAAACTATGACGATGCATTCCACACTCCAACGTGCATTTACTAACCGCCGCGTTCTAAAAGTGATAAGCGGTTTGAATAACTTCGACGCAGCTAGCGTCGCTGCTACTGTCAAAGCTGCTGAATTAGGCGGTGCTACTTTTGTCGATATCGCCGCCGATGCAGCTTTAGTCCAACTAGCTAGAAGTTTGACAAATTTACCTATTTGTGTGTCAGCAGTAGAACCAGATAAATTTGTGCAAGCAGTGGCAGCTGGTGCTGATTTAATTGAAATTGGTAATTTCGATTCCTTCTATGCTCAAGGACGACGCTTCGAGGCTCCAGAAGTGCTAGCCCTGACTAAGCAAACTCGCGCTCTTTTCCCGGAAATTACCCTATCTGTCACCGTTCCCCACATCCTGGAACTAGATCGACAAGTACAGCTAGCAGAAGAGCTGGTGAAAGCTGGAGCAGATATTATCCAAACCGAAGGCGGTACTAGCAGTAACCCAGTTCACCCCGGAACTCTAGGATTAATTGAAAAAGCTGCCCCCACCTTGGCAGCAGCTTTTGAAATTTCCCGTGTAGTGTCAGTGCCAGTATTGTGTGCTTCCGGCATTTCTAACGTTACCGCACCATTAGCGATCGCGGCTGGTGCTGCTGGTGTTGGTGTTGGTTCCGCCATCAACCAACTCAATAGCGAAATCGCCATGATTGCCGCCGTGCGTGGCTTAGTAGAAGCCTTAGCGACTTCAAGAGTGCTGACTCAGAAGTAAAAAGTAGGCATTGGGCATTGGGCATTGGGCATTGGGCATTGGGCATTAGTGTATTAATTATTTTCCTCTGCTCCTCTGCTCCCCTGCCCTTCCGCTCCCCTCACCCCAAACAATCCTTCAACGCATAAATCACCCGGTCTTGCTGCTGGTGTGTCAGTTCTGGGAACATAGGCAAGGATATAACTTCATGGCAAGCTTGCTCTGCTATTGGTAAGTCTCCAATTTCATAGCCCAGACTTTGATAAACTGGCTGTAAATGTAAAGGGTGAGGATAGTAAATCATTGAACTCACGCCCTGTTCTTGCAATTGACTACGCACCCAATCTCGATATTTGGCGCTAGAACCATTCCGCCCTTCGCCGGATATGCGAATAGTGTATTGATTCCATACCCCAATACCCCCAGGTAATTCTTGGGGCGGGACAATCCCCGGAACTTGACTAAGGAACTGATAGTAATAGTTGGCAATATCTCGGCGGCGATCGTTCCAAATATCTAAATAACGTAGCTTAATCTGCAAAATGGCTGCTTGGAGAGCATCTAAGCGGCTATTTACACCGATTTCTTCATGTAAATATCGAATCTTACTACCATGATCTCGTAGTATTCGTAGTTTAGTGGCGATCGCTGGATCGTTAGTCGTTATTGCTCCACCATCGCCGCAACCACCAAGATTTTTGGTAGGGTAGAAACTAAAGCAACCAATATGTCCAATGCTTCCTACTCTTTCATCAGCCCAAATTGCCCCTGTAGACTGAGCGCAATCTTCAATTATTGCCAAATTGTGAGACTGAGCGATCGCCATTAATGATGTCATATCCACGGGTTGTCCAAATAGGTGAACCGGGATAATCGCTTTAGTGTTGGGTGTAATCGCCTGTGCGACTTGCTCCACATCTAAATTAAACGTAGTCGCGTCAATATCAACGAAAACAGGCTTTGCACCGACGGCGCTAATCACTTCAGATGTCGCAATAAAGGTAAAAGGCGTTGTAATCACTTCATCGCCTGCACCAACGTCCAAGACTCGTAACGCTAAGTAGAGCGCATCAGTACCAGAATTACAAGCCACACATTCAGTAACAGTATTATAAGCGGCAAACTGTTGTTCAAAGCCTTCGACTAAGGGGCCGCCAATATAGCGGCCAGAAGCCAAAACCTCTAAGACCGCTGCACTTACTTCTGCTTCGATGGTGGTGTATTGCTGCTTGATATCAAAGGCAGGGATGGGATTTACACTTTGGATCATGAGTTCTCATTTTATCGGGAGATACAAAGGATGCACTTCGACAGTCAATTTTTGCTAATTGAATTGTTAATCAAAGAGGAGCTACTAAAAGACTATCGCCCAAGATACGCATCTATTAGGGTTTTTACTTAAATTGTGGTGCGGCAAATCACCGCACATTTAATTTACAGATAGTAGGCATACTAGGTATTTGCCATGTTAAAGTCGTACCATTTGGAATTTTGAATTGATGAAAGTGATATATATCAACCAAGATCAAACACATCCGCTCAAAGTTCCTCTTGTGGGGTCGGCTTTGAGAAGAAAATACCAGGAAATAGAAAACCCATGCAGGATCTAATTAAGCTGGATTTTGTAGATTTAGCTATTGCTGTCGGATTGATGGCGATCGCCATTGGTTTATCTGCCTGGGAAAAATTAGGATTAGAGTTGAACCTAGCCCTTGCTACTGGGAGAACCATCTTACAACTTCTTGTATTGGGATACATTTTAGATTTCATCTTGGCTTTAGACAATGCTTGGGCAGTTTTAGCGCTATTAGCAATAATGCTGACAATTACGGCGATTGTCGCACGAAATCGCATCAGCCAAAAAATTCCTTATGTGTTGCCTTTGGTGTGGGGTGCAATTTTAATTAGTACCGCCGTGACAGTGTTTTACATCAACTTCTTAATCGTTCAACCAGAGAGATGGTACGAACCACAGTATATAATTCCCCTAGCAGGGATAGTCTTAGGTAATGCTGCCAATGCAGCTGCGATCGCTGGCGATCGCCTTGTCAGCACCATTAATTCCAGCCATCTTGAAATAGAAACCCATTTAAGCTTAGGTGCAACTCCAGAGCAAGCAGTTAGCCAGTATCGCAAAGACGCGATCAAAGCCGCATTGATTCCTACTCTCAATCAAATGATACTCATAGGTATGGTCGCAATACCAGGAATTACCACCGGACAGTTATTAGCTGGTGTCAAACCTCTTGATGCAGTATCCTACGAAATTTTGATTACCTTTATGGTTGCTTTTGCTAACTTGTTGACAACAGTTTTAGTCACAAAGGGCTTGTGTCGTCAATTTTTTAATTCTGCCGCACAGTTGATCAGATGATATTGTCTCGTTCCCAGTCTCCGACTGGGAATGCCGTCCTAGAGGCTCCGCCTCCCGAACTCGCGGCGGAGCCGCAATGATTAGCATTTCCAGCCAGAGGCTGGAAACGAGGTTTTAAAGGAGTTTTTGCTTAATTTGACACCAATGATAGCTAGCTGTGCTACCCTACGAAGTCTCTACACAATTGAAGATATTTTGGAAACGCATCTATCCTATGAAGTATCTTGTGCAAAGCATAAATAAATATTTATATGGTTATTTAAAAATCATGTCATCTCAGTATTCAAACCTGACGCTGTAAAGCTGAGAACTCAACGTATTGCCGTCTATCGGAGCTAACAGAACCAAAAGAGGAATGTCATCATTAGCAGATGTACTTTTGGGCAGGGATGTCAAGTAGGTGAAATATTTATTAATATTGTTAATAGATAGTAAATGTAAATTCAGCGTCAGGAATCCGAAAAAATTCCTAATGACAGGTATTTAGCACCAATCACCAGATTCTTCACCAACGGAACAGAAGATTATGAAAGATCAAAAACGATCGGACTCTAAAGAATTCGTCGGAAATCTCAAGAATGGGATTTGGCTATTTGGCCTGTCATCCTGGGTATTTGGCATTACCGATCGCAGTATTGCTTCATTTGCAGATGGCTATCTATCTGCTTTGGATTTGACGCAACTATTTACGGCGGCTACATTCTTTGTCGCGTGGCTATTTTTGAAACCGACATCCAGAGACTTAAGTTAACCAACTGATTAGTATCCAGTCATTGTTTAGGCTAGTCTTATCAAGATTGAGAAAGTTATCTATTTGATCGCCATAAGGGGTGCGCCACAGAATGGATAGATTCTTTTGTATTGATTGCAATCAGGGTAATTCGTAAAATCTCCGAATTACCTTGATTTCTAGTTCTTACCCTCTATACCAGCATTTAGGCAGGTTTTGCCGGCGTTAGTAATTTAATTTTGGTATCTCGACAAAAATTTTTCTAATTTTCTGGAATTGGTGATGCTCAGGTTGTAGTCTCTATCAGATTAGCGATTTATACTGAAACTCTATAACGAACCTGCGGGGAATATAACCCCAATTAAAAGCCCGGTCTTCATGGCCGGGCTTTTGACAAGAAATAAAAAAAATTGGGGTAATTCTAGAAAATCTCAGAATTACCCCAAACTTTAAAAGTTACGAATTGTTCTTAACTCTTGTACAGACGCTATTAATCGCGTCTCATTAAATTAGGCAAATGCAGCAGTTGTGACATCGTTATTTGACAGAATTTCATGCAACTCTTCAGCGTCTACTGTTTCTTTATCAACCAGCATTTGCGCTATCTCATCTAAAATGTGGCGGTTACGCACCAACACTTCTTTAGCGCGTGTATAGGCTACATCTACAAGTTTGCGGACTTCTTCATCAATGGCGGCGGCAGTTTCTTCAGAAAAATCACGCTCTGACATGATATCTCTTCCGAGGAACATATTACCTTGTTGGCGACCAAGGGCGACTGGGCCTAAGCGATCGCTCATCCCAAATCGGGTAATCATCTGACGCGCAACCCGTGCTACTTGTTGCAAATCATTAGAAGCACCAGTAGTAACTTCTTCTTCACCAAAGATTAATTCTTCAGCAATCCGACCACCCAAAGCTACAGCCATCTGATTTTCCAGATAAGCGCGGCTGTACAAACCTGTGTCCATCCGGTCTTCGCTGGGGGTAAACCAAGTTAAACCACCTGCACGACCGCGAGGAATAATGCTAATTTTTTGTACTGGGTCATAGTCAGGCATCAAAGCACCAACTAAGGCGTGACCAGCTTCGTGATAAGCTACTAAGGTTTTGCGCTTTTCACTCATTACCCGGTCTTTCTTCTCTGGCCCGGCTAATACGCGATCGATCGCGTCGTTGATTTC
This sequence comes from Nostoc sp. NMS4, assembly GCF_017115095.1. Lineage (GTDB taxonomy): Bacteria > Cyanobacteriota > Cyanobacteriia > Cyanobacteriales > Nostocaceae > Nostoc. The sequence continues at coordinate 6,345 of NZ_JABXKI010000125.1, read as the reverse complement.
ATCCATCGAAATTTCAGTCAAATTCCGGCGTGCTGCCAAAATTGCCGCTTCATTCAACAAGTTGGATAAATCAGCGCCAGTAAATCCAGGGGTACGACGAGCGATTTTATCCAAATCCACATCTTTGGCCAAGGTTTTGCCACGGGCGTGTACCTTGAGAATTTCGCTGCGTCCGGCGTAGTCGGGACGATCTACCACAACTTGACGGTCAAAGCGACCAGGACGCAATAAGGCTGCATCTAGGACATCAGGACGGTTGGTAGCGGCAATAATGATGATGCCAGTATTACCTTCAAAACCATCCATTTCGGTGAGCAACTGGTTGAGGGTTTGTTCCCGCTCATCGTTACCACCACCTAAACCTGCACCGCGTTGACGACCTACAGCGTCAATTTCATCGATGAAGACGATACAAGGAGCATTGGTTTTAGCTTGTTCAAACAAATCGCGGACGCGGGATGCACCCACACCAACGAACATTTCGACAAATTCTGAACCGGAGATCGAGAAGAAGGGTACACCTGCTTCACCAGCTACAGCCCGAGCTAAGAGGGTTTTACCTGTACCAGGAGGGCCAACTAACAGTACACCTTTTGGAATTTTTGCACCAACGGCGGTAAAGCGATCGGCGTTTTTCAGGAAGTCTACAACTTCGTTTAATTCCAACTTGGCTTGGTCAATACCAGCGACATCGCCAAATGTCACCTGAGTTTGTGGTTCCATTTGGACTCTGGCTTTGGATTTGCCAAAGTTCATCGCTTGGCTGCCTGGGCCACTTTGAGCGCGACGTAGTAAGAAGAATAAGCCAACCAAAAGCAATACAGGGAAAAATAAGCTGCTCAGTGCCTTAAACCAAAATCCTTCGTCGGTTTGGGGCAATACAGAAATATCAACGCCTTTAGAAGTCAGAGTATTAATCAAGTCTGGATCGTTGACTAAGGTAACAATCCGTTTCGCTGGGTCATATTTGGGTGTAACCAGTGCTGTGGAGCGATCTGCACTCAAACTGACTTTTTCGACTCTGCCTTGCTGAACTTCTTGAATAAAGCGACTGTATCGCCACGTCTCTCTGCTTTGGGGTTGTTTGTCAAAAAATGCTGTTCCCAGCGCAATTACGACAATAAACAGCAGCGCGTACAGCCCTGCATTTCTCCATCTCTTATTCACTAAGGTCTATCCTCCGGTATTTTTCGTGCGATCGCCTAGCGTCTCTGATCACAAAGGTGATTATTAAGAATTATGTTAACTTATCTTAAGATATAACAAATTTGGCGTGGTTGTCATGCTAAAAAAAGCTCCCTTATTAGCTGAAAACTATCATGGTAGGGATTACATTGTAGCGACCCTGAAGGCAGATGAACGGTATGAATGGGAATAATTTCTACCACACTATTAGTGTAGGCGATCGCTTCAAATCTCTGGACTAACTCGACGCTCCAAGTTTCTTCTCGCACTGGCTGCTGGTGGTTTTGCAACCAGTTTACAAGTTGCGATCGCACAATTCCCGGTAAAATTCCGGCCTTTATTGGCGGCGTGTACCAACTGCGATCGCACCAGCCCCAAAGGTTGCCTGTACTGGTTTCTAGCCAATTTCCTTGAGCATCGACTAATATTGCTTCTTGAGCATCTGAGCTAGTTTTTGCCAACCAAGCACTCAAATAGTTTCCAGTTTTATGAGAGGGGAGAGAGCGATAAAATTCTGAACTGGCAACAGCGCATAAAATACCATTCTTTTGTTTCTCTGTCAAATCTGGGGGTAATAATCTGCCAGTTATCCACTCTCGTCCATCGGAAAAAAGGGTAATTCTGAGAACGGGGAAGTGTGCGAAGAGAATTTCGGCACCTTGACGCAGACGATTCCAATCGGGTTGCTGCCAACCAAAAGTTTGTAGTGAAAAAAGTAAGCGATCGCAATGTGCTTGCCAATTAGTTAAATTACTATCTAGGGAGTTTTGATAAACCCGCAATGTTGTAAAAACAGTCGCCCCATAAAGTAAACCTGGATCGTTAATATTTAATTCTAGAGTTTGAGAGTGAACTAATTTACCGTCATACCAAAAAATATTATTTGTCACTATAATTCCATTGAAAAATGATGACTTGTAATGCTCATACGCTGCATGAGATAAAATCTGTGGGCTGCAAATCGCTGAACACCAGAATCAAGACTTAGGTGTTTACACTCATGATTTTTGGCATATTCAATTAGCCACTGAAATAACTGTTGACCATAGCTGTGTGAGCGTTTAAACTCATCAACAACTAAATCACCAATATATAAAAACTTTCCCGATGCTAAACAATTAGAAATGCGAAATCCAGCAACTGCTACAGCTTGCTTTTCTACTTCTAAGAATGCAAGTTGATATCCTTCTTTCATTTGACATCGAACTTGTTCTACAAAGTTAGCTTGCTCAAGATGAGGGCGCAACTGCGACATAGCAGGAAAACATTGTAATATTTGAAAGTCAGATTCTGCCAATTTTATTGACATCGCTATTACCTTACTCAATCGACTTATTGCATGAATTAAAAGCCCTCACCCTAAATCCCTCTCCCAATCTTGGGAGAGGGACTTTGAAATTGGCTCCCCTTCTCCCAATATTGGGAGAAGGGGTTGGGGGATGAGGGCTAATTTTGCAAGAGATATAATCATGTATGAGAAATTTGAACCTAATTGGGCTAATACAATCCCCTACTGTACTTACAGCAAACCGTTATAAATAATAATTTAGTCTTTAGGGGGAAATATAATTTTATTAGTCCCTTCAGGAGTTGTAACTATTTTTCCTCCCAAAGCTTCGATTTCCTTAATTGCGCGTTTCTGAGTTCTCTCATCAGCATGATTATTTAAAACCATTGACCATGTAGAAATTTGAGCATATTTACTTTTAGGATTTCGACTCAGAAATTCAGCAGTTCTTTGGGAAGTATTAGCCATAAGCTGACTTTCTGAATCGGAAAATTTACTAGCCCAGTTTGCTGCTGTTGCAAAAGACTGTCGAGCAGCTTGAGCGTTTCCTAAAAATAATAACTCATCAACTCCTTTATAACGCCAGATATAATAAGACTTTTCGGGAACTGAGGGAGATAGTGATTTTAAGCCTTTCTCTGATAGTGCGATCGCACGTTCTGGCATACCAGCATACAATGAAGTACTGATCGAAAGACTGCGATATGCTTCTAAAAATCGCGGATCGCGTTCTAGAATAACTTCAAAATATTCTGGACTTAAACTGTAACCTGTTTTATCCCGAACTTCATCATCTCCAAAATATTGGAGAAAATTGAGATATACCAAATCTGCAATAAAGTTATCATAACCAAAACTAGGTGTTTTTTTGAGAAAATTCAGACGGAGACTTTCAGATTTTATTTCTTTTTTTAGAATTTCTAAGGATGTAGATTGTTTTCTATTTATTAGTTTTTGCAATTGGGGAAATTGAATCAAGCCAACCCCTAAAATACACATACAAATTACAAAAGGTGTAGCAAAAGCTTGACGAGATAACAACATATTTTCTTTGTCTTTACCATCATGGTCATATTATTGTATACATAGTGGTATAAGAAAAGTCAGCCCCCCTTGCGCGTCTACCCTTTGCTAAACCAAATAAAAAACAGGTTGACTAAAATAAACAAATTCAATACTAGTACTTTTTTATACCTAAAATTCGTATTTACTGTGTAACGTAGTGGCGATCAAATCTAAAATGGTATTATTCTTTTTCTAAGGTAAATTTGGCTCTAGGAAATTAGAACTTTTTTAGGAAAAATTTATTCAATTATTAAGTTCTTTTTACTTTAGTTACTTTTTTTTAGTAAAAGTAAAAGCCTTCAAAATTTTGACATAACCTAGAACTGTATTTTGTTTATATTTAAATCTGTAACCTCTAAAACGTCATGGTGAATAATACTTTTAACGAAAACACAGAAACTAATGGTCAATCCATCGAAAACATCGATAATAATAGTCATTTTAGCAAACCAAGTAGTGAATTTAAAAGAAAAGTTAATAAGCTGAATGCTAAAGGAGAAGGATTTAATATTGATGACGTTATTGATGCTATTCAAACAGCAATAGTAGAAGTTGTAGAGCTAGAAATTACTACTTGGGTTCCCGACTCATCTACTCAGTTACAACAATCACAAGGGCAGCAAATTGCTCAAACAGGCAATCGAATGTACACTATAATCAATTTAATTGATGGTGATATAAATAACGAAGTTGGTAGTCAGTTTGTTGGTAATGGTCCATATACAGAACTTCGTGAATTTCATTTAACGCAAATCAAAGAAAGTCGGGAAATTATGCAAAAAAATATAGAAAGTTTGCATAAGTTGTATGGATTTCTGATCGAAATTATGAAATCTCGTAAAACTTCACAACAATCGCTATCTCGTCCACAGTAGTTAATATTTATTAATAGTAACCCTAAAATACCTACAGGATATGAACTTTTCCAAACCTGTGGGTTAATTTGCTTTAGAGAAATCAAGGAAATTATAACTATGACTAACAAAATTCAAGAGCAAGCCAAAGATTTACTAAACAAAGTAGTCTCATCTGTACATGAATTAGTTGATGATATTACAGCTTTAGAAGTAAATACGATGGTTGTAGAGCAAATTACTGGCGCAAAGTTTAATGCTTGGCAAGCGTATGAAGAGATTTATTCAATAAATGATAAAGACTACTTTGATAGCAAAGGAATTCCAAATCCAGACAATTTAACAGAACCAGAAAAAACTCAAGCTCAAGAACTACGCAAGCGCTATACAAGTCTATTTTCGCAACTTGAAAGAGAATATTTTTACATTCTCCTTGAACAAGGTAATGAGAGTAGTGAGACAGATTCTAGGATAATACAATATCAGGATCGTCTTAAATATCAGGTGGAACATAAAGCAAATATTGTTCCAACTGATGAGGTATATATAAAGTTAGCTCGACCAATATTACCTGCTCCAACTCCTGTTGCAGATCAAGAAGATAATAATCCAAAAAACTTGCGGCAAAGGTGGCAAGAAATTGAAGAACTTTTGAATAATGATAAATTTATTCGGACATTGCGGAAAATGTCTGAGCTTAAAGCTGCACTTAATAGTGATAACATTACCAGCGTAGATATTGATGTTATATATGCCCAAACTGTTATGCAGTTAGATGGAGATATTATCAGCCGTTACCATAAAAACCTATTTCAATTACCTGAAGGAGATAGAGATTTAATCCTAAAAATACATAATGAAGGGGTAATTGCTGGGGAGAAACAGTGGCGTGGAACACTAGATTTTCTGATTGGTGTTATACAAAATATTGCAAAATTATCCAGACAATGAACGCTGATAAAATACAAACAGTTTGTGACGCTGATGTTCAACTCTCTTTCTTTGTGCAAATACCTCAAGGTACTCCTATTGAACTTGAAATTAAGGTTGAGCCAGGATATTACACTTTTTATCTAAATAAGGCAGTTTTAAAACAAATTGAGGAAGCGCGGAAAATAGGCTGCTCTCTGTACATTCCGCCAAAATTAATAGCTTATCTTTTGTATTACAACTGCTTTAGTGATAATGCTGTGCCATCCCAGAAATTAGTAAGTAGTAAAAAAAACTTTAAGCTTTTTAAATTTTTTGATGACACTTTTATAGTAAGTTTTGTCAAATTAGTTTGGAATAAATCGTTACGAAATAAATCAACGTTACAGTACGGACTTACTTTTAATTTTTATTATAGAGATGATACATCATCATATTTGTGGAAAGAACAAGATATTGTTTTACAAAGTAATGTCTTATTTTATGGTGACATAATTCACAAAGTCAGGAGTGATTTTATCCAAAATCCTGAGTGTTTAAATATTGTTTATGTACATTATTGGCTGATTGAACAAATACTAAGCTTTCTTCGGACTAAATTGAATCTATTAGCTTGGGAGCTAGCTTCACTGTTTCCGGCTGCTTTTTTTACTTGGAAATTACATTTAGCAGTCTCATTATCAATCCTTGTTGGGCTAGTAACATCTTTTGTATTTGCTACTATTCGCTATTGGCTTGTTAATCAACTTCCTAAATGGACTTATATGAGTTCTCAATATCGAAATTGGCTGGCGTGGGGAATAACTTGTGTTAGTTCTAGTATTTTTCTTTTTACTCCCACTAATTTCTTATTTTTCTTGTTTTTGTCACTACTGGGGCCGCTATTACAAAAAGTTTTTAGTTTTGTAGTGGGGAAAATTGGTAAAGGCTTTATGCGTTGGTTACTAGCCTAAAAATCGGGTATGAGGATTGAAAAAGATATTTTCTTGTGAAAGACTATTTTCAGAAAAAGATTAGGGTAGC
>NZ_JABXKI010000227.1 GCF_017115095.1 Nostoc sp. NMS4 | reverse complement strand
CAATGCATCGGGGAGGGTTAGGGTGGGGTAAAACCCTGGTTAATCAGCTATTTCAGACTTGTGTGTACACCGTAGGATGTATTGGGGAGGGTTAGGGAGGGGTATTTTTGTACTTCATTAACTTGCAATCTGCTGTAATCCTTAGCCAGAAGCAACCTAATTAATCTTAATCTCTAGTATTTTCTTGGCAAATTGCATTTAAATCAAAACTTTGACATTCTCTAGCTTCCGACAATTGCCTAACTGTATCACTAGGCTGACAACTTATTAAAGTTCCCGCAACCGCAGCCAACGTAACAACAGTAGCTAGTCCTAACAAAGTGGTTCGTTTTCTAGGTTTGATTGTACTGATGAAATTCTCTATCCTAGTGGCACTACCAAAAACCTCGATTGCTTCAAGTGCTTTTAAAGCAATAGCTGCATTAGCATAGCGCCGTTTTCGGTTACGTTCCACCATTTTCATCAACCACCACCGAAAACGTGGACTGATTTGAGGAGCTAATTGCTGGAAATTAAAGCGATAGTTATCATCAATTAATTTGCCAATTTCCACAGGACGAGTATTAGTAATTAAGCAAATTAGCGTTGCTCCTAAACTATATAAATCTGATGCCTCAGTTAGAGAATGACCAAACTGTTCTTCTGGTGGCATAAAACCTGGAGTTCCAGCTACAAAGCTGCTCAGAGATACTTTCGCACCCTGTATTCTCGCTAACCCAAAATCCACCAGGTAAGCATTTAGTTCTTCATCAACCAAAATATTCTCTGGCTTAATATCCCGATGAATAATTGGCGAAACTTGCTTTTGCAGATAAACCAAAATTTCTAAGATTGACAGAGCAATTTGCTTAATTTCTTCAGGATGAAAGCTGCGTTTTAATCCCAAGGAAGGGGCATTTTTATATTCCTGTACCAGATAAAAAGCCCCAGGCATTTCAAAGGAATCTAGATAGCGAGGAATCTGGGGATGATTTAGTTGTTGCAAAATTTCAATTTCGCGCTGATATGCTTTCACTCCTGATAAATCAGCACCTACACAAGCAAAACAAAACTCTTTAATCACCACCGATTGATTAGAGTTGAGGACATTAGCTAAGTAAGTTATGCGTCCCCCTTCTCGGTTACGTCCTAGTTCGCTGATGACTTGATAGCCAAGTTCGGAAAAATCTGGATGGTGATTTAAACCATTACGCACATCAAGCTCCATTTCACAACCCATACGAGTTTGATTTTGTCAAGGCGCAATTAAAAAATTAATATCCGCTCACCCAGATTGTTAGCCTCATTTTTACCCTACCTGAGCCAAAGCACATCGGCAGAAAGGCGAAATTGTTAACTTTGCGCTAGCCAATCGACAATCTGGGCATTGACAACATCTGGAACCTCATCGTGGGGACAATGACCGGCATTGGGAATGGGAACAATTTTGATATCTTTGCCATTCTCCCGCGCCTTTTCGTAAATCTTGGCCCCGGTAATTGGTGTCCAGGGGTCATCAGCACCCCAAATTACTAGTAAAGGACGTTCTACTTTCGGCAAAAGTTCCTCTGGACTAGGCCCAGGAGGGGCTGTGAGAATGGATGCGAAGACTTGTTGCGCTCCGGGGTCGCAAGAAGGAGTATAAAGTAAATCGACTAATTCATCGGTGACGGCTTGGCGATCGCGGTAAACTTGGTAGAGAGTGCGGCGAATTTGGGCTTTTTGACGGATGCGATTATAGACAAATTTACCTGTAATTGGCGATCGCACAAACCGATTAAAAGCTGCCATTACCATCCGTAGCGGCGGGTTCAACTCGTGGGGACGATGACTCAATCCACCCGCAGAGTTAATTAAAATACCACCAGCCGCAATTTCTGGATGTTCTACCACTACTATTAAGCTCAAAAGTGCGCCAATAGAGTTGCCAATAAATACAGCAGGTTCCTGGATGTGTTCAGTGCAAAAATCCTTCAGCAGTTCCACCCAAACTTCTACACTGTAATCAATGGGCGCTTTATCAGAACCACCAAAACCCAAAAGGTCTATAGCAAATACCTGGTAGCCAGCATCAGCTAAAACTGGGATATTTTTGCGCCAGTGTCCAATGGAAGCACCAAAGCCGTGAACCAGTACCAAAGGCTTTCCTATGCCCATGACAGTATACTGAATTTTGTAACCCTGCCAATTCCAAAAAAATTTTTCAAAAGCATCTTGAGTTGCAAGTGGCTGTGTAGTTACAGTCATTATGAAGATTAATAAAGTGTTTCTTTAATATAGTAATGTTCTCTGATTTAAGAAACGCGATTAATCGCGTCTCTAGCTTGCTCAACTGTAAAACTAATTTCCTGACCATAGGAAATTTCCAGTGTATGACCATCAGGGTCTTGAATAAAAGCCCAGTAACCAACCGGAAAGCCCCAGTCATTTGGCCCAGCCAGCAGTATTCCCTCAGTGCGTGCCTCATTGCACAGGCGATCAATTTCCCCACGATTCTGATAAGCTACCCCAAGATGGGATTGTGGTAAGAGTGCGCCTTCTACTTTCGCTGCTTTAATTAGCACAATCACAAAAGGTCTAGTTAGGTCACTAATCCAAGCAACATCTGATTGAGTTGCTTGATCAAGGCGATGATGCACAACTGTCATCTGGGCATACTTTGCATAAAATGAGATACTTGCATCAACATCACTGACTGCAAGTGCAATGTGAGTAAAACCAAGATCAGACATAAAAAAACTCCGTGTGTAGACTTGACCGGACGAATGTAGGTATTAGCCTCAGTGCTTACTAAGAAAGCTGACACGATTGATAATGAAAGTAGGCGTTATCTTCACAAAATTTATGTTTTTAACTTGGTTAGACAGCAATTCTTGGTTACTGGAAATCGGCGAAAAGCGAATATTAATTGACCCTTGGCTGGTTGGTTCGTTAATTTTCAGCAATTTGGATTGGTTGTTTAAAGGTTCGCGATCGCAAAATCGCCCAATTCCAGATAATATTGATCTGATTCTGCTATCTCAGGGTTTAGAAGACCACACTCACCCACCAACGCTCAAGCTGCTAGATCGCAGTATCAAGGTTGTAGCTTCTCCCAATGCCGCTAAGGTTGTACAGCAGTTAGGTTACACCCAAGTAACAGTCTTGGCTCATGGTGAAACTTTCACTTTAAATAATCAAGTTGAAATTAAGGCTTTCCCCGGCTCTCCAATTGGCCCGACTCTGGTAGAAAATAGTTATCTCTTCAAAGAATTGGAGAGTGGTGTAACTGTATACTACGAACCTCACGGGTATCATTCTCCACAACTTCAGCAAGCTGCACCTATCGATGTAGTGATTACGCCGTTTATTGACATGACGTTGCCTTTGCTTGGGGCGATTATTAAAGGACAAAATAGTGCTTTAGAAGTAGTAAAATCATTACAGCCTCAAGTAATAATACCTACAGCAGCAGGTGGAGATGTGGCGTTTGAAGGATTGCTGATGAAATTGATTCAGACTAAAGGAACTGCTGAGGAATTTCGTTCGTTACTTGAGAAAAACAATCTTTCAACCCAGGTGCTTGAACCTAAACCAGGCGATCGCTTTGAAGTACCATTAGAAAAACGAGCATTAGCAATTTAAGTCTTCTACCAGGCGATTAGAAATCGCGGCTATACAAACATAAGAGAAAATCAAGGGTTTTTAACCCACGGAGGTGGGTTTTGCCTGTGTAGCCGCGACTTCTAGTCGCCAGCATCTTTATGAATTATCTTGCATATATACTTCTCGAATCGGAAAAGGAATTTGAATTCCTACTTGCCGATAGCGTTTGTGCAATTTTTTGACAAATAGATGTTTACCAATACGCTGATCGAAGTATTCACTAACGCGCATATAAAGCGTAAAATCTATACTAAAATCATTAAAAGTATGAAATCTGATATATGGTTCACTCTCTTTTAATTCCGGTGCAATTTCTTGCATAACTTCTTTGGCGACTTCTACAGTCACTTTTTCAACTTGCTCCAAATCGCTATCATAACTTACACCAACATCCATCGTTAAAGTAATTTCCTTTGCAGGTAAATGATAGTTTGTGAAAATTGCCGAAGATAACTTAGAATTAGGAACAATAACTACATTATTAGAAATCTCTTTAATGGTTGTATTGCGCCAAGAAATATCTATAACATATCCCTCATGACCAGCATCTAATTTTACATAATCTCCGGTTCTAACTTGCTTAGAAATAATTAAGTAAAAACCTGAAAACAAATTTGCAAGTGTATCTTGAAGTGCCAAACCAACTGCTAGACCACCAATACCTAAAGTCGTGACTATCGGCGTAATTTGAACACCTACCGTTTGTAAGATGATTAATGTTCCCAAAATTAAAACAGTAGTCTTAGCAAGGTTAGAAATTAGTGATGTGGGAACCCCTTCGGCTCTGCGAATATATAAATTAAGAAAACCAGCAGTCAATTTAGCCAAGACTAAAGTTATTGAATACAGCAATGCCATCGTCAGAATTTTTTGCAGTGCGATCGCAACATCTGGCTTCAGGGGAGAACTCAAAATTGCCCAAAAAAAACCGCCAATGACAAACCAAATAAAAGTCATGCGGTGCAGAGAGTAAAATATAATCTTACCCCCGGCAATTCGTTTATTATTAACGAATGTTTCCAGTTTTTTGAAGATAACTTTTTCACCAATGATTCCAGCCAGTAAGCCAGCTAGAATAAACACTATCGGCAGAATCCATTCCATCATAATAAATTTTAAATTTGGAATTTTAGATTTAGGATCGCAGCATTTTTGCTGTGATTATGGCTAAATTTTACCTCGTTGTCAGATTAGCTGCTTGAGATTTTCTTTCCTTATGGACTTGCCAATTATTTACCACCCAGATTACATTGCTCCTCTACCTGAAGGACATCGTTTCCCGATGTCTAAATTCCGACAACTCTATGAATTGCTGTTAACTGATGGTGTAGCGAATCAAGAGCAATTTCACACTCCCGAACGTCCCCCGCTAGAGTTGATAGAGTTAGTTCACACCCCAAGCTACGTTCAAGCTTATTGCGAAGGAACCCTAGACCCCAAAGCACAACGTCGCATTGGTTTGCCTTGGAGTCCAGCATTAGCAAATCGTACCTGTGTGGCGGTAGGTGGTACAATACTGACTGCGAAACTGGCACTAAATCAGGGTTTAGCTTGTAATACGGCTGGTGGAACTCATCACGCCTTTCCTAGTTATGGGTCTGGTTTTTGTATTTTCAACGATTTAGCGATCGCTTGTCGCGTTTTACAAAAATTCGGACTCGTCCAAAAAATCCTCATTGTCGATTTGGATGTCCATCAAGGCGACGGCACTGCTTTTATTTTCCAAGATGACGACAGCGTTTTTACTTTCTCCATGCACTGCGAAGTCAATTTCCCCGGTACTAAACAAAACAGCGATTTGGATGTTCCTTTGCCGGTGGGAATGGAAGACGATGCCTATTTACAAACCTTAGCGAATTATCTAACAGATTTATTGTCTAAAGTCAAGCCCGACTTAGTATTTTATGATGCTGGCGTTGACCCTCATATAGGCGATCGCTTAGGCAAATTAGCCCTTACCGATGCTGGCATTTTCCGCCGAGAAATGCAGGTTTTAAGCACCTGTATAACTAGCGGTTATCCCGTCGCCTCCGTCATTGGCGGTGGTTATGCCGACGATATAAAATCCCTAGTTTGGCGACACTCCCTGCTGCATCGCGCCGCCAGCGAAGTTTACCAGCAATACAAACTATAGAAACGCAAAGGAACGCAGAGTATTGCCAAGAAGTAAAATAAACTTTGCGCTCCTCTGCGCTTCCCTCCGCGCCCCTACCCTGCGGGAAGGCGAAGCGCCTATGCGTTTAAATCAAAACTCTATTTTCTCGCCAAAGGCACTACTGGATGAACAAAGTCAAACTCAGAATTTACGAACTAGCAAAAGAATTAAATTTAGATAGCAAAAAGCTATTATTAATTTGCGAAAAACTTAAAATTGCAGTCAAAAGTCATACCAGCGCCATCTCCGAATCCGATGCAGAACGCATTCGTTCAGTCGCAAATAAACTAACAGCCAAATCCTCGAAAACTAAAACCAACTCAGAAGATTGGGGCTATATGTTTATAGCTTCAGCAATTGATAGCTTTATCCGCCATCTTGAAGGTGAAACCGCCCTTAAATCATATCCTGAATTTCGGGAGCGCCGCGATCGCGCCAACGAGTTAATGTCTGAATGTGTCGGAAAAAAACCTTCTCTATTTTATATACGTCGCAAAGGTGCGGGAAAAGAAGCAAGAGAAGAAATTTGGGATTTGACAATAGCAACAGACTCCGATGATTTTCAGTTACCCGCAAGACTTGAGAAGCTCAAAAAAACATTAGGATTTAGAGCGGCTGTACCAAAAGATGGACGCGGCGGTTTAAAAATACTGTCGGTTCAGTTATTACAACTCTCACGCGGACACGCCGATAGCTATGCTATACCTTGTCGCTTGCGTTTGCTCCCTAATCATCAGCATCATCTCGACATTCCGCCGGCGACATTGAAACGCATCGCCGCCGCGCCAGTTTGTGGCGAAAATGTGCCTACAGAAGATCAGCTTAAAGCTTGGAAAGCGTTTTTGCAAATTGAAGAAAAAATCGCTAAAGCGCGTCAGTTTTGTGTACGTTATGTAAGTCATAACCATAATTTTAAAAGACGAATCAGTTTTGAAATTGATGTAGCCTCAGCCACCCTTGACGGCTTTTATCAAAATTCCCTCGAATTAGAAAACTTCTGGGAACGAGCAAGACGCACAAAAAATGAAGATTTAAAGCTTTTTGAAACTGCTCCCGTCGGCAAAAATTGGATTAGCGGTCGTCAATTAGGGACTGTTGAAGAAGTCGATCCAAATCGTTGTATTATTAGCCTCCGACTAGAACGCGATTTAGCTGAATTCATGGCAACAGAGCGTTATAAATTGCCAGATACAGGATTTTTGTGTTTTGAGGCAGTTGGTGATATTCAGCAGATTCAACGCAAGAAAAAAGCTTTAGATGATTTGAATAATGGTTACACCCAGAATCCCTATTTGGGTAACTTTTTATTCGATGCTTCTCAGGCTAGACAAATCAAAACAACTATCGAGCTTCAACCACAAGATTTATTATTATCTTCTGCGAATCCTGGTCAAAAAGCAGCAGTAGAAAAGGTACTTACTGCTAAGGATCTTGTTCTTATTCAAGGGCCACCAGGCACTGGTAAAACTACCGTAATTGCGGAGATTTGCTATCAAATAGCTCTTCGCGGTGGACGCACTCTAATTGCATCTCAAGCAAATTTAGCAGTAGATAACGCCCTAAGTCGATTAGTTCATAACCCAGTAATTCGGGCTGTACGCAAAGGTAGAGCCGAAAAAGTTGGGGAGGAAGGACAGCCATTTTTAGAAGACCAAGTGATTGGTAGATGGCTAGAAAATACAGCTAATGACTGCGAGAATAATCTTACTCAACGGCTCGATAATATCAAATTTTTCAGCCAATTATTAGCATCATTGCCAAGATTTACAACTTACTTCCAAGCCGAGGAAGAATTTAATCAGCAACAAAATAAATTCACTAAAAATAAGTTAAAAATAGAGACAAACTTTAAAAACCAAGAAAATTTTTACAACGAAACTGTAGAAAAACAGAGCAACGTTGAATCTCTAATTATAAGTCTAGAAAACATACTAAATACTGCACCAAATCTAAATTGGGAAGCTCCAGAAGTTACAGATTTTCTGCCCCTTCTGAAGCCATATACTGAAGGTAATAGTTTAGTAGAAGAATTTTTAGTAAATGTTCGTCAAACCATCAAATATACTGATGAACTTGGCTTTGTGCGTCCGGCGCTTGGTGCTTTTGGTTTAGCAGCTTGGTTACGTGAAACTTTAGCAACAGAAATTTCTGAATTTAAAACTGCTTTGACTTCTGCTCAAGATGCGAGTCAAGCCATATCAGAAGTGGCGGTTTCAGTGGAAATTGTCAAACAAAATTTCGCTTCGTTAAATCAGCTACAACCAGATTATCAACAATACCTTACCAAGCTGCAAAATATCCAGCAAACAATCCAGATATGGGAAAACCGCAAACGGGAAATAGATTATATTATCTCAGCAGTGAAGGAATGGAAATCTACAGCACATTATAATTTGTATCAAACTTTAAAAGAATGCCATCAATCTGGTTTACCACTAACAGAGAATTTAGTAGACTTACCGTTAGGTTTGTTGATGTTTGCTAATACATTAAAATTAACAATAGTACCCAAAATATACAAAATAAACTTACCAGAATGGGAGTTATTGACAAAGGCGATCGCTTATGAAATAGATGGAGGTTTTACTGATAGAAAGGGGAAACAGCATAATTTCAGCTATTTTTTACAAGAAAATTTTAGCCAGATTCCAATGGTGCTATCAAAGAGCGATCGCACCCAATGGCAAGAAACCTTTCAACAGTTTAATAATTATCAACTACTCAACCCCAAACAGCGAAAATTACTAGTTGAAAATACCCAAGTTTTTTTAATTAGAATGCAACGGACTTATGGTGCATCATGGGAATGGAATAACATTGATTCTACTCTCACCCAAATTACACAAGAATTGCTAGAAACAATCCTTGCAAATGCGCGTCAATGCGTTTTAAAAGTCAAAACGGAAACTGAACAACAAATTCAGTATTTGCAACGCCAATTAAATGAACTTCAAAAAAATGAAGTTAGCCAACAGCAAATATCCATTACTCAAGCTGAGGTAGAAAAAGCACAGCAAGATGCTAATTTGCAACTTGGACGAGTTATTAATATTTTGCAAGAACTTAATCAACAAAATATACCTGATAAATTACACATTTTAATTGAAAAATATCTCACAACACAATCAAATATTTGGGAGCAACCCCAAGAATTTGCAAATCAAGTGAATTATTGGGTAACTTCCATTAGTAAACTTGAAACTTTAATTTCATCATTAGAACCTTTTGCTGTGTTAGAAACGATTAAAAATTCTCTACACGAACATCTGTCAAAACTAAAGCAAGAAACTGAAGTTTCTCTACAGCAGCTTCAAAAACTACAAACTAATCTATGCGAAGTCGAAAATAAATCACAACCGCAGCCAACAGAAAATTTAATAGAGGAACGAAGCTGGTGGTTGACAGAATGGCAAAGAATACCTGATAAATTCAAACCAGAAAATTCTCCAGACGACTTTTTTAATCTAGAGTTTTTACGCAATATCAAGATTCAGTTTGAATCTTGGCAACAGCAACTCCAAAAAGACGAAATCTATCTCAATAAATATCATAATTTTGTACAAGATTGGATAGAAAAACTAAGACAGCCAAATGAGCGCGATCGCGACGATTTAAGGCGTATTTATCTAGACAATGCTAACGTCGTCGGTATCACCTGTGTTCAAGCTGCAAATAGAGGTTTTTCGGAAGAATTCAAATCCTTTGATGTCGTCATCATTGATGAGGTTAGTAAGTGTACTCCACCAGAGTTACTAATCCCAGCATTGAAAGGCAAAAAGTTAGTTATGGTAGGCGATCATCGGCAATTACCACCCATGCTTAACACTAGCACTTTAGAAGAAGTTGCTCAAACAATTGGCAATACACGAGACGAACTACAATTCTTAGAAGAATCACTGTTTAAAAGTCAGTTTGAATCTGCTGATGAAAGCATCAAACAAATGTTAACTACACAATATCGAATGCATCCATTTATTATGGGAGCAATCAATCAGTTTTATGATGGTAAATTAGAATCTGGTATTTTGGAGCCGGACATAAAACGCGCCCATCATTTAGCAGATGAAATCATCAAAGAATCTCAGCATCTTCTCTGGGTAAAAACGCCCATAGAAAATCAGTTTTTAGAGCAACGCAATGGAACTTCTTACTTTAATACACTAGAAATTGATGCGATTGAACGTCTGTGTCAACAGTTTGAGAATACTTGGGCTTCTAAAGTTGCTAATGGTGAACCAAAAAAAGAAATTGCCGTAATTACATTTTATGGCGCTCAATTAAGAAAAATTGATGAGCGCCTACAATCAGAACTTTTTCCTTCATTAGAAATTCGTACTGGTACTGTAGATAGATTTCAAGGGATGGAAAGACCCGTTGTAATTGTGAGTATGGTTCGCAACAATAGTAAAGGAGATGTGGGATTCGCTAAAAAGCCAGAACGGGTAAATGTTGCATTTTCTCGCGCTCAAGAACTATTAATAATTGTGGGTTGTCATAATTTATTTACCCATCAATCAGGTAAAGTCGGAAGTATGTATTCTGAAGTTTCAAATATTGTAAGTATTCATGAAGGTTTCATTGATGTTTCTCGCCTCTTCAGTTAAACCTATTGATGACAATCTTAATAATTTTGTAGAAGAAATTGAGGCTATCTACTCAGCAAATTAGCCCATTTAAGTAAGTGTTATCTAATATTTTGTATAATCCGTGGCAGATGTACTGATTAAATAAAGTCCCTCCTCTAGCGTCACTTCTTCCTAAAATTCAAGCGACAAACAATTGAGTTCTTTCCTCTTACCCTTACTAGCAATACCATTCTTCCTTTTCTCTTTAATCTAGAGGGATTGAGATCAGATGCATTTCAGGAAAAGAGATTGTGGCCTGTGTAGTCTAAAGCAAATATCACTTGATGCTGAATTTAGCTCAAGAGGGTCTAATGATTGATCGCTTTGTAAATCTAATTTTTATCGATTTCTTTGCCCTGGCAATTAACCTGACATTTGGTACATTGCTTCGTACTAAAATCTGCAATTATTCATGGGATGGAATTGTAAATGATAAGCTTTCAACACCAGAAAGTAGCATTAATTCTTCTGAATCGCCACCATCCTTAGAAAAGGTAGATACAACCACTCCTATTTGATTAAGTCTTTCGGCTGTAGTGATTTTCATTTGAATCAGGTACAAGCTTAGGGGTGTACATCTGTGCGCCCCTACGAGAATCTATCTTTATTTTTCGTTAATGATTCTTTGTGTACCTTTATACCATTTCCAGAAATCTATGCAACATAATAAATCGGTTAAAAGAGCGTATACATGCCTCTACCCATGTGTTTGTATTAGCTATTTAGTAAAATAGTATTATCTATGTGGTAATCAGTATATTGTTGTCGAATAAGTTGAGTTGACTGATGATTTTTGGCTGCATAGGTATTGACATGAACCCTGGCTCAATTGGCTGGGCGTATGTTGACAGTGAAGGTAATCTCAAAGCTAAAGGACAAATCCCGCTACAAATGGGATTACCCAATGGTAAACAAGACGCTCAAATCGTCGATGCTATTTTACAACTTGCAGCATTAGCAAGTTCCTTTGAGTGTCCTGTTGTCTGTGAAGAATTAGATTTTAGTGACAAAAAGGAGCGACTTGGAGAAGCAAGAAGAAAGTACGCTCGAATGCTATCAAGTTGGGCGTACAGTAGATTTTATGAACTGCTTCAATCAATTCTATCGAATCGTGGCATTAATGTTATCACGGCTAATCCAGCCTATTCTAGTTTGATTGGATTAGTGAAGTACATGAGGATGTACGGACTATCTAGTGATTGTGCTGCGGCGTTAGTAGTTGCCCGTCGTGGCATGAGGCTAAATGAATTGCCGCAAAGCTCCATAACCGCCTATGCTTCAGTGAATGAAGACAAGCACGTATGGAGCTTTTGGAGTGAACTCAATAAAAAAATCAAACGTTCCAGTAAGATAAATCGGCGACATGATTATTTTACTGTTTCTAACTGGAGTTTCTTGGACAACCTCAGCAATGAGGAAGCGTAGGCACTAAGAAAGAGCGTTTCAAACTTACACCGTCAAGTTAAATCAGGCTTACCCAGATTTTTAGAAGCGGTTTAAATATAAGCTACATTTATCATGCTTTGCGAAAGAGAGAATTAACTGTGACTGTCAGAGTCAGAATTGCGCCGAGTCCAACCGGAAATTTACATATTGGTACAGCTAGAACAGCTGTATTTAATTGGTTATTTGCCCGTCACCACGGCGGAAAATTTATCCTGCGAATAGAAGACACAGATTTAGAGCGATCGCGCCCCGAATACACCGACAATATTCTTGAAGGATTGCGCTGGCTAGGTCTTAACTGGGATGAAGGGCCATTTTTCCAATCCCAACGCCTGGATCTTTATAAAGAAGCAGTAGAAAAACTGCTAGATCGAGGTTTAGCCTATCGCTGCTATACCACTTCCGAAGAGTTAGAAGCTCTCAGGGAAGCCCAAAAAGCTAGAGGCGAAGCACCTCGCTATGACAACCGGCATCGCAACCTCACCCCAGAACAACGCGCTGCTTTTGAAGCAGAAGGTCGTTCTTCTGTAATTCGCTTCAAAATTGAAGATGGGCGAGAAATTATCTGGAATGACCTAGTACGCGGAAAGATGTCTTGGCGAGGTAGCGATTTAGGTGGTGATATGGTCATCGCCCGTGCCTCTGAAGAGGGAAGCGGTCAACCTTTATACAACTTTGTTGTTGTAGTGGATGACATCGATATGCAAATTACCCATGTCATTCGCGGAGAAGACCACATTGCCAACACCGCCAAGCAAATTTTACTGTATGAAGCAATGGGTGCAAAAATCCCAGAGTTTTCTCACACGCCGTTGATTTTGAACTCGGAAGGGCGAAAGCTTTCTAAGCGAGATGGTGTTACTTCCATTTCTGAGTTTCAGCAAATGGGCTTTACTGCTGAAGGCTTGGTGAATTACATGACATTGCTGGGTTGGTCGCCACCAGACTCGACGCAAGAAATATTTACCTTAGAAACAGCAGCTAAAGAATTTGGCTTTGAGCGTGTCAATAAAGCGGGTGCAAAGTTTGACTGGGACAAGCTGGATTGGTTGAACAGTCAGTATATCCATAAAACGCCAGTAGATAAACTCACAGATTTACTCATACCCTATTGGCAAGCGGCTGGCTATAAATTTGATGGTGGAAGAGAACGCCCTTGGTTAGAACAGCTAGTAACTTTAATTAGTCAGAGTTTGACTCGCTTGGTAGATGGAGTAGCTCAAAGTCAACTGTTTTTTAGCGATACAGTTGAATTTAGCGAAGAAGGTAGTACACAACTGAAACAAGAAGGTTCTAATGCTGTTCTTGAAGCGATCGTCACAGCTTTAGAAAATCAGCCGCAATTGTCGGAAGCCGCCGCCCAGGAGATTATTAAACAAGTGGTGAAAGAGCAAAAAGTCAAAAAAGGCTTAGTAATGCGATCGCTCCGAGCAGCCTTAACTGGAGATGTTCATGGCCCCGACTTAATCCAATCTTGGTTACTACTAAATCAGATTGGTTTAGATCAGCCGCGTTTGAATCGGGCTATAACGGAAGCTAAGTAGCGATTAATTCCAGATTTTAGAAATATTTTAGATTCTAGGGGCGCACAAACGTGCGCCCCTATCCATAAGGTAAAGCAACTATGGGAACAAGAAATCATTGACTCATTACTAATGAATTATCCCCAATTTCACATCTAAAATAGGTAGTCAATTCTCCTCATCTTGGGAACTTGGTGTGTAAAATTCATGTCTTCAAAAACACTTAGAAGCGAACGTAATTACAATGCCGACAAAAGCGCTCAATAGAGGGATGAGATTATCATTCATGATAGTTACGCTCTTCATGATACCAACAGTTAATGCTGCGGTTGATGCTCAGGAAGCGCCAACAATATTTGGAGATGTCACCATTAGCCCTCAGTTTTCCCCAGACCCCCTGACAGTTCGCGGGATGAGTGGTGGCTCAATATCTGGAAGTCAAGTAGGTGGGAGAAGCGAAACAGCCACTGGGCCTTGTACCGGATTTGTTGATGAAACGCCAGACCACACATTAGCTTTAACAAGTAAATTTGATTACCTAAAGTTGCAAGTACAAAGTCCTGAAGATACCACCATGATTATCAAGGGTCCCGGTGGTACTTGGTGCAATGACGATTTTGATGGCAAAAATGCTGGCATTGTTGGTGAATGGCTAGCTGGAAGTTACCAAATTTGGGTTGGCTCCTACGAAAAAGGCAAGTATCTTCCTTACACTCTAAAAATTACAGAAGTTAAGTAGGGGATTGGGCGTTGGGAGTGCTGAGTTAGGAGTTAGGAGTTAATAAAAGTAAAGACGCGATTAACCCAAGTCTTTCCAAGAGTTAGGAGTTTTGTTTATCTCCTTGTCCCCCTTGTCTCCCTTGTCCCCCTTGTCTCCCCTGCCTCCCCTGCCTCCCCTGCTCCCTTGTCCCCAGTCTCCACAACCTCATTGAGAGTGGCTTAAACGATACCAGGAGTATTCTGGAGAAATTCTTCGTGTCTTTGCATCTCGTTGCACTCCCTTTTCTCGTGCGATTTTGTATTAAAATTAAGTTAACTTTGATTAAGATTCTTGTTGGCATCGCCATAATGCCCTATTTGCCTTATGGCAGTGCATAGAAGAGATCAAATTAAACAAAATGGATTTATAAACATCCGTTTAACAGCTTAAAGTGACAGAATGATGAACATTCGGTTGCTAGAGCTAACGAGTTGTATAGGCATCTAGAGGCAAATTAAAATGAAATTCTCTTGGAAAGTCGTAGCACTCTGGACGTTGCCGGCTTTGGTAATTGGCTTTTTCTTCTGGCAAGGGGCTTTTGCTGGCGCTCCTGCTGACATGAATAAGAATACAGCCAATACCCGCATGACTTACGGTCGCTTTCTAGAATACTTGAATAGCGATCACGTCAACAGTGTGGATCTTTACGAAGGCGGTAGGACGGCAATTATAGAAGCCCGCGATCCAGACCTGGAAAATCGTGTCCAAAGGTGGCGGGTGGATTTGCCTATTAACGCTCCTGAGTTAATTAGCAAGCTCAAAGAAAAAGCCATTAGTTTTGATGCTCACCCGATGCGGAATGATGGCGCAATTTGGGGCTTGTTGGGCAATCTCGTCTTTCCAGTTTTATTGATTACCGGGCTGTTCTTTTTGTTCCGCCGTTCTAGCAACCTCCCCGGCGGGCCAGGTCAAGCGATGAACTTCGGCAAATCGAAAGCGCGTTTCCAAATGGAAGCAAAAACCGGGGTAAAGTTTGACGACGTAGCCGGCATCGAAGAAGCTAAGGAAGAATTACAAGAAGTTGTCACCTTCCTGAAGCAGCCAGAAAGATTTACCGCAGTCGGCGCACGCATTCCCAAGGGAGTACTGTTAGTTGGGCCTCCTGGAACTGGTAAAACTTTACTAGCAAAAGCGATCGCTGGCGAAGCTGGTGTACCTTTCTTCAGTATTTCCGGTTCGGAATTTGTGGAAATGTTCGTTGGTGTGGGTGCATCCCGCGTCCGCGATTTATTCAAGAAAGCTAAAGATAACGCCCCCTGTATTATCTTCATCGATGAAATCGACGCTGTGGGCAGACAAAGAGGCGCTGGTATCGGTGGTGGTAACGATGAGAGAGAGCAAACCCTCAACCAATTGCTCACCGAAATGGACGGGTTTGAAGGTAACACAGGCATCATTATTATTGCTGCTACCAACCGTCCCGACGTACTAGACTCAGCCTTGTTGCGTCCCGGTCGCTTTGACCGCCAAGTAACAGTCGATCCACCCGATATCAAAGGGCGTTTGGAAATCTTACAAGTGCATGCGCGGAACAAGAAACTAGACCCTAGCGTATCTTTGGATGCGATCGCCCGCCGCACTCCCGGATTCACTGGTGCTGACTTAGCTAATTTACTCAACGAAGCGGCAATTCTGACTGCGAGAAGACGTAAAGAAGCGATCACCCTCCGCGAAATTGATGATGCAGTTGATCGGGTAGTTGCAGGGATGGAAGGCACTCCCTTGGTTGATAGCAAGAGCAAGCGCTTAATTGCCTACCATGAAATCGGACACGCCTTAGTTGGGACTTTGTTAAAAGACCATGACCCAGTACAGAAAGTTACCTTGATCCCACGGGGACAAGCACAGGGTTTAACTTGGTTTACGCCCAACGAAGAACAGGGGTTAATTTCTCGTTCTCAACTCAAAGCCAGAATTACTGGTGCTTTGGGTGGTCGTGCTGCTGAGGAAGTTATTTTTGGGGCTGCGGAAGTCACAACTGGCGCGGGTGGAGACTTGCAGCAGTTATCAGGAATGGCGCGGCAAATGGTGACTCGTTTCGGGATGTCCGATTTAGGGCCACTGTCGTTAGAAAGCCAGCAGGGAGAAGTATTCTTGGGTCGTGATTGGACAACCCGATCTGAGTATTCCGAATCCATCGCTTCCCGCATTGATGGACAAGTGCGAGCGATCGTGGAAGAATGCTATGAAAACGCCAAGAAGATTATCCGTGACCATCGGACTGTGAGCGATCGCTTAGTCGATCTGCTCATCGAAAAGGAAACCATCGACGGCGAAGAATTCCGCCAGATTGTGGCTGAGTACGCTGAAGTCCCTGAGAAGCAACAGTACGTACCGCAACTATAGTAAAACTATTTTATTTTCTCTCGACTGAGAAGATACCCGGCTTCTTGAAGGATACAACTGGCGAATAGGGGGTCTTATATTATGTTCGGGTAAAGACTTATCATTAATACCGCAGGAGTGCTGGGAGCAGGGAGAAAGAGGTTTTCCTGATTTTTGCACCGATGCGGTAATCATAAGTAATTAACCGGACTTGATATTACCCCCTAGAAAAGGTAGTGCAGCAAATATTACGAATTACGAATTACCCTCAACTTTTGCCACTTCCAGCATCGTCTTTAAAACCGAATCTGGATTTAGACTAATCGAGTCAATTCCTTGTTCCACCAAAAACTGGGCAAATTCTGGATAATCGCTGGGTGCTTGCCCACAAATGCCGATTTTGCGGTTATGTTTTTTTGCAGCCGTTATAGCCATTTGCACCATCTGCTTAACAGCTGGACTGCGTTCATCAAACAATCTCGCTACCAACGCCGAATCTCTGTCTATCCCTAGTGTCAGTTGAGTTAAATCATTAGAACCAATCGAGAAGCCATCAAATACCTCAGCAAATTCCTCAGCCAGAATAACATTACTAGGCAACTCGCACATTACATAAACCTGCAAGTCGTTAACACCTTGCTTTAAACCATTTTTTGCCATCTCTGCCAAAACCAAACGTCCCTCGTCAGGAGTGCGACAAAAAGGAATCATTGGGATCGCATTCGTCAAACCCATTTCTTCCCGTACCCTTTTGATGGCATGACATTCTAAGGCAAAAGCTGCTCTGTAGCCTTCATCATAGTAACGCGCTGCTCCTCGCCAACCTAACATTGGGTTTTCTTCATGGGGTTCAAACTGTCGCCCACCTAATAAATTGGCATATTCATTACTTTTGAAATCTGACGTTCGGACAATCACTGGTTTGGGATAAAATGCTGCGGCAATTCTACCAATGCCTTGAGCCAATTTATCGACAAAATATTGGGGTTTATCGTCGTACAATGAGGTAATCTCAGCAATTTTAGCTTTGACAAATTCATCTTTTAACGAGTCATAGTGAATCAACGCCATTGGATGAATTTGAATTTGGTTAGCAATGATAAATTCTGTCCGCGCTAAACCTACGCCATCGTTGGGAATTGCCGATAAACTCAATGCTTCTTGGGGATTACCCACATTCATTAAAATTTTAGTGCGAGTGCGGGGTAAGTTCTCTAAAGGGACTTCTTTAACTTCAAAAGGTAATAAACCTGCATAAACTTTTCCTTCTTCCCCTTCAGCGCAAGAAATTGTTACCTCTTGACCAGGTTGCAAGATTTCCGTCGCATTGCCGCATCCCACGATCGCAGGTACACCCAATTCTCGCGCAATAATTGCTGCATGACACGTGCGCCCTCCAGAATTAGTAACAATTGCACTGGCGCGTTTCATAATTGGTTCCCAATCGGGGTCAGTTCTCTCTGTCACCAAAACTTCCCCAACTTGGAACTGTTCGAGTTTCTGAACATCTAAAATTAGGCGTGCTTTTCCCTGACTAATCGCTTCCCCAATCGCACGTCCCGTAACCAGAGAGATTGGAGATTGGGAATCAGGAAGTGGGGAGTGGGAAGATTTTTCGCCATTCCCTATTCCCCATTCCCTATCCCCCAATACCAATCGATAACTCCGCAAGACATTTCCCGTCTTCTGCGACTGGACGGTTTCGGGACGCGCTTGCACAATAAAAAGTTCGTTAGTAATGCCATCTTTTGCCCACTCAATATCCATTGGAGTGGAAATGCCGTGGACTTGGGAATAATGGTCTTCAATTAAACACGCCCAACTTGCTAGTTGTAAAATCTCTTCATCACTCAGAGCGAATTTACCTCTTTCCCTGGGCGAAACTGACACATTTTTCGTAAATTTGGAGCCATCATCATAAATCATTTTCAGTTCTTTACTGCCCAATTTTTTATCGATAATTGGGCGAAAACCAGCTTTTAAAGTTGGTTTAAAAACATAATATTCATCGGGATTTACAGAACCTTGGACTACATTTTCACCTAAACCATAGGCGGCTGTAATTAGTGCTGCATCCTTAAAGCCGGTTTCTGTATCAATGGAGAACATCACCCCAGAGGTTGCTAAATCAGAGCGCACCATTTTTTGTACACCCACAGCCAGAGCAATGCTAAAGTGGTCAAATCCCTTGGCGTGGCGATAAGAAATAGCGCGATCGGTAAATATGGAAGCAAAGCATTTATGACAAGCTGCTAAAACTCCTTCAGCACCGACAACGTTAAGATAAGTTTCCTGCTGTCCAGCAAAACTAGCATCGGGAAGGTCTTCAGCTGTGGCGCTGGAACGGACTGCCACATCTGTGTCTGCGTGGTATCGTTCACAGAGGCTATGGTATGCTGCGGCGATCGCTTCCCGCAATTCTACAGGAAATGGCGTGTGGATTAATAGCGATCGCGCTTTTTTTCCACGTTCTCGTAAATTTTTGACATCCTCAACATCCAAGTCAGCAAAGAGTTTGCGTAGCTTTGCTTCTAACCCGGCTGATTGAATAAAATGACGATAAGCGTAAGCAGTAGTAGCGAATCCTGTAGGAACGTTAATGCCTTTGGGTGTTAGCTGTTGAATCATTTCCCCCAGAGAGGCATTTTTACCACCAACTACTGGTATATCAGCAATACCAATTTCATCAAACCACAAGATGAGCGATCGCTCTTGAGCAGATAGAGACAAAGTGCTTTTTAGTGTAGTCATAAATATTACCTTTTAAGTTTATACTCAACCTATAAGCGTAGTTTGAGATTTGGCGATGAAATGCAACGCTATAGTCAATAAAAATTAATAATTATTCAATTTAATAACTTTATCCAAATACCGGATGTAATACATGATAGTGCAGCTAGAACGACTCCTGAAAATGGCAGAAGATGAGTTAACTGAATACAGCACTGATGCCCGCAAAATGGAAAAACTACGCCGTAAAATAAGTTTAACTGCGTCGATAACAGAACAGCAGCAAGTCAAACAGGCATTACTTGCTAAGATGAAATCTAATGTAATAACCCAAGTTGTGGAAGAACAAAGACAAGCTGTAGCCTTACCATTTTGGGGAATTGCTGGATTGGGTTTGTTACTAGGAATTTCTTTAAATCAACCTGTATGCTTGTTAGCGTCTGTAGTTGGAACTGTATTAGCTTACAGAATTCAGAAATGGGGTTGGAAATTGCAAGCAAATCGTTTATTGTTACAAACATTGGAAGATATTGAAAGCCGTATTGCCCAAACCACTAATTAACAATAAAGATGTATTTTATAGATAAATCATCTATTTGTACTTGTATTTTAAATTACTCAGTCAGTAGTTGCTCGCTTAATTTACATCTCGTAACCACTTAACAATTCCTTTGGGATCACCATAGCAAAAAAAATTAGATATTGGATTTAAGATTAGGTATTTATTAAGAAAGATGGGAAGCAGAAGGCAGTTTTCCGTAAATTCGACCTGCCTTCTGCCTTATTCAATATCTTGGTTTGCGGGCAATGAATGCTACATGACCTTTTGATAGCAGATATTCACCATAGCTACGGGTTATTTCAACTTGGAAACCCACGCCAGAGAGTTCACTTGCAATAGCTGTCGCTTCGTATAATCGTACCTGGTGTACTTCGTCAGATCGTCTGTAATGTTCTTCCACCTTGCGGAAGCTGATAATTCGGCGAGTCAAAGTTATTTGCTCTCGATCTTCTTCCTTTTCAACTAATACTACCCAGCCTTTTCCTTCAGTAAATCCCCTAGTTGTAGTATTTTGTGCAACTTGTCCTTTTTCCGCAATGTCGAAGATGAACACACCTCCAGGAGTTAAGGCATTATATATGCGGTGGAAAAGTTGAGCAAGCGTTTGGCGATCGTTGTCTGAATCAAATAGGTAGCTGATGCATTCACTAATAGAGGTGACGGCATTGCATGGCGGAATATTTATTTTGAATAGTGAATCGATCCGAAATTCGGCATCCGGCACTCTTGTTCGTGCGATCTTAATCATCGACTCAGAAATATCAACTCCGAGAACATGATAATGAGCCTTGGTAAGTTCTTCTGCCCATAAACCGCTACCGCAACCCAAATCAACGACTAGTCCATCATATATTTTGTTTTGAGCCAGGATTTTTAAGATGCCGGGAGCAGATTTAAGAGCGAAGTCACGGAAGCCATCATCATGAATAAACGCAAGGTCTTCTTTATACCATTCATTCATATGTTTGTTGTCCATGCACAATTAAATTGGCGCTTAGAAAGCGTGTCTATACGAAGCTTTATCCTTTGCAGTAAACAATTTTATTATACTGAGGAAAGGATTTAGCGTAGGCGTAGACTACCCTCGGCATCGCTTGTTTTTTAATCGACCTCACAAAATCGCATTACTCGCTAGCAGAAATAGCACAAACTTGTAATCCGACAGGTGTGTGAATAATCACTGATTCTACACCAAAGACTTGTGCGATCGTATTTGGTGTCAGAACTTCTTCTGGTGTACCAACTTCCCAAATATGGCCTTGTTTTAATAATGCAATACGGGAACTATACCGGGCTGCTAAATTCAGTTCGTGTAAAACTGTGACAATAGTTAACTCCTGCTGCTGATTGAGTTCTTTGAGCAGTTCCAATAGTTGTAATTGATAGTTGATATCTAAAAAAGTTGTAGGTTCATCTAATAGTAAAATTTTTGGTTCTTGCGCCAATGCTAGAGCTAAAAAAGCCCGTTGTCTTTCACCACCTGAGAGTTGTTCGACTAAGCGATCGCTTAATTGTTCTAGTTGTGTCTTTTTAATTGCAACTTCAACTTTGAGCCAATCTTCGGGGGTTAATTCCCATTGCCACCAAGGTTGATGCGGTGTGCGTCCTAAACTTACTAGTTGTCGCACTGTTAAACCAACAGGAACAGTTTGTTGTTGCGGTAATAATGCCAGTTTCTTTGCGACTAAATTTGGGGGTTGAGAGTGAATTGCTTTGCCATCAAGTAGGACTGTTCCATGTTGTGGTGAGAGAATACGACTCAGCAATTTTAATAAGGTAGACTTACCTGAGCCATTAGCACCAACTAAACTCAACCATTCTCCTGTTTGCAGAGTGAGGTTAATGTCTTGAACAATTGGCACTAAAGCGTAACCGCCAGTGAGATTTTTTAATTCGAGTGGCATTTCAAAAAATCAAAAATGAGAAATTTAACTTTACAAGATTTAGGTGTATTATTTGATATCAAAAAGCTAATCGCGCCCAAATTTGGCTACAATCTTCACTGAAATATTTAAAACCATGTTTTATCGGTAAATCTCTAGAATAACAAAAACCCTCCTCAAAAAGTGATGAGGAGGGTTTTAGTAAGTATAAAGAGACCTGGCATCGAGCTATTTTTGCGTAGGGCA
>NZ_JABXKI010000152.1 GCF_017115095.1 Nostoc sp. NMS4 | reverse complement strand
GGGAGACAAGGGAGACAAGGGAGACAAGGGGATAAACAAAACTCCTAACTCTTGGAAAGACTTGGATTTTTCGCGTCTCTACTCCAAACTCCTAACTCCTAACTTTTAACTCCTAACTCAGCACTCAGCACTCACAACTCAGCACTGATTACTGATTTTGGCGACAAATTCCAAATGCTGAAGTGTAGGCGTGTAAAAAGGTTCTGCCACCAACAGGGCCGATTTCACCGCCACAGAAAAAGCCACCTATCGGAATATCGTTAAGGTAACGCTGAAATAGTTCCGAATCGAAGTTAGGTTTACCATAGAGTCCTTCGCCTCGTCCCAGACAGGAAAACATCAAAGCAGCGACGGCAGAGGGTTCAGATTCTCGTTGATGTTGATAACTTTTGAGGAGTAATTCGAGGTCTTCAGCCGAGGCTTGGGCATCGCGGAGATGGAATTGCAGCCTTTGACCAGGACGGACGCGATCGCCAATTGCGATCGCCCCAGCATTTGGATCGACTCCAAGAATACCACGTATTAAAAAGTCTCCTTGCTGCAAAGCCAACTTAAATTCATCCATTGCCACACCAACAAACAGAGAATGCTGTGCTAACATCCGTTCTTGTTCGCTGAGACTAGCAATCAAATCTCGCAACACTACTAAAGGTACTTGCTCATCTAACTCTAAAATAATATTGCGATCGGCTTTTGTAACTTGCAATGGTTTGCCAATCGGTCGGCATCCTTGGGCAACAATCGTTTCTAAAACAATATTACCAGTCAAAGCTATACCAACAGTCCCCTCCCGATACAAGTTTTGCTGTTCCTCACCATTAGTATCGTTACAAAAAAGGGCAACACGACCACCCATACCTCCACCACTAGCCTGTCCCCCCACGATCGCCGATCCTGGATAAGCAAAATCAAGTCCCTGCAATAAATCGTTAATTCCAGAGGCGAAGGAACTAGACAGCAAGACGAACTGCGGTGTCGGTGATGGCGGCACACCAATCAAATCAAGCCAAGCATCTGGTGAACTGTCTAAGTCAGGTAATTCTTCAGCAACAACATGAAAAACTTGAATCTTCACTCCTGGAAGGTGTGCTAAAGTCAAGCTAATAGCTGGTTCAGCTTCCAATTCTTGCGTTTCCCCGCTAACTGTCGTCCCAATTACACCGCCACCACTACAGCCAATTAGCACAGGCACAGAAAGTTTTTCAGCTAACAAGGGCAACAGTCGGGAATACTCACTCGCAAAAGCAGACGAAATGAATACCAGTCCTAGATCCGCAGGTGCTGTTAACGATGAAACAGCACGTTCTACCACATCTGTAACAGCGGCTTCCAGAGAATGACGGGTTGATAGGGCATTTGCCCACTGCATTTGGTCTGCCATGAGTTTTGAGCTTCTTTCTCTTTTTAGGCTAGTAGGTTTTGACTTTTTATTTTGGGAAGAATTGCATCGTACAAGAATTGATGCCAGCCCTTTGTCTCCTCCATCCCAAGAAGCTGGGGTTATCATTCCCTAATATCAGGCATCTAAATATATTGTATGATTATTTATCTATGCTACTAATTCCACAAAATCTTAAAAAATAAAGGTAAATGCATTATAGATGCGGTAGCTTGCTGTATTGGTTATAAATCAATAGCCTAAAACACTAACTTCTGATCGGCTAAATAGTTAGAATGGTTAGTAATCAAGCGAAAAACTACCATATCTGAACATTTTCTATACTAGTATTAACAACACACAACGAGACAAAAGCAATGACCAACATCCAAGAAACAGCAAAAGGCGACATCCAAGAGAAAATCCAAGAAGAAGTGGAACAAGCGCGTACTGTCTGTGATGTTAACGGTAGCAACTCACCAGAGTGTGCTGCTGCTTGGGATGCAGTAGAAGAATTGCAAGCCGAAGCTTCGCACAAACGCCAAAGCAAGCCAAAAAATTCTCTAGAACAGTATTGTGATGACAACCCAGATGCAATTGAATGCCGGGTTTACGACGACTAGAAATTAAGGCAACTGGATTTTCTGTTGTTTGGTTAGCAAACAACTAGGATTAACTAAAAAACCGCTCAGAGTGGGGGAAGCAGGGACTCACCAATGTCCTCCACCTGCAAGCGTTTTATTTAGAGCTACCGATTTTAGCCGTGGAAACAAAAAATAAATTCTTTATTTGCATCAATAGGCTTCTTCCAAAGGGATAAGTTGCGATTTTCATAAATTAAACAACAAATTAATTGGCAGTAGGGGCGTACATCTGTATGCCCCTATAAATTTTTTGTAATACTCGTGACTTCTAGTCATACGAGGTTCAATAAACTATTATCAAGAAGAATTCAGGATGAATTGGAATTTGACTGACTTTTAAATAAAAGGGTTTAAAATCCCTGCCTTATTTAGCAGTCTACAATCAGGTAGTGGTATAAAACCTTACTTGATTTATTCAGACTCCTGACTTCTTTTTTATCTATTGTTTGAGAAAAATATGGACTATAATATTTGGTTTCGCCCTTTCGTCTGGATTGATTACCGACTAGCAGTATTATTCCTGGTAATTATTCCGCTAATTCTTCTGATTTGGGCATTTGTGCAAAAATCAGAAAGCATACAACGGTTATTGACTATATACTGGCGAGTCGCAAGCCTGGTCGCAATCACGATTTACTTAATGATTGCCCAGTATCCAGTTAGCTTTATTTCCGGGTTGATAGCTCGGATTTTGATCCCGATTTCGCTGTGGTTCTGGGTGGATATCAACGATGAAATTGAGTATCAAACCAGTGGTTCTTTGAAATTTATTTTTACTTCTTGGCGCTGGGCGACAACTGTTTATTGTTTTTTGGGCACACTCGCCTTGATCCCTTTTTTGGGTTGTGCTTTTTCTGGCAATATGCTGAAGACTCCTTATTGTCGTGTCTGGTTCGAGGCTCCGTTACTATTCAAAGAATATTTCCATGCTAACAGCAAGGCTGAGTTCTTAGGTTTTCTTGGCATAGCTAGTTTAGTAATTTATGTGCTTTATTTAAGCTATTTTGTTCTAATTAAGCTGGGCAAACAGGGACGTTCAGCCACACCACAGTAACCCTACTTTTAAAAAAATGAATTCCATTGGCAAGCGACTGGAACAATACACCGCTAAACGCCCCCAAGAAGTCCTAATTGTAACGGTGGAAATTGCCGATGAGCAAGATACAATTGCTATTTTCAAAGGCTTTTCCAGTTCTTTAATGCGTCCAACGGCATTTGATGCAGATGTACCAGTTCTGCCAGATGGGGCAAACATTCTCAATATTGACCGAGTAGCCAGTCCTTACAATCCTGAAACACCTCGTTATATTCAACAAGGAATTTCTTGGTCAGCTATGGAAGCTCTATTATTAGAAGTAGGTGTTTGACTAATTACTAATTCGTAATTTTGGTGTAATTAAGTAAAATGCCTACTGCTGCTCAACTAGCAAGTTTGTATCGTATTAGCTATCAACTGACGTATATTATGCTTCAACCCATATACCTCATTTGTGTTGATAATCGGACTCGTAATGTATACATCCTTGCTGGGTATGACGAAGAGATTGAATTCCAAATTTTACCCAACGGAGAGTTATCTGATGAGCCGAATTAATTACGATTCAATGTCTGATGTTGAATTGAAACAGTATTTTCTCAAGCATCGCGGGGATCAAGCTGCTTTTCAAGCATATTTGGACAGGATTAATCAGCGTCCGCGTAGGATTGTTGCAAGCCCCAACGATCCCGATTTTGATGAGAAGGTTCAAGCAGCGATTCGCCAAAAGCTAGAAGCAGCAAGAAGCAGTAGTCAGCAGACTAACACTGCCTTGGGGCCGACCGATCAAGAGTGATTTGTGAGAGTCAAAGAAAGGTTATCTACTTTTTTATGAATTACCGCAACATTATTACAATTGAATCTGGAAAACGCAGTGGTAAACCCTGTATTCGGGGAATGCGAATCACTGTTTATGATATTTTGGAGTATCTTGCTGGTGGAATGACTGAAGCAGAAATCCTAGAGGATTTTTCTGAATTAACTTCTGAAGATATTAAAGCGTGTCTTGCTTGCTACTATCAAAGCAATGAATTGGAAGAGGATTATTCCGCCGTAGCCCGTTATCCTAAACATGACACTATCATAACCGTAGGCTCTGAGCGAAGCAAAAAGCCCGTAGCCTAAAATAGAAAAATTAGAGGCGTGAACACGAGGCTATTTCTATGACAGTTTACCAACCCCACTACGGCAAAGAAGAATTCGCTCGACGTGGCGATGAGATTTATGAATCTCAGGTGCGCTCACAGGTTGAAGCAGATAATCATGGTAAGATTGTGGCGATCGACATCGAAACCGGAGCTTTTGAAGTCGATGCAAGTGAAATTGTTGCTTGCGATCGTCTCGAAGGCCGTCATCCAGAGGCTCAAATCTGGATTGTCCGCATTGGTTATCGCTATGTTCGTCGATTCGGCGGACGCACGAAAAAAGCCGTATGATTGCCGGAATAGTCAACGCGGATTTGGAACCGATTATTCCAGTTTCAGTCTGTGGCTCTGATGGGAAAATTTACACACAAGATGCAATTGTGGACACAGGCTTTAACGGTTGGCTTTCACTACCTCCAGATTTGATCGCTCAGTTGAATCTTAGATGGAAGAGGCGAGGACGAGCCATTCTTGGAGATGGGAGTGAATGCGTTTTCAATGTCTATGAAGCAGTTTTAGTTTGGGATGGAGATATTCTGACAATCCCAGTCGATGAGGCTGATTCAGAACCACTCGTCGGGATGTCCCTGATGGAGGGTTATCAGCTAATAATGCAAGTATTTGAACACGGTCGCGTCGAACTCAACAAAGTAAATACGGTCTAACAAGCCCGTTGCACGCCGACTGTATTGAGTCTTTTCGTTGATTCCAGTAGGTGCAGAGAGTGAACGGGAACGTTACTCTAAAGGAAGCAAGCTACAGATGGGTCTAAATTATTCGGTTGGGCAATTAAACTTAAGTAGAATCAAGCATTAGCAGGGAAAACTCAACTGTGGTCATTTTTGTTGATGTCGATGACACTCTTGTTCGATCGGTTGGAACGAAACGAATCCCGATACCCAGTGTCATTGAAGTAGTTCGACAGTTAAAGGCGCAAGGAGCAGTACTGTACTGCTGGAGCAGTGGAGGTAGTGATTACGCTCGTGCTTCAGCAAAAGAGTTTGGACTAGAGGATTGCTTCGTCGGTTATCTCCCAAAGCCAGAAGCAATGATTGACGATCAACCATTTCAGGCTTGGCGAAGCTTACGCCATGTGTATCCATTGCAAGCTAACAGTTTGCTCAGTGAGTAGGACTCTGGACGACTTTGATAGAGCGATCGCCCTGTTTGATAAGATGGTTGACATAGTTGGAGAAGTTCATAAGTCGTTTAGCCTATGACAACCAAGAAATATGTTTACTGGCAAGATGAGGAGATGTGGCTTGGCTATCTCCAGGAGTATCCAGACTATTGGACTCAGGCAGAAACCGAAAACAAATTGAAGGAGAACTTAACTGATATTTACAAAGAATTAACGAATGGGACAATTCCTAATGTCCGAAGAGTGGCTGAACTTGAGGTATCGTGAAACGACGGGACTTGATTAAACATCTGGAAGAGATGGGTTGTGTATTCCAATAGTTCTACCGTCGCACGCGGCTTGGCTGGAACTGGTAGAATAAGAAATATGAGCTACAAGATAGGCTACTTCTTCAACTATCCGCAAGATTTGGCTCAAACAGCTAAAGATATTAACGAGTGCCTGGGTTGCTCTTTGTCTCCGTATTTGGGTGACACGAACGATTGGTTTGACATATTCTTGAGCATGGAGTTCTCGTTTAGTGAAGTTGAGGGTTTCGAGAACGAGGGCGAACTTGATTTTGAAAACTTTAGATACGAAATTAATTTCAGAACTGCGGTGGGAGCGGCAAGCGCTCGTCCGATTCAGTTGCCTGCCATTGCAGCAGTCGTTTATGCTCTTTATCGTCGGCTTAGTATCACTGGTATTTTAGTTTTCGACTTGCAGATTCTTATCGCTCGTTACGAGGAAAGAGATATTCCAGACTGGGGCAAAGGGCTTTACGATGTGGTGTCAGATAATCCATTCGTCGGGTTTGGCGCTCATCTCAGATTGCTGGAGCAACGTATGCCCGATTCATGGCGCATGTACATTGACAGGTAGCGAAGCTTCGTGACGCTGCGCGATCGCTTTTGAATAATTATTTTGACTTTTAAATTTAAAAAATGTCCCGTTCTGGATACACACTTCCCGTCTTTGCCTGTGCTGCTGCTGTTGCTGCTTTACATTGGTTACACGATCGCAAACCCCTAACTTTAGCATCTGTAGATTTGATTGAACCCGCTCAAATCGCCGAAATCCCCATTGAACAGGTAGCAGGATTATCTGAGAATATGGCTTTAGCGATCGCTCGTAGCGATCCTGGTGATAATCTCGATTTGACTAAAGATACACCGATTTGGGCATTGGTGGAATGGCGAGAACAGGGTGATGATGCTGTAATTATTAAAGGTGGAGAAGGAATTGGTAGGCAATTAAATGCTGATGACAAGCCGGCTATTTATGCTTATGCTCAAAGGCTTTTAAAAGAGAATTTGCAACCAATGCTAGCACCTGGGGAAAAAATCACGGTGACAATTATTCTACCCCAAGGGCGATCGCTAGCTGTGAGAACTTCAAATTCTGCTTTTGGTGTGGTTGAAGGACTTTCCCTTTTAGGCACAACCGGTATTTCTCAACCTTTGAGTACACCAGATCAGCTTGCCGTTTTTCGGGCAGAATTACAAAATAAAGCTAGTCGTTTTGAAAGTTTAGTATTCTGCATCGGCGAGAATGGCCTAGATTTGGCGCGTAAACTAGGGATTAATCCCGAACAATTAGTCAAAACTGCTAACTGGCTTGGTCCAATGTTAGTAGAAGCTGATGTGCTGGGTGTCAAAGAAATCTTATTATTTGGCTATCACGGGAAGCTGATGAAACTGGCTGGAGGGATTTTTCACACCCATCACTACTTGGCTGATGGACGGCGAGAAATTTTAGCAGCGCACTGTGCGATCGCAGGTTTAAAATTACCAGATATCCAAGCTGTTTTTAACAGTGCAACTGCCGAAGCAGCACTAACACACCTAAAATCCATCGATGCTGCAACTGGTAGTGATTGGGTAAATCAAGTTTACAGTGCGATCGCCGAAACTATTGATGTTCGTTCCCAAGAATACATCCAAAGTCATAGCGAAAGCGGCACAAAAGTAACAGTCTGTGGCTCTATTCTCTTCGATCGCGATCGCAAAATTATCGTGAAGAGTAAAACTGCTGGTATGTTGATGGGAAAATTATGTTAATTTATTATGAATAATCGTAAACAATCCAAAAAAATAATCCTTTAAACAACCACTCTAGGGTAGATTTATCGTTTTAATACCATCTCCAACTCCGGGGCTTGACAAATGCACGTAAACTAGTGTTTGTCAAGGCTTTCTATACCATTATCAGCCTGTCCAGGCTGGATAATAGCATCACCATAGACCACAAAGCATCTATTTATCCTTAACAGATATAACACTCCCGTCATGAATACAGCGGTGACTCTACCAACAGAACAAGCGCCCCAAACATTGGAAAATTTTGGGCGGCTCGATCGTCAATTGATTGTAATTCTGGATTTTGGCTCTCAATATTCAGAGCTGATAGCCCGTCGCATCCGCGAGACTCAAGTATACTCCGAAGTTTTATCCTATCGCACTACTTCTGAACATTTGCGCCAACTTAACCCCAAGGGAATCATCCTCTCAGGTGGCCCAAGTTCAGTTTATGGTGAAAAAGCCCCCCATTGCGATCCAGAAATCTGGAATTTGGGAATACCCGTTTTGGGTGTTTGCTATGGGATGCAGCTGATGGTCAACCAACTCGGTGGGGAAGTGGCAAAGGCTGATCGAGGTGAATACGGCAAAGCCTCATTATATATTGACAATCCCACAGATTTGCTCACTAATGTCGAAGATGGCACTACCATGTGGATGAGTCATGGAGACTCAGTTACCCAAATGCCATCAGGGTTTGAATTGCTGGCACATACAGAAAATACTCCCTGTGCTGCGATCGCTGACCACGAAAGGAAACTTTACGGCGTTCAGTTCCATCCAGAGGTGGTACATTCTATTGGTGGTATAGCATTAATTCGTAATTTTGTCTACCATATCTGCGATTGCGAACCCACTTGGACAACAGCAGCTTTTGTCGAAGAGGCAATTCGAGAAATTCGCGCCAGAGTTGGTGAGAAGCGGGTACTGTTGGCGCTATCTGGGGGAGTGGATTCTTCTACCCTAGCTTTCTTGCTGTATAAAGCCATTGGCGAGCAACTGACTTGTGTGTTTATCGATCAAGGCTTTATGCGAAAGTATGAGCCAGAGCGATTGGTCAAGCTATTTCAAGAACAGTTTCACATTCCTGTTGAATATGTTAACGCCCGCGATCGCTTTTTAGCTAAAGTTGCTGGAATCACCGATCCTGAAGAAAAACGCCGCCGCATCGGACACGAATTTATCAGTGTATTTGAGGAAACATCCAAGCGCCTCGGTCAGTTTGACTATCTGGCTCAAGGAACTCTTTATCCAGATGTGATCGAATCTGCTGACACCAACGTTGATCCCCAAAGTGGTGAGCGGGTAGCGGTGAAAATTAAGAGTCATCACAATGTTGGCGGTTTGCCCAAAGACCTAAGATTTAAATTGGTCGAACCACTGCGGAAACTATTTAAAGATGAAGTCCGCAAACTTGGACGTTCCATTGGTTTACCAGAAGAAATTGTTCAACGACAACCTTTTCCTGGGCCTGGTTTAGCAATTCGTATTCTAGGGGAAGTTACATCTGAGCGGTTAAATATTTTGCGCGATGCCGATTTGATTGTCCGCCAAGAAATTAACCAACGCGGTATGTATCATGATTTCTGGCAAGCATTTGCTGTATTGCTGCCAATTCGTAGTGTTGGTGTTATGGGAGATCAACGTACTTACGCTTACCCGATTGTTTTGCGGATTGTTACTAGTGAAGATGGCATGACTGCTGATTGGGCGAGAGTGCCTTATGATGTCTTAGAAGTGATTTCGACTCGAATTGTGAATGAGGTGAAAGGGGTGAATCGGGTGGTTTATGACATCACATCTAAGCCGCCTGGAACCATTGAATGGGAGTAATCAAGTTTTGATTTGACTTAACTAAAAGCTCATTACTTTTTGCTATTCTTCAGATTACTTGCAGGAGTTGAGATTAACATACGGCAGTTTGCAAGTTAATAGTCAGTTATATTACTTCTGGCTCCTAACTCCTGAGTCTTCGGATTTGCTTCTACTGTATTTAAAAATAACAATGCCGACTTGATTCGTTTTAAGACTCGGCATTGTCTATTTTTGGGAATTTCGGTTTATTAAGTTTAATTTAACTTTTTATTTACCAAGACTTAATATTTTATTAACTTCAAATTTTGGACTTTATTAGAATTCGTCTGTGTAAATATTGAGACAAAATTCTGATACTTTGATATTATTTATCGTAAATTCAAGGGTTTAGACCCCTACAATCATCTATATGTAGCGCAGAGTCGGAGCCACTCTGCCTCCGATCAGTTTCGGTAGCGGTTTAAATCCCCGTCTAAAATGTTTGAATTTTGAATTTTGAATTGTTAACCTAGCCTTCAGAAATATTAAGTGTGGTAGGCAGCACTTAAGGAGACTTTGAAATGAAAGCTTTACACACGAAGAAGTTTGTTGATCAAAAATCCATTTCAGGTGCTGCCATACCAGTACAATCTCAAATTAAGTCGCGTCCTTTTGTAGTGAACTCTGCCCCACAGAGTCAGGAGTTGACCCAGAAACCAAAGGAAGCAAAGAAGCAAGGATTCAACTTTGCCCAGATCCCCATATTTCCTGGGATGAGACCAGCAGTACCTGAGATGCTTCAGCCCAAGCAAGCTAAGGAGACACTCAAGGATCTGCCTGAAGTAAACCTAGCTCCCACTGGCGGCGGTAAACCCATGCCGGAAATGGTGCAGCAGAAGTTTGAAACTTCCTTTGGTACAAACTTGTCTGATATCCGCATTCACGAAGGGCCACAAGCAGAAAAGATAGGCGCAATAGCCTATGCTCAGGGAAAAAATATTCACATTCAACCAGGCAAGTATCAACCCACCACCCAGTCAGGTCAAGAGATACTAGGACATGAAGTAGCTCACACACTACAACAAGAAGCCGGACGAGTA
Organism: Nostoc sp. NMS4; assembly: GCF_017115095.1. GTDB lineage: Bacteria > Cyanobacteriota > Cyanobacteriia > Cyanobacteriales > Nostocaceae > Nostoc. The sequence goes on along the minus strand of NZ_JABXKI010000152.1, from coordinate 11,621 downwards.
CCCGCGCCTCAGTCTAAAGGAGTTTCTATTAACGCCGATCCGAAATTAGAAACTGAAGCTGATGTTATGGGTGCAAAAGCGGCACGGGGAGAATCAGCACAAGTAAGCGGGGCTGCAAGTTCTGGAGTGCAGCGTATGCCTGCTCAAGATAATGTTGTGCAGTGTGTACGTGATGGAAAACAGCGAGCAGACCAACCGTCTGGGGAGGAAAAAGATGATTCGGCTTATCTTGCGGATAGGGCTGCAATAGATGCAGTTTTAGAAGAGTATTATACTGATATTTTGGATAAAGAGATACCTCAAGCCAGTACAGAAGAATTAAACAAAATCACCAACGAAAACAATAGTTTCTTATCTCCCGTAGCTAGACAAAGGCTGATGTTATCTGAGGGACAAGAGCAGGCGGGATCGTCCACTGATGCCCAAGAAATATCCCAGAATTCAGGCAATAGGCAATACATTCCAGAAGATTTATTTGATGAAGATAAACAAGAGGGTTCTTCTGGGCAATCTAACTCCCAAGAGGTGCAGCAAGAAGAAGATAATAGACCTCTTCCAGAAATATTTGCGAATATCAAAAAACTGATAGAGACGGAGCTGCCGCCAGAGCAAGAACTGAACAATCTGGCGGTTATGTCTGAGCGGGAGCAGATGCAGGGTTCGTCCACTAGAAGAAGAGTTCGGCAAGAACGGCAGCGACCCAGTAGAGGAATTCGCCCACAACAGCCACCAATACCTGCGACACCGCGACAGGAAGCACAACGGTTGCTACTGATGGACTATACGGCAAGAGAGCAGGCAATTAGAAACTTGCAGCAGGACGGACAACAGCCCTTTGTAGATTTAGTAATTGAGGAGTTGGGGCAACTAGATCGGCAGGCGGAGCAGCCGCAGCGTCCACCCACTAGAAGAAGAGTTCGGGAAGAACCGCAGCGACCCAGTAGAGGAATTCGCCCACAACAGCCACCAATACCTGCGACACCGCAACAGGAAGCACAACGGTTGCTACTGATGGACAATACGGCAAGAGAGCAAGCAATTATAAACTTGCAGCAGGATAGACAACAGCCCTTTGTAGATTTAGTAATTGAGGAGTTGAGGGAACTATATCGGCAGGCGGAGCAGCAGGCGGAGCAGGAAGCACAACGGTTGCTACTGATGGATTATACGGCAAGAGAGCAGGCAATTAGAAACTTGCAGCAGGGTAGACAACAGCCCTTTGTAGATTTAGTAATTGAGGAGTTGAGGGAACTAGATCGGCAGCAAGACGTAATTAGAGGATTAGAAGGGAGAATTCCGCTACAAGCGCCACAAACGCCACAGCTAGAACCAACAACGGGGCAAAAAATAACAAAAAGGATAAGAAAAGTGATCGGTAAATCCTTTGACGGAATTAGTTATATAACTCGTTTTGGTCCTGACAAAGAATGGAAGAGGGAAGCTGCAAAGGAAGTTGCAGGAGGGCCGAAGCAGACCGAAACTAATTTAGATCAATGGAAAATTCTGGGACAGGATTCGACCAATACAAATATTGATCAAATTGGTCTACAGAATCTTCCCGCCAATGCACAAGACCCACTGTCGTTTATAGGACCTCTTCCCAACGACGCTCCTAAAGCATTTTCACATGATGCAGCCGTAGCTGGTATGGTTAGGGATGATTTCAAAGCTTTTGGTGGTTTGGCGCTATTTGCAGATAATTTAAGGGCATTTAAGCAGGCATACAAGGATAAGACGAAGCCACGTCGGGAAAGAATTGCAATCTTATCTAATAGTACAGGTGAGATGACTTCTGCTCTTACATACACCGTAATAGTAGGAACCCAAGCACAAAGGGGTATCCAACACCTTGCTGAAGGGGGGGCTACTTCTGGATCGGGAGCTATAGCAGCTGTCGAAAAAGGGGGTAAAATAGGGACGTTATCCTCTGCCCAACAAGGGGGTTTCATAGTAGGTACGTCACTACCCTTTGATATCGGTAAGGTAGCATCTGGCGTTTTGACAACTTTGCCAAAGCTGATAATTTATACCGATGCTGCTATGAAAGCTGCTCAAAAAGAGAATTATGGTGGTTACAAATCTTGGGGTAGGGGTGTTAAGAACTTTGCAGACTTGACAAAATCGGCAGCAGGTGCAGTTAAAGATGCTGCTAGTTTAGCAAACAATGCTGGTGCAGCAGGAGGGGCACAAGGAGCGCAAATAATTGCGGGTGGGGCTGTTGCTCCTGCTGCTGCTGCGTTTGTGGGTGGCGCAGAGGCTTTCCAAGGAGCCCGCAAATTTAAGAAGGCTTACAAGAACAAGAAAGGTCTAAATGAAATAGCGAACTCACCGACACTAGATGAAACTCAGATTGACACGCTAAATCAACTTAAAGAAATACAGAAAAAGAAAATGAAGCGTGCAGCCATACAAACTACTCTTGGTACAGTAACGCTAGGTGCTGGGGTTGCAGGGTTTACTGGTGGGCCAGCAGGATTAGTGGCTGCCACTGCTATGGGTGTAAGTGTTGGAGCCTTTCAACTTGGACAATGGGGAACAAGAAAACTTAAGCAGAAAATGCGAGACAAGGAAGTTAGAGGATTCGATCTTAATAAAACCACACATAGGAAAAATATGGCTAGGACTCAACTTACCAGAAATACTCTCGACATACTAGAAGGAGGAATCACAAACGAGGAAAAAGAAACTATATTCTCTAGTATGGGCTTAAATGGGAATAAGAAAGATAGTGCAGTTCAAGAAGTCTACAATGATGTACTGGCTGCTTATCTGGAACCAGAAGAACTACAGCACCCCACAAACACAGTCAACCGCATATTAAAGCTGAAAGGGCACAAAAGTAATTTGAAACAGGAAGTCAGTTGGAATCAGTTGAGTGGTAATGATTTTCCAGCAGACTTTGCAAGTCTAGTGAAAAAAGCTGCGATCAACAAAGGTTTGAAAAAGCGGTAAATAAGTCAATTAAACTTCGTCCATTTTAAAAACTGGAGTTTTTAAGTAGAGTATATTACCAATACCGTTACCAATTTACGAGGGTTCAACGCCTGTAGAAAGGGGATGAATAAGACCTAAAGCAGTAAAGGCAAAAATTTTGGTTAATAAAATAGGCTCAGGGATTTCGGGAAGCATTTTTAACATTTCACAGATAGGATGTCAAACATGGGCGAATTGTAGCTTTTGAATTGTCGTTTGGTAAGGCAACAACTCTACTACAAACCGCCCTCTCTCTTCATACTCTTTTTTTGGCTAAGGTATTGAATTAACAAGATTATTCTTGAACTTAAACTATTCGTTAAAGGTAATTTTTACGTGTGAAGGAATTTAAACACTAACATAATTTTATCCAGTCAATAATTATAAACGCTAGTGAATTATTAAGCATCAATTGGATGGTAACTAGACAAATTGAGTTATTGTCTAGGAAAATTGGCGCGATCGCAGTAAAATTACCAATGGTATGCTGACAGAAAAAAACAAGCAGCTGATTAGAAATATATTTCATTCGATCAACGTTAATGGAGATGTTATGGAACCTGCTCTTCCCCTTGCTGGCTTAAACATCCTCGTAGTTGATGATGATGAAGATAGCCGCTTTTACATTACTACTGTGTTGGAAGCTGATGGAGCCACCATTATGGCAGTTGCATCGGCAATGGTAGCATTGAAAGTATTACCTGAGTTGCAACCAGATGTCTTAATTTGTGATATTGCTATGCCTGATGAAGATGGCTACACCCTTATCCGCAAGATCCGGGCATTGAAGCCTGATATTTATAGAAAACTTCCTGCGATCGCCTTAACTGCTTATGGCGATAGCGAATATCGTAGCCGTGCTTTGGAAGCGGGTTTTCAGACTCATGTGGCTAAACCTGTCGATCCAGGAGAACTAGTTGCGATCGTTGCAGATTTGGTTGCTTCTTATGAGAGTTAATACAAAGATGCAGTCAGTTGTTGGTCGTTATTTGTTATTTTCCTTATCTCTCCCCATCGTATTTTTTAAACGAAGAAATCAAGCGTTGTTTTACACTTGAACAGGGCGTAATTTAGAATTGCTGAGACTACTTAGATCCAGTTTCAAAGCTAATTTGCTCAGATTTATATGCTGGTGGCTCGACGTGAATTAAAATTCTCACTGGACGAAATCGTTCTTCTAATCGGCTTTCTACTTCTTCGGTGATGCGGTGGGCGGTTTCTACATCTACTGCATCCACGATTAAATGCATTTCAATGAATACTTGACGGCCAAGAACGCCGCGAGAAGCAATATCATGACAGTTAATTACACCTGGAACAGAAGTAGCGATCGCGTGTATTGCTTCTGGTGCGATCGCCATTTGATCTACAAGCCAAGGTAAATTCTCTTTTAAAACTGACCAGCCACTCCAAAATACCAACAAGGCGACAGGAAAAGCTAACACCAAATCCATCCATTGATAACCTAGCCAAACTCCTATCAAGCCAGCAATTACAGAGATTGTCACCCAAATATCGCTCATGGTATGTGTCGCATCAGCAATGAGAATTGAGCTACCTACCCGCCTACCCACAGCACGTTCATAAAACGCCACAAAAATATTCACACCCAGCACAATTAATAATAACCACAACTCAGGTGGCGATATTTTTATCGGTTCACCACCACCTTTGAGAATTCGCTCAATTGCTCCTTGCAAAATTTCAAAACAGGCTATTCCTAAAAACGAGGCTATCCCTAAAGCGCCTACTGCTTCAAACTTGCTGTGTCCGTAAGGATGCTCGCGATCGGGTTGGGGAGAAGAAAATTTACTCGCAACTAATCCTAAAACGTTATTAGCACTATCTGTCACACTATGCAAGGCATCAGCTAGCAAACTCAAAGAACCTGTCCAATAGCCTACAAGTGCTTTCAATCCCATTACAAACAGGTTGAGTAGTAGGGTAATAATTAAAACCTTTCGTACTTCGGCGCGGTTATCGTAAATCATAGATAATTTATCACATCAAGTTGCTATGACTTCTAATGTAGACCTCAAAATCAAAATAAACACAAATAAAGTGTATCAAAGTCTTACGCAGTAAGAGTTAAGTGTCTCTATAGTCTCTATATTTTAGATCGATTTATTGAGATTCTTTTTAATTAACAGCAGCTACAAGCTGTATAGCCATTGTTAATTGCTTTATAAATAACCGCGTATTTTTAGCATTAATTTCAGTAATATTTTAATTAACTTTGTTATTAATACATCAACTGATGTGAGATCGAATTGTATTCAAAGATATGATGATGACCATCAGCGAGCTGTATTTACTTTAAATAACCGATCGGCTTAATGAGTGTTATTTAATGCCTAATAAGCATAAGGAAGCTCATGGTTTATTCAGAAAATGGTCAAAATTTGAGGAGCGAAATCTGACTCTTTCCACCTCGGATGTCCATGCGATACCAAATAGGTGTTAGCCTACTGAGGCGAATGGCACTAAGTTAAGACACAGCCCTTGCCCTGACTGGTTTTCCCTGACTGGTTCCCAGCCTGGAGGCTGGGAACCGAATCCTGGGAGGCTCTGCCTCCAATTGCTTAATGAGAGGCAGTAGCCCTCTCGTAATACATTCCCAGCCTCCAGGCTGGGAACGAGGTAACACAAGACTTTGGGCTTATCTTAGTGCCATTCCCGACTGAAGCCATGCTTGCAAGGCTGAGATGGATGTACCAGCCTAGACTACCTATTCAGGTAACATAAGTAGTTATCAAGAAGTTTTAATAAATAGCTCATGTCTTCAACTCCTCTAACATTGAATTTAATTGAAGGTTCAGTCTCCTTTAGTTTTTCACCCCAAGCAGCACGAGAATTAAAGACAGCGACGGATCAACTGATGGAACGCCTAAAAGCGATCGCTGCTAAACCCACTCCTGGCGGTGGTAGAGTCACTCCCCAGCCTCCCCTGGAATATCGCTATACGGGTGAGGTATTTTTAGAAATTTTTTGTAATCCTAATATCTGGCCAACGCCCTTCGCAGCCAAAGTTTTGCTGACTGTCCGCAACGTCAACATCCGCTTGACTACTGAAGCTGAACTTACTCGCATCATTGAAGACATTAATCAATATTTAGAGCAAGTAGGATAATAGGCAAGTTAAGGAGGCAGGAGGCAGTGTTTCGACTACGCTCAACAATCAGGCAGAAGGCATGAGAGGGAGCCAAGATGATTTTTTTATGCTTGCCGAGATTTTTTCAGAAAAAATAAAATTAAAATACTATACAAATTTTGGATTTTGTGAAGCTTGAGCCAGTTGCTGGCGGAGTTTCACTTTTTTGTCGCAACTGGTGTCGGTTAGCCCGACTTAGCAAACTTTTCCATAGGGATTTTGGCTTTGAACAGCAAGCAGGTTATCACTTACTTGAGGTAAGCGATGCAATAAATTGCGAGTCAAAAATGAAGTTCCTACATTGATCTAATAGAAATGTAGGAACTTCACAGAATTTACATACTAAACTCAAGCTGTGACACCAGATATACAGAACAAATGGTTTTGATGCCTTCTTTAACTTGAAAAGTTGTATAAATTCAGACTCAAATGCTTCTGTGTTAATCAAAAACGCAAGATTCTGTATAGGGCGATGCTCATTAAAAACCAGAGATCATCCCCCAGATTGAGCGTTGAATCGTTGATGGTGACATCCACACATCAACAACAAACTCCCAATCTTAAACCGGAAATCAAACATTGCTTAGTCGTTATCCCACTGTTCACGACCAATTAGGTCGCCAATGCGATCGCGTAACAAAAAGTCACATTTCTCTAATTCACATTCAACGCAAACCCACTCTCTCGCTGGAATGTATTGGCAGAGGCTATATATTGGCTGTTGTCGGCTAACCATTCCCTTTTGCACCAGTCGGCGTGCTTCGTCTTGAATCACATCTAGAGAGTAGTAATTGATAGAAGGCACCGTATTCACACTCATGTTTTTTACTCACAAATTAACACTTACGATAGTGTTCCCGTTAATAATTAGGAACAAACATTACAGAAATTAGACTTGTGGCTAAGATTTTGTAGTTTGCTATACGGAACTATTTTTATTTTGACGCTACATCTCCTAAAATTATCTCAAGAAATGTTAAGAAAGTCAACGAATCCTGACATTTATCGAAAATCCGCTTTACAAAAAAAATTCCGAGTAGTTAACTTAACCTGCTTATGTAGCTGTATGACTTTGATGCCACAAGTCTGAAAGTCTTGCCATTACTGTATTTAGGCAAGATTTGGTGGGTGGGAAGAATTTATATCGCAATCGTTTACATATCAAATAATCACCTTAAAAGCTGGATCTTTAACTGCGGGTATTCATCTAAGGTAAACAACACAATAATATTTGTCAGTTACTAGGGTATAAACTGTTGCAAAACATAACGGACAAAGTAGCCGACGAAGGCTTTCACCATAGCATCTGTTAACAATTTATTAAGTAAGACCGTAATTTTCTAGTTAATTTCAGCACTAACATCATACAGTTTTCTTTTGAGAAGCATCTGTCAAAAGGTGGAGTAAGACTCTAATTCGTAATTTAGGATAGACATTCGCGGATTCCCTTTTAGCGATCGCGGCGCATCTTTGAAAGAGTTGGAGAGATGCAATAAATCGCCGTGTCTACAGAAAATTTATTCGTCAATTATTTCTTAATAGACTACTAGCGATCGCTGAATGAGGCTATGTTCACATTAAAACAGACGCGATCTCGTCACGTCTGTAAACTGTTTGGCGGATTTGCTGAGATTAATTGTTCTGAAGTTACATTGTTGTTTTAGTTACTTATTCGGAGAATTCCTCATCATTTGGAACAGTGCTGTCTTCTGCCGCTACCAGATTTTCTGGCGGGCGATCGTGATTAAGTTGGTTTAGTAATGCCAATACTTTATTACCGCGTTCTATAGAGCGATCTTCGAGAAATATCACCTCTGGTGTACGACGTAGCCGCACCCGCGCCCCAAGTTCGCTGCGGACATAACCTGTAGCCGACTTTAAACCGGCCATCGTTTCTACTTTAGCTTCATCAGTACCATAGATGCTGACGTAGATTTTGGCGTGTTGGAGATCGCCGGAAACATCAACATCAGTCACACTGACCATTCCAGTACCCACACGGTCATCCTTAATGCCGTTGAGCAGCATTTGGCTAACTTCCCGTTTGATCAATTCAGCAACGCGGGAAACCCGACGATTTGTAGCCATAAAAATTTCGCCTCATCACAGAGGTTATACGACAAAAATAGATGCAGGGTTAGACAGCACTTAGCGAGAGCAACGCCAAAAGCAACCGTCTGTGGGGCATAGCCCCGATATAACGCTAGTCTAGATTGTACTCAAGCCCAGCATTGCCCGTAAGGTGAAAGTCAGGAAGACTAGGCTGCTCACAAATAAACCCAAGATAGCGATCAAGGTGATAGGGCGTTTCAACAGTGGCACTAATGGTGCAAAGGTGTTCAGAAACAAGCCTAAGACGATCGTAATTAAGTATCGGGGGTAGCGAAAGACGTTATCCCAAAATCCGTCAAACATCTGAATGTAAACTGCCTTGTTATATACTTACGTTTGTTTTGATATGCTTTATCTACTCAATTGTAATATATGCGGCTGGAAAATTAGCCAGTTAATCTAAAATTTGGTTCGTCGGTTATATTAGCTTTATTTAGTCATAATTATTTTCAGTTAAATTGTAAGTAAATGGTAATTCAAGTCTCGAAGGAAACTAGCCCGCGTCCATTTTTGAAGTGGGCAGGGGGTAAAAGTCGGTTGATACAGCAATATATTCCTTATTTTCCCAAGAGTTATAAAAATTACTATGAACCATTTCTAGGGGGTGGTGCTGTTTTTTTCCATCTCCAACCAAGTGCAGCCATTTTAACTGATATTAATGCCGAATTAATTAACACTTATTGTTGTGTTAGAGATCGGGTTGAGGACTTAATCTCTCTATTAAAAGAGCATAAAAGCCGACACGGTAAAGATTATTACTACAGTGTAAGAAATAACTCAGGTGGTACTGATATAGAAAAAGCGGCTCGTCTAATTTATCTTAATAAGACTTGTTTTAATGGTCTTTATCGAGTCAATTCACAGGGAAAATTCAATGTGCCATTAGGCAGATATGACAATCCTAATATTTGTGCTGAGGTTTTACTAAAAGCAGCCTCAGAAGCCCTTTCCCATGCAGAAATTAAACAGGCAGATTTTACAGAAGTCCTAAATCATGCAACTAGTAGTGATGACTTTGTATTTTTTGATCCGCCTTACCATCCTATCAGTAATACTAGCTATTTCACGGCTTATAGTCAAAATTGTTTTAGTCAAAAAGACCAAGAAATTTTAAGAGATACTTGTGCAGAGTTAGCAAATCGTGGTGTCAAAGTTATGGTATGTAATTCTGATAGTGAATTTATTCAAAAAATTTATACTGATATCAATTTTGAAACTTATAAAATTAAAGCAGCGCGTTCAATTAACTCGAACATAAAAAATAGAGGCATGATTAACGAACTATTAATTACATCTTTTAAAGATTTTTATTTGCCCAAGCAATGAATCTATCTAAGCTATAAACTGCTAATAAATTATGGTTATCATTAACTCTTGCTTTCAGCCATTGGCTTGCGCCTTCTCGCATACCTTCACCGCCTAAAATTACGATAGTTGGTGCAGGATAATAGTGCTGAATATTCATGTTCAAGTAAGGAAACTTTTCATCAACTGAACCGGGGCTTTCTTGCCATTTGCACTCGAAAATTAAACCAGATGGCATTGCAGATGAGCCGACAACATAAAAATCAACCTTGAGATAGGTATGATAAATTCCAGTTCCAATATAAACTTCTTTGCCATAACGTTTTGACAATAAAGTAGCATTTAAGATAAATTCTTTTTGGACATAGTTCCCAACTTGGAAATAATTATGCCCATGCAAGATTGCTTCTACATTTGCTTCTAAAATATTTCCAGACTTATTTGCCCGTCCGCCTTGAGTCAGAGCCATCTTCAATCCCTCTGCCAAAAGTCCTGCTTATTATAGGATTTCACAGAAGTAGTAAAAAAGCTTCACTTGCTTAATATGAATTTTTGATTTTGACTAAACGCAGTTGGATTAATAGATAAAAAATCAGAATTTATTGGTATTTTTGTACTAAACAAATACAAATGTATTAATAATTTGGATTAGGAACGAGTTACTAATTCAGGTAATAGTTAAAATAATGGATTTATCTTTAGTCTCAAAGACCAACTATTGCAAGCGACTCCGCCATTTTTCTGGGTCTTGGGAACAGTGGAAAACAGCGTAGATAATAATCTCCTGTTCATTAAACTCGTAAAAAACGACGTAGGGAAAACGCCTAATTGTAGCGCGGCGATAAGTTTCATGAACAATCTGGTATGTGTTGGGGTGACGCTGAATTAAATTTAGGGAGGCATCAATACAGCGTAGGAACTCAGCGCCTAACCCTAATTCGCGCCCCTCGTACCAGTCATAAGCTTCGATAATGTCCAGTTCTGCGGCTGTAAGAATAGTTAAGTTTCTAGCCATGTCGTTGAGAGATTCTGGCTTTTACATCTTCCCAACTACTGCCAATGGCTGAATTTTGCAGATATTCGGCTTTGCGACGGGCTAGTTCTTGTTTCTGCCAATCTAAAACTGGGAGTGCTGCTGGTGTAGCAGCAATCTCATCCCATAAATCTTCTACCAGTTGAAGTTTTTCCGCTCTCGAAAGACTAGAGAGTTCGGGAAATACTTGGTTCATGGTCTTCTCTATATTTTATTCACCTTTATTTTAGCCTGTCTGGGCTTCAGTATGACCGTTGCGGATAGACCATGCGATTTCTAAAAGTTGAGTCCAGCGCTTTTGTAGCTGTTTGGGGGTACATTTGATGGCTTTGGCGATCGCCAGATCGTTTTCTCGTGCAGTTTTTAACTGTAATATTTGCTGTTGTTGTTCTGTAAGTTGATTTACAAAGATTTCCCACTGCTGGGAAGATAAACCCAACTTTTGCTCTAAACCTGCGCCTAACCATTGATGTACCAATTGCCAATGGTGTTGTTTGGCAAACTTTTCTACGTGGTATTTAAAGCGTTGTTGGAGATAATCGCGCTGACGGCTAGTTAAACCGAGAATTTGGTCAATTTCTGGGGCTGAAAGGTCTTGAAGTTTCAAGCTGAGGTAGTTCATACAATCAGATTGACCTTGAGACTCCAGGTATTTCATCAATTCAGTGATGACGCGATCGCGTTCTGACTCTTCTGATGGATCGAAATTAGTTTGGGCGATCATTTGCGATCGCAACTGTTGCACCGCCGAGTTACGCTGGTAAGATTCTGCTTCTTCACCCTTGGCAGACTCTACCGCCATTTCAATATCCACGGTAGTTTCTTGGGGCTGACGACGAGCAAAACCTTGGGCGCGCAAGATAATCAATTGCTGATTTGCACCACCAGGTAAATTGATTCGGCGTTTGGCATACTGTTCTGTAAAAGCCATATATTCAGCTAATTGCAGCTGAGTACGCGGCGTGTGATTTTCTGGTAGTTCGTTTTCTCTACGGAAAGCTTTGATCGCTTCGATATAAAATGCTTGTAAAAAATCTTCAATCAGGC
>NZ_JABXKI010000107.1 GCF_017115095.1 Nostoc sp. NMS4 | reverse complement strand
TGTGGGGGTTCTTTCGGCTGAATTACTACTTGTCCCGTTGCTGTTTCTTCTACACTCATGTAGTCAGAAACGGTGAGTAATTTTTGGGGGCGGCGGTCAAGTGTGGGGCGACAAGCTATCAAACCTTTAGTATATGGATGCTGGGGACTGCTGAAAATTTGGTCAGAAGTACCAGATTCGACAACTTTACCTTTATACATCACCGCTACTTCGTCAGCAATTTCCGAAATTAGCCCCAAATCGTGGGTGATAAAAATCATTGCCATGTCACGGCTTTGCTGCAATTCTCGCAACAAGTCCAAAATAGTCGCTTGCACAGTCACGTCCAAGGCTGTGGTTGGTTCATCGGCAATTAGAATTAATGGGTTGCAAGAAATTGCCATTGCAATCATTACCCGTTGCAACTGACCCCCAGAAAGTTGATGAGGGTAGCGTTCCAGCATGGCTTCTTTGTGTTGTTTAACCAACTGTGACAACTTTGATGCATCAGGTTTCGATGAATTGCTGTTGGTTTGATGCCAAGTTTCGATATACTGTTGCTGTATTTCCTCATCGCTAGGTAAGAGTTTTACCTCTTGCAAACCTGCGATCGCAATTTGTTTTGCTTGGGCGGCTGACACATTTTGATGTCGCACAATCGCTTCTATTAGCTGAAACCCAATATTATAAACTGGATTGAGCGAACTCATCGGTTCTTGAAAAATCATGGCGATGTCGCCACCCCGATGTAACTGCATTTGTTCAGGAGGTAATTTTACCAAATCGATGGTGTTGCCATTCTCCTGTGGACGAAACCAGATTTCGCCGCCAGTCACTATGCCGGGAGTTTGCAACAAACCCATCACAGCTAGGGCTGTCACTGATTTACCACTCCCCGATTCTCCTACTATTCCTAGAGTTTCACCACGATGCAGGGCAAAAGAAATACCATCCAAAGCTCTGTTAATGTTGCCATCACCGGGAAATTCAACTTGTAAATTGCGAACCTCTAGGACAGTTTCTCTCATAGGAGTTGGGTATGAATATTAACTTAAAATTATTTGGATTTTAACAATAGTTTTGATGTACATGTAAGTAAATTTGGTTTTTACACTTTTTGGCAGTTTTCCACATACTTCCACAATATACACGCATTTGCGATGTAGAACTGCTTGCGATCTCTGCAAATTGCGATCGGCTCGTGGTATCCTCTCTTTTCAGAGTTCCAGTTCTTTACATAGCGGGACTTAAACATTTTTGAGGCATAAACAAGCCTCAACCTCATACAGGGCAAGGAAAATACACCAAATGCTCAAAAATGCTTGAAACCCAGATATATCAATAAACTAGGCAAAACGATGTCAAAGTCTCTCTGCATATAGATTTGAGGGTTTTTTCTGGCTACTTTTTGTCTAAGTCCCACTAGAAAACTCAGCCCCAAAAGAGAAATTGAAAATTTACAGGAATACTGAGAATAATTTGCTATCTTCATTAGTTATCCAAGCTTAATTATTATGCCTTATGAATCGTTCCGCCTGTCTCATCTTTAATCCGGTTGCGGGTCAGGGCGACCCAGATACAGAGCTAGCAGAAATTCGGGCAATATTAGAGCCAGATATCGATCTAGATATTCATTTTACAACTGAAGAAATCGATGCCGATCAACTGGCATATCAAGCGATAGAGCGCGGAGTAGATGCAATCATTGCTTCGGGGGGAGATGGTACTCTCTCAATAGCGGCGGCGGCTTTAGTGGGAACTGATATCCCATTTGGGATCATTTCCAGAGGAACAGCGAACGCTTTTGCCACAGCTTTAGGAATTCCTGACACGATCGCAGGTGCATGTAATACAATTTTGCAGGGAGCAACTAGCCATGTAGACGCAGCCTATTGCAACGATCGGCCAATGGTACTCTTAGCAGGTATTGGTTTTGAAGCTGAAACTGTAGAATTAGCAGACCGAGACGCTAAAAATCGCTTTGGAATGATGGCCTACGTTTTGGCAGGAATCCAGCAATTAAGAAGCTTACATAACTTTGATGTTGAAATTGAAACTGAAGACAGGATAATTAAAACTAGTGCCTGTGCAGTAACGGTAGCAAATGCCGCGCCTCCCACGTCAGTTTTGGCTCAAGGCCCAGCAGGTCTGATTTATGATGATGGGTTGCTAGATTTAACGATTGTAGCTCCAGCTAACAAGGCAGGAGCGATCGCGGCCACGTTTCATTTATTTCAAACGGCTTCCACAGGTAACGCCGTAGAACGGGATGATATTGGCTTCCTGCGAGCCAAACAATTTAAAATTACGACTAACCCACCACAAAAAGTTGTTCTAGATGGTGAAATAGTCGGCACAACACCTGTAGAAATTAAGTGTGTACCAGCAGGGTTAAGAATTTTTCTGCCATTAGTAGAAGAAGTTGAACCGACCGAAAAACTAAACGGACTCCCTAATCTGACTATTGAGATGAAAGATACAGTAGAAGAATAGGGCATTGGGCAATTCAATTTTGGATTTTGGATTAAATTTCAATCTAAAATCCAAAATCTAAAATCTAAAATTCTTGCTCCCCTGCTTTTTTCAATTAAAGATTCAGGAGTAGGTTGCATTGAAACTTGTATCCGATCCAGCGATCGCTAAGAAAATTCGGAAAATGAATCAACGGGTACGGTGGCAAGACCCGTTGATTGTGGAACGGAATATCGACCAAACTCGCCTCGTGTTGGAAGATGGTCAAACAGATAATTCTGAGTTCTCATTTTTAGTTGTCGGTGATAGTGGTTCTGGCAGCCACCGGGGACACAATCCCCAGCGACAGGTGGCTGAACTTATGTTGCCCCATCACAGCGAATCCCGTTTTATGCTGCATACCGGGGATGTGATCTATTTAGTGGGATCGAGTGAATACTACCAGCAAAATTTCATCCAGCCTTACCGAGAGTTTCTCTGGGGCGCAGAAGATCGCAAACGGATTGCTTATGACCAGATGGTTTTTAAGCTGCCCATTTTACCAGTGCCGGGAAATCATGATTACTATAACTTGCCAATTTTATTGAGCTTGGCATCCCTAACAACATTACCCATTCGTCAGCTGTTGCGATCGCGGTTAGACCTAGATGTGGGCTTACATGGCTCAGGATGCGGTGACGCTTACGCAAAGGCATTTCTCGACTATCTTCAGGCGTTTCAACTTCCAGCAGAGTTAGCCAGTCACTTAGATCGCTACTATACAGCCAAAACAGATACAGGTCGTTGTCTTTCATATCAACCTGGGCAATTTACCCGTCTTCCCAATCGCTATTACACTTTTCGTTATGGCGGTATTGATTTCTTTGCTTTGGATTCTAATACCTTCAACGATCCACCACCGCTACCGAAAACAAAAAAAGGTGATGCCGATCGCAAACTCTTAGAAAAACGCCGTGAGGATTTCGAGCAAGAAAAGCTGGAAATTATTGAAACCTCAGCTAAACTTCGCCCCGAAAACCCTAATGAAGCCGATCAATTAGACGACTTCCATGCCAAGATGTCACAAATTGAAGAACTTATTGTTGATATCGATAAACAACTAGCCACTAAAAAAACCACGCTAACTGATACTGAACAACTCGATTGGCTCAAGCAAAGATTAATTGAATCTTGGAATAATTCTGAAGTTCGGGGAAGGATAATTTATTTCCATCATCCACCTTATGTAACTGAGGCGACGAAGTGGCAACAAGCACAAACTTTGATCGTCCGCGATCGCTTGCGTGGTGTGCTGGATGCGGTAGCTAAAGAAATCGGTTCCTTAAATCAGGGTCGTCCTTTGGTCGATTTGGTATTAAACGGTCACGCGCACTGTTTGGAACACCTGGAAACAATGGATACAGGACACGCTGATTCTCATATCCACTGGATTGTTTGTGGTGGTAGTGGGTTTAGTTTGCGCCGCCAGCGAATTGAGGGAGCAGATTTGATGGAGACTTTTGGAAATGAAAATAGATTAGTGGCGCGATCGCATCTCTTCATCGGTCGCAATGGTCAAGGTTCTCAGAAGCGACGACCTTATTCAGGTTTACGCATTGATGTTAAAGGCGATGGACAGCCGAAGTTTATTGTCCGTCCTTTAGTTGCCGAATGGCATCAGAGGCAATGGCATAATCGAGAACTTGAGCCACTAATCATTTAAGAAATGGGCGTTAAGAGTTAAGAGTTAGGAGTTAGGAGTAGAGACGCGATTAATCGCGTCTCTACAAGAGTTAGGAGTTTTGTTTATCTCCTTGTCTCCAATGTCTCCCCCTACCCCCTCATCGATCTACCGATCCCATCACAACATCAATACTTCCCAGGATGACGAAAATATCTGCTACTTTTTGACCTTTGATTAACTGAGGTAAAACTTGTAAATTATTGAAATCGGCTGGACGAATTTTCCAACGCCAAGGGAAGATGCGATCGTCTCCAATAATATAGATTCCTAATTCTCCTCTCCCTGACTCTACACGCACATAATTTTCACCTTGAGGAATTTTAAATGTGGGTGCAACTTTTTTGGCAATGAATTGGTAATCAAACCCATTCCACTCAGATTTATCACCTGCTACCATACGTTGAGCTTCTAAATTTTCGTATGCACCACCAGGTAATCCCTTAAGTGCTTGCTGAATAATCTTGACTGACTCACGCATCTCGCCAATTCTGACGAGATACCTAGCAAAACAATCTCCTGCTGCATCCCACTGGACTTCCCAGTTAAAATCGTCGTAGCATTCGTAGTGGTCAACTTTTCGTAAATCCCACTTCACCCCAGAAGCCCGTAACATCGGGCCAGAAATTCCCCAGTTAATCGCTTCTTCCCGACTGAGAACACCTACACCCTCAACTCGGCGGCGAAAAATGGGATTATTGGTAATTAGTCTTTCATACTCATCAATCTTTGGTACAAAGTAGTTACAAAATTCTTCGCATTTATCCACCCATCCGTAAGGAAGGTCAGCAGCAACACCTCCCAGGCGAAAATAATTATTGTTGACCATTCGGTAGCCTGTAGCAGTTTCAAACAAATCGAGAATCATTTCGCGATCGCGCAAAGTATAAAATATGGGAGTTTGTGCGCCAGTATCTCCCACAAAAGGCCCTAACCACAACAGATGGTTAACAATTCTGGCTAACTCCAGCATGATTACCCGAATGTAGCTAGCACGTTTGGGGATAAAAATATTTGCTAGTTTCTCAACAGCATTCACCGTCACAGCTTCATTAAACATTCCGCCATAGTAGTCCCATCGACTCACATAAGGTACGTACATAATATTGGTACGGTTTTCGGCAATCTTTTCCATACCTCGGTGCAGGTAGCCGATGACAGGTTCACAATCCACCACATCTTCGCCATCCAAGGTGGCAACAATCCGAAAGCACCCATGCATAGAAGGGTGATGGGGGCCAAAGTTAATTACCATTGGCTCAGTTTTAGTTTCAATTCTGCCCATAAATAAAAAGTTTCCCTAATCCCAAATATTTCGGAACAAGATGCTACAGCACTTTGTAAGTAAATGAAGTAGACCTCTCCCCAACCCTCTTGCGGTTGACAAGGGGAAGGTGCGTGACAGAGCAGATGGGATATTTTCGTATCTTACAAATCTGAAATCTGCTGTACTTTTAAAAAGTTTAGAGAGTTTCCGGCGTGTAGTCTTGCAAATTCGTCCGATTTTTTTGCAGATTTATCCTATCTTTGTTGAATAGCTTTAGGAGTTACACCCAATAATCGCTTACAGTGAAAATTCAGATGGCTTTGGCTAGCAAAACCAACCAATTGAGCAACTTCAGCTATTGTCATTTCTCCCTTCAATAATAATTCTTTGGCATATTGCACGCGACAACGAATTACATAGTTATGGGGAGTAATTCCCATAGATTGTTTGAAAAGCTGGGAAAAATAATGGCGACTCATTGGTATTAATGCCGCCAATTCTGCTAAACCTAAATTTTGGTCAAGATGTTCGTGAATATATTCTATGACTTGCTGTAATTGACGCTGTGATAAACCGTTTTTATATGTTTTTAATATCGGTTTGCACGTGGAATAGTGTTGCATCAAATGTACTGATAAGGCATTTACCATCGTCTCTGCATAAAGACGGCTCCCTAGAGGATTACCTTCCAAAATGCCTTTGAGTGCTAGCCCTATTTGATAAATTAGGGGATCGGGTGTGGCAAAGTGCGGCAAAAGTTGAATCTGTTTGGCATCTGCTGTTTCATCAACTGCACAAGCAAAAATCTGTGGTTCAATAGCAAGTAGAATAAAGTCCCCTTCAGCATCCCAAGTTGCCTGATGCCCGACATTAACAGGAGTAATGATAATATCACCTCCAACTACGGCATCACGATGCTTGCGTCCATCCATTTTTCGTTCAGCATGAATTACCCGCGCTCCATGAGTGAAAATGATCAGAGAGTGCCACAGGGGAGTGCAAACTTCAGGAAATTCATAAGCAGGTTGACACATATATCCAAATGAAGCACCGTGCCAACCTGCTTGAAGACTTGTGAGAATTGGTAGGCGCGGGAATAGCGGGAATAGCTCATCTTCTTTAGTGATAACTAAGGGCTTTTTCTCTAACATGGGCTACCACAAGTTATTACAAGCCCAATGTATCAAAAGCTAAAAAATTCTGATATGTCAGGTTGTGCTTTATAGCAGTTCTCGTTTACGTGAGTGAGGTACACCCTACACTCGTGATGTAATATTGTACCACATCTGAATGGGAACCGCTTTTTTCGCCTATAAAAGTAGAGACGCAATTATTGCGTCTCTAGAAACCACCTATTGAGCCTTCTTACGTGTAATTGCACCAGCACAAGGAAGTCTGTTAATTAAATTACTCCTGGGCCTCTACCGCGACTGTCGCCCCTATCTGTCAACTTACCTTCCTCGTCCTGATTAATTTCTCCAAGTTCTTCAACACGTTCTGCGGTATCATCTGCCGCTTCCTGGCGTGCATCACCTGGTTCTTCGTAGTACATTTCCGGTTCAACTGCATAGTTATTTAACAAACCTTCTTTGTCTACGGTATAGCCGTCAGTGGTGCGGACACTTCCTGAATCGGTTTGATCGTCGGTAGGTGCATCTGCTTCCCGTTCTTCTGTGGGGAGTGTTTTGTAAAGATTTCCCTCTCTTTCCATTCTAGCGGCGGTTTCAGCAGGGATAATACCGCGATCGTAAGTATCGACTTCTGCTCTATCGGATGAATCTGTATCTCTCTTAACTGCTTCATTAGCCATAATTTATGTCCTCGTTAAAGAATCTATTAAATAACTTCACAACCTAGATTAGGCTGTTTTTTATCTCCGAGCTACTATCTTGAGAAGTGACTTAATTTTAAAAATAATCTGATGTTCTCTATCTTTTGATGTATCTAAAAGACTAAGATTGAGTCCGGTTAAATACTGTGAATTTAGATTTATTGGTAGAGTAAGGGTTTTGGTTGAAGTCCAATAACATTAAAAGGGCAATTATAAACTGCAACTATACAAAATTTTACCCAATTCCGCAGAGGCAGACTTGAGTTTGTATAGCTGCGAATTCTATTGCCCGTGTAAATCCTAGTTTAATGGTTAGTAAAATTACTCGCCTACAAATTGGTTTTTCAGTGATTGAAGTTCATCCGCTAATTCTTGCCGAGTTGAAGCCTTCAGTAGATAACGGAAAACAAACCAACTGGTGTAACTAATTCCCACTAATTCAAAAAGTGGTGATAGTAGTGGAATATCATTGATTGCAGTTAGTAGAGCTAGTACTAGCCTAGCTGTAACAATCGCCGCCAAAATTAAAGCAACAGTTATTAGAGGCTGCTTATAATCCTGAAAAAAGCCACTTAAGTATTGTGGCAGATCCTCCAAAAATTGAGAAATTTGTCTGCTAATTTGCTGCAATTGAGATTCTGGTTCGGGTGCTGGCGGTAACTTTGGCAAGTTTGCAGTATCAGTACCTTCAAGTGCTAGCGTACCTTGTGATAAAGAAGGATTGATAGATTCACGTTGCTGTTGTTCGGTTTCCATAGTTTTTATGTTTGGTAACTACAAGACTTTGTATAACTGAACTGAGCATCAATAAATATAGTTATTCAGGTCATCAGTTGTCAATTATTAGTGGTCAGTTAAACTTATTACTGACCACTTAAACCAAGCAAGAGTTTAAATCTCTTTATGCCTACCTACTTACTTGGATTTGTTGTTAGCTGCCTTATTTGGTTGGTTTCGCAACTGTCGCTTTCACAACTACAGTGTTGACACCTTTAATTTCCTTAGCTAATTTTTCAATTTTAGCCAACTCCTGCTGATTGCTGACAGTTCCGCCAACAGTCACAATACCACCATCTGCGGCTTTAACTGTTATTTGACTTTTGGGGATATTAGCTTCTAATTTGGAGCGAACTTCACTTTCTAAGTCACCATTAGCTCTTTTTGTATCGCCACCAGTGGTATTATTGCGCTGTTCGCGGGCGCGAATATCTTCATTTAGTTGTCTTCTCCGAACATCACTTTGTGCGTCTTTTTGAGATGCTTCTGTTGTTTTCGCAGTTGGTGTTTGGGGAGCCTCATTAGGATTGTTGGGTGCAGATTCACTTGTTTTAGAAGCGTTATCACAAGCAGCAACACCAAACACTAAAAGGCAACTAATTACAAAGGGGGTTAGCTTTTTCATTGGTTTAATTCTGAATCAGAAAGTGAAATATGTTGATATTTACGGCAAAAGTGAGGAGCAAGTTTTTTTAGTCAGGAGCAAAGTTTTCAGTTGTCAAATTAATGCTCCTGAAATTTAGTGCGAGTGAGAACTACTTTGGATTAAAGTACTTCATCACGACGATCGACAATTACTACAGCAGGATCGTTTCTATGAGGCTCTGTTGAGTAATTGGGGCGAATGGGATCGACTACTGCTGCATCATGATTGGTTACTCGGTCGGAACCTGGGCGATATTCACTAATCTCTGTGGCATCATAGATTGCAAATTCTTCAATACCTCGATGTTTGAGAATTGCTTCAGCTTGGTGGATTTCAGCTTCTGTACCATCGAGAATTACTAAGTAGTCGCCTCTTTGGAAGCGATCGCTATATACTCGCGCTCTGTCTTCGGGAATTCCCAAACCAACAAGTGCGCCGACAATACTACCGGCGGCGGCACCGATCGCACCACCAGCTAATGTTGTCGCCAATGCTGTTGCAACTGCGCCACCTGCAATCACCGGCCCAATTCCCGGAATCGCTAAAGTCCCAAGTCCAACGAATAAGCCAGTCAAGCCGCCTAAAAGACCGCCTGTCGCAGCTCCGGCTTTTGCACCATCGTCTGCTTTATTACCAGTACCAACGTTTCTGTCTACATCTACACCACCGATCCCATGACCGTCTGTATCTTTGGCAATGATGGAGACTTGATTCAAGGAAAAACCTGCATCTCGCAATTCTGTAATTGCGACTTCAGCATCTCGACGATGAGAAAATACCCCGATCGCACGTTTCGCAACACCACTATAAGCCGGAGTTGGAGTCACATAACCAGTAGTCCCATCTGGGTGGTCGTAAATACCAAACTCTTCTACACCCTGATGATTTAGGATTGCTTCTGCTCTGTGGACTTCTGCATCTGTACCATCGACAATGACTAGATAGTGTCCTCGTCTAACACGTTCGTCATAAACTCTAGCTCGTTCTTCAGGAATTCCTAAACCAATTAATGCACCAAGCAAACTACCAGCTACTGCACCAATACCAGCGCCAGCGAGAGTTGTAGCTAGGGTCGTGGCTGCGGCTCCAGCCAACATAATTGGCCCAATTCCAGGGATTGCTAAAGTGCCAAGACCAACTAATAAGCCAGCCAATCCGCCCAAAGCACCGCCTGTAGCTGCTCCGACTTTAGCACCTTCATCAGATTGGTCGCCAACGCGATCGCTCACACCCGCGCCAGCAATATCGTCTTTGTCTCCATCTTCGGTAATGACAGAAACTCTGTTCATGTCAAAGCCAACTTTTTTTAATTCATGTAGGGCGTGTTCAACATCTCGACGATGAGAAAATACACCTACGGCACGTTTTTGTACACCTACTACCATTATTCTTTCTCCTCAGCAAAAATCAATTATTTACTAATTTATAGGTCGTAATTACCCTTATTAATACATACTTCTATTTAGGTTTCATCAATCGCTTGGGAGAATTTTTATCTCTATCATTAGACATAGGTGATTTTATCTAAAGATTAGTAACTAAATCTCAACTAGAAAATATATTTTCTTTTCTAAAGTTTATATAAAAATTATTCCAATTTTCCCATAAAAATTTATACTAACAAACATTATTCTCTACGGCTTGCTACTATAACTGACCTGCTTGCAACTTGCTATATCGGTAGATAGAGTTTTATAAGATTTACTTTATAAATTTTCTTTGAAAGAATTGTAAACAAAGCATAAATACTACATTACTTTCTTTGATAAGTGACAAGATAAATGTGTATTTTTTTAAATACGACTTTTGGCAAATTAACCTATCACCTTAGAAAGTGCCAGCTTACATAAATGATAATTAAGCTGATAAATAAGCCATTTTATCGAAACAGAATTCAGGAGTCAGGAGCCAGAATTCAGAATGAATTCTGAACGAAAAAGTGGTGCTTCGCAGCGTTAGGAGTCCGCGATAGCGCCGGCGGCAAGTGAGTCAGACGCTCCGCTATCGAGCGTCGCGTCTTGATTCTGACTCTTGAATTCTGACTTCTGAATTCTTCTTCAAAAATGGTTATTTAATTGAGTAGAAGTGAGAAAATCCGATGTTTCAAGGTGTTTTAAGTGTTTTGGGATGGAATTGTCTACCTTTGGGATTAGCGCCGATAACTTTAGCTCAGGAAGTATTAACTCCAGAACAAGCGTCAGTTGTTTTTTCTGGGCCTAAATTATTGGTGGCACTGGTAGCCGGGGTTTTAATGGCATTTGCCTTTCAATTATTATTAACAAACTTTTCAGTTGCTGTCGGAATTTCATCTTGGGAAATTGACTCAGATTCTGATGATGAGTCCGAAAGTTTGGGCAAGACAATTCGTAAAGGTCAAGCTAAAGTCGGAGCTTGGGCGTTAATAACCGTTAGCATTGCATTATTTATTGCTTGTTTTTTAGCGGTAAAACTTAGCCTCATCGAAAGCGCATTTTTAGGAGCAATTATTGGTGTAGTCATCTGGTCTACCTATTTTTCACTAGTAATTTGGTTGGGTTCATCGGCGGTAGGTTCTTTAATTGGTTCTATATCTAATACTGTTACTTCTGGTTTTCAAGCTCTCATGGGTACAGCAACTGCTGGTATCGGTGCTAATAGTGCGAAAAAACAGTTAGTTTCTACGGCTGAAGATATTACAGCCGCAGTCCGGCGGGAATTAACTTCAGGTTTTGATTCTGAAGGTATTAGAAATACGCTCCAAAGTTCTTTAGGTTCTCTGCAATTGCCAAAGCTGGATATCAAAGAAATTCGGAGTAAATTTGACCAACTTCTTAAGGATACAGATTTACAATCTGTTGCAAATAGCGACCTCTTGCAAAACGTTAACCGTCAAACATTTGTGGATCTAATCAGCAGCCGTGGCGATTTATCTAAAGAAGATATCAATAGCATTGCTGACCAATTTGAAGGTGCATGGCAAGAAGCTTTAAATCGCAAAAATCCCACAGAAAAAGTAATTAATTTACTCAAGTCTGCTACTCCTGAAGAACTTAATTCTGAGCAATTAGGTGAACGGCTTCAAGAACTGGTTACAATCGGAGGTGGTAATGGCAATGGTGTAATCAAGCAAGCTATTAGGTATGGTTTGAGCGCTGCTGCGCCAGCAGTTCTGGAACGGGTAAACCTTTCTAATATCGATGTAGATAAAATTACAACTCAGTTGCAAAAACTGAAAGAAAAAGTTCAAGATGTCGATGTCGAGGAAGTCACAGAACAATTTCAAAAGTTTAGAGAGCAAGCATCTGCAAAATTGCCAATATCACTGGAAAACGCGATTAAGGAAGATGTAGAAGACTACATATTGCATTCCTTCCCTTGGCATTTTAACCGAATCACCCTAGTAGATGAATTTAAAGAAGTCATCTATGATGTGAATGCAGATCCGACAACTGTAAGACGAGAGTTGGAAGAAATTAATCAAGAATATTTCAGCAACTTGTTGAAGCAGCGTGGTGATATTAGTGAAGCTAGGGTGAAAGAAATTTCTGAACAAATGGAAAGCGATCGCCTGGAAGTTTTAGAAACTGTCAAGCAGGCCGAAGCGCGAGAAAAAGGGCAAGATTTCCGCAGCCGCATCGAAGATTATCTGCGTTCGACGGGTAAAGAAGAACTCAATCCTGAAGGTATTGAACGGGATTTTGCTAAGTTGCTAGACGATCCTCAAGCTGGTTTTGAAGATTTAAGTAGCCGCTTTGGGCAATTTGACCGCGATACTTTTATACAATTGCTCCAACAGCGTCAAGATATCAGCGAAGAGGAAGCTAATAATATTGTTAGTCAACTCGAACGCAACCGCGATAATTTTTTAAATCGTGCTAGAGAATTGCAAGAACAAGCAAAGGCGAAAGCTGATGAACTCCGCCAAAGGGTTGAAGAATATCTGCGGAATACTAATAAAGACGAACTCAATCCCGAAGCTATCAAACGCGAGTTTAAAGTTTTACTAGACGATCCCCAAGCCGGAATTAGCCTTTTGACTTCGCGCTTATCGCAATTTGACCGCGATACTCTAGTACAAGTGCTCAGTCAGCGTCAAGATTTGAGCGAAGAACAGGTAAACGAAACTCTCGATCAACTTGAAGCAGTCCGAGATAGCATTTTGCAAGTACCGCAACAAGCGAAAGAACAGTACGAAAAGACTACCAAAGCCATAGCTGAATATCTCCGCAATACCAACTTGGAAGAACTTAATCCCGAAGGTATTAGGGCCGATTTGGAAAAATTACTCGACGATCCTCAAGCTGGAGCCTTAGCACTGCGCGAGCGCTTATCTCATGTCGATCGAGAAACCTTGGTTAAACTGGTGAGTCAACGTGGCGACTTGAGCCAAGAGCAAGTTAATCAGATTATCGATCGCGCTCAAGATGCCATTGGTGATATCCTGAAAGCGCCACGACGTTTAGCCAAGCGCACCACTCAACAAGCTTTAGATTTTGAAGCCAATCTTGAAGAATATCTGCGTAATACCAACAAAGAAGAACTCAACCCCGAAGGAATCAAACGCGATTTACAATTGCTGCTGTCTTCTCCCCGCGCTGGAATTGGGAATTTAAGCGATCGCGCCTCAAAATTTGACCGTTCGACAATTGTGGCCCTATTATCCCAACGTGAGGATATCTCAGAAGAGGAAGCTAACCGAATTGTCGATCAAATTGAGTCGGTTCGCAGCTCGATTGTCGAACAATTCCAACAGATTCAGCAGAGAGTCCAATCAGTGCTAGACGGAGTTTTTGCCAAAGTTCGCAACTATCTCAACTCCCTGGATCGTTCCGAACTCAACTATGAAGGCATTAAGCAAGACTTTGCGAAAGTGTTCGACGATCCCCAAGCCGGATTTGAAGCATTGCGCGATCGCCTCAGTGAATTCGATCGTGACACCTTAGTTGCTGTATTGAGTTCTCGTGAAGATATTTCTGAGGCAGATGCCAACCGCATCATTAACCAAATAGAATCGGCGCGGGATGGCGTATTACAACGAGCCGAACGCATCCAGAAAGAAACCCAAAAACGCCTGAAAGCGATTCAAGAGCAAGCTAAAAAGCAAGCTGAAGAAACCAAGAAAACCGTTGCAAGCGCTGCGTGGTGGATATTTGGCACAGCGATTACTTCCCTTTGCGCTAGTGCGATCGCAGGTGCGATCGCTGTGACTGGGATAAATCTAGCTGGGTAAAAAACATCTCCGTCATCAGGAATTTTGATAAATACAAAGTGGTATTCAGCCTTTATAAATGAATGCCACTTTTTTTATTTATAAAAAAAGTAAAGTACTGTGGTACATATTATCACAACCTTGTTATTTTGACATATATCAAAAACTCTATCTGAACAAAGGTTTCAGGCTCTAGTTATGTCAAGATAAATCAAACAGAGTTAATTATTATTTCTTATAGATAGAAAAAAGTACGCTTGAGGTAGTATCATACTCTTGTTATTCTGAATACAGTAAAAATGTCCTAAAACCTATGCAATTCCGTAGGAAGCAATCTGGTTATTTGCTATCAGATTGCTACTGTACCAGTCCTAAATCATTTGTGAACAATAAGATCCCCAACTTATCAAAGAAGTCGGGGATCTGAGTCTCTCGATTTTCACAACTCATTTAGGATTGCTATATAATCTGTGAATTCATCAGGCACAAGGACATAAAATTACTCTTGGCACAATTGATTTTGATGCCAATATCATCAATACATCCAGTGTTTCTAAATCTTGAGATTTAACAGCAAAAGCCTGATTAAAACAGGTCTAATTTGTTATATCTTTTGACTCGTTATTTCTCCACCTTTAAATTCAGGATAAATTCACTATGCCAACCATTAACGGTACTAATCAGCCTGACAATTTTGGTAATTCTTTTTCTGTTCTCCCTTATATTATCAACGGATTTGATGGTAGCGATACGATTAGGGGCGGAAGAGGCAATGATACCATTAATGGCGGTTTTGGCGACGATAGAATTAACGGCGGAAGGGGAAATGATAGCCTTCTTGGGGGATCTGGCGACGATACGATTGACGGTGGATTTGGTAACGATATAATTGACGGCGGAGCTGGCAACAATACGATTGACGGCGGATTTGACGGTGACGATCGCATTCAAGGTGGAGCGGGTAACGATCGCATTCAAGCCGGATCTGGCAACGATACGATTAATGGCGTATCTGGCAACGATAGAATTGATGGCGGAGCTGGCGACGATAAGATTGACGGTGGATTTGGCAACGATACGATTAACGCCGGTTCTGGCAACGATACGATTGCCGGCGGACTTCACTATTATCTGCCTTGAAAATAAGGCAGGAGGCAGAATTGTGATAACTGAATAGTTGCAAAGAGAGGTTAAGTTTAGCTTGCCTCTATTTTATAGTTTATAATTTCTCAATTGCTAGCGATCGCACCGAGCAACAAGGCTTTTAACTTATTGTAATCACTTACTTATACATAACTACATAAATCACCAAATAAATCTCAATAAGCAAAACTAACCCTATCGGAACAAGGGTTTCAGATTTTCTTTTAGCGATAGGAATAAAAGAGGGTTAATCACTCTTTCTTATAGATAGAAAAAAATCGGCTCGAAGGTAATATTATAATCTTGTGATTCTGAATATTAATCAGAACGTTCTAAAAACTATGCCGTTTCTGTAGGAGGAAGAGCAGCGCCACTAGTGGCAAGCGACATTATCCTCTAATCTAATAGACCTCTTGCAAAAGCGCTTAACACTCCACTCCGGGGCAGTTGCTCTTAGAAGTGGGGTTGTTGTTTTTGATTTATGCAAGAGGTTTAATGTTGAAGAATTCGCAAAGCCAAAGATACAGGTTCGATCGCGCCGCCTATGCATGAAAAAATCAGGTAATACAATCGCAGCAGTTCTAACGCTCCCACAGAAGCCAAATTGTAACGTCACTGGTGCAGCGATCGCACTAGTCTAACAAGGGCATGGCACTAAGCTAAAAACAGTCCCGATTCTGGAAAGTTCCCCCTCCAGAGGCAGAGCAGCCCTCTCGAAATACATTTCCAGTCTGAACACGGCGAGCAAATTCAAATTACACAAATCTTAGTGTCATTCTTCTAACAAAGCTTTTAACTTATTGGCAATAATTTGTTATATATAACTACAGAAACTACTAACCAAATATCAATATGCAAAACCAGCCCTATCTAAATAAAGGTTTTCGATTTTCTTCTGGCGAGAGGATAAAAGCAAGCTAATTATTCTTTTTTATCAATAGAAAAAATATGCTGAAATGTAATACTATAGTACTGTTGTTATAAATACACCAATAATGTCCTCAAGTCTATATAATTACGTAGGAGAATATCTACTTATTCATTAGTATTTTCCAACTGAAACAACTGAAAATATCAGGTACAGGGACATCAAATGAGTTTTGGTACAATTTTGATGTCAACATCATCAAATACATCTAATATTTCTTAAATATTCTTAAATATTCAGACTTAATAATAAAGACTGTTCCAATCAGGTTTGGTTCAAGAATATATTCCCACTCGCAATATTTTTACCTTGTTTTGTCGGCATTGCTGAATGAAAGTGTGAAAATCCCAAACTCCATGTTTAAAATTGTTTGTTTTATGCATTTGAAGGAAACCAAATTTATACTCTTAATCAGCAATGCCGTTTTATAATGGGGAAGTAAAGAGGTATTTTTTTTACCCTCTAAGTTTAGGAGAAACTCATCAATGCCAAGTTCAATATCAATCTCCTACGGTAACGGCAGTGTTAGTGCCAGTTCAAGTAGTAGCAGTAGCAGCAGCAATAATGGTCAGACTGATATCGTTAACGCTAGTGGCGGCAACAGTACCCTTGTAGGTGGTAGTGGCAACAGTATCCTTAACGCTGGTAATGGCAACGATCTCCTCTTTGGTAATAGTGGCAACGATACTCTTAACGCTGGGGGTGGCAACGATAGGCTCAATGGTGGTACTGGCAACGATCTTCTCAATGGCGGTAATGGGAGTGATACTCTAGTCGGTGGTGATGGAAATGATGTCCTGGTTGGCGGTAATGGCAACGATCTTCTCACTGGAGGATCGGGTAATGATATCTTCAAGTACAACTCAATTTCTGAAACTCCACTTTCGTCACGCGACTTAATCAGTGACTTTCGTGGAAACGGTAACTTACCAGGCGATCGAATCGATCTATCTACTATCGATGCCAACTTTAATATTGGGGGCAACCAAGCTTTCACTTTCATTGGGAGTGGCCAATTTACCGCACCCGGTCAAATCCGTTATTCAGGAGGTATTATTCAAGGCAACACTGATGGGAATCTGTCGGCTAACTTTGAAATTCGGCTTATAGGAGCGCCACAAGTAGTGTCAAGTGACTTTATCCTTTAATTTAATATTCCTGCCTTGAAAATAAGGCAGGAGAGAGTGTTTTGACTACGCTCAACAACCAGGCAGAAGGTACTAGAGAATGACAATACCTCTTTTCCAGTCCTCGGTTCCTAGTCACTATTTTCAAGGCAGATATAATTTTGAAGAAGAACTCTAGTGCAAAGTTAGAGTAAGCTTTGCACCAGAATCAATATCAATATACTAAGCTATAAACCTGGAAAGTCGGAGCCTCAGCTTGTGGCAACGACTTTTTTTTTACATTTAAATTTGTCTTATTATCCTACTATTTCAGGTACTCTATAGGAATCATATTTGATTTATAAAAAAGTCTCGGTAGTCTTGTAATGGACTGTTTAGGCTAAAATGTTGCAAAAAAATTGTAGGTTGGGGAGCCACTGCGCCCTTGCGGTTCCCCGACTTGTTCGCGTCAGCGTCTCCCCCTGGGAGAAGCACGTGGCGTTTGAGGAACGAAACCCAACATTTTATCATTGATATTTTATAAGTCTCAAATATTGATAAATATATATTGGACATGTCAAAAATTGCTACCTATCATACTCATACATGCAAGTCAAAGGATGATGTAACTATGTCGGAGAATTTAAGAAGCCAAATTGTGACGCAAGGGGTGCAGCGATCGCCAAATCGAGCTATGCTGCGGGCAGTTGGTTTTAAAGATGAAGATTTCAATAAAGCCATTGTGGGCATTGCCAATGGCTACAGCACGATCACTCCCTGTAATATGGGGATAAATCAACTGGCACAACGAGCAGAGGTTGGGATTAAAACCGCCGGAGCGATGCCACAAATGTTTGGCACAATTACCATCAGCGATGGGATTTCGATGGGAACTGAAGGGATGAAATATTCCCTAGTGTCGCGGGAAGTCATAGCCGATTCTATTGAAACCGCCTGTACTGGACAAAGTATGGATGGTGTGCTGGCCATTGGCGGCTGTGATAAAAATATGCCTGGGGCAATGCTAGCGATCGCGCGGATGAATATCCCGGCTATCTTTGTTTACGGTGGCACAATTAAACCTGGTCACTACAACGGACGCGATTTAACTGTTGTCAGTTCTTTTGAAGCCGTTGGTCAATATAGTGCTGGAAAAATTGACGAAAAGGAATTATTAGAAGTTGAAGGTCGGGCTTGTCCTGGCGCTGGTTCCTGTGGGGGAATGTTCACAGCTAACACCATGTCTTCAGCATTTGAAGCGATGGGGATGAGTTTGCCCTATTCTTCAACAATGGCGGCGGAAGATGCCGAAAAAGCTGACAGCACGGAAAAATCGGCTTATGTGTTAGTCGAAGCCATTCGCAAACAAATCTTACCCCGGCAAATTATCACCCGCAAATCGATAGAGAATGCCATCTCTGTGATTATGGCAGTCGGTGGTTCGACCAATGCAGTATTGCACTTTTTAGCGATCGCCCGCGCTGCCGAGGTAGATTTAACCATAGACGACTTTGAAACTATCCGCGCCCGCGTTCCCGTTTTGTGTGATTTAAAACCAAGTGGTAAATATGTCGCTACAGATTTGCACAAAGCTGGTGGTATTCCGCAAGTAATGAAGATGTTACTTGTGCATGATTTATTACATGGTGATAGCGTCACCATTAGCGGTCAAACCATTGCAGAGATATTAGCAGACATCCCCGAAGAACCATCTGTCAATCAAGATGTGATTCGGACTTGGGATAACCCGATGTATCCTCAAGGACATTTAGCCATCCTCAGAGGTAATTTAGCAACAGAAGGGGCTGTCGCCAAAATTACCGGTGTGAAAAAACCAGTAATTACCGGCCCCGCACGGGTGTTTGAATCGGAAGAAGCCTCTTTAGATGCAATTTTGGCGGGTAAGATTCAAGCTGGTGATATTCTGGTCATCCGCTACGAAGGGCCTAAAGGCGGCCCTGGAATGCGAGAAATGTTAGCTCCCACCTCAGCAATTATCGGGGCTGGTTTGGGTGATGCGGTGGCATTAATTACCGACGGACGCTTTTCTGGCGGTACTTACGGCATGGTGGTTGGTCATGTGGCTCCAGAAGCAGCAGTTGGTGGTGCGATCGCTCTTGTAGAAGAAGGCGATAGTATTACTATTGATGCACCGGCTCGTTTATTGCAATTGAATATATCTGAATCAGAATTGGCTCGTCGTCGTGCCAACTGGCAACCTCCGGCTCCGCGTTACACTAAAGGCGTGTTGGCGAAATATGCCAAATTGGTATCTTCTAGCAGTCTTGGTGCTGTGACAGATTTGGACTTGTTTTAAATGAGCTAAATAAAACTTACGCACAAAAAATCCCCCAACCCCCTTAAAAAGGGGGCTTTTAATTCTCCTGCATTTTAAGGGGAATGCGCGAAGCGCACGCTACGCGAATGAGGTTTCAGGTTTTCACTGCGTAATATCAGGTTCGGTTAAACACTTATAATATCTGTAGGTTGGGTTGAGGAACGAAACCCAACTTTGATGCTTGTTCATGTTGGGTTTCACTGCCGTTCAAACGCCACTTGCTTCAAGCAGGTGTTCCCGTCCAACGCAGTGGCTCCCCAACCTACATTAATAGATTTTATTATAAGTAATCACCCGAACTTGATATAAGTCCTGCTAAATTTTATGAATTTTTGTAAAAATATTGAGAAGTTTCAGGAAATTTACATAGCAGTTATGATGTCAATAGAGAAATCACGCAAATATAGTTGACACTCAACTGCTAAAAAACCGAAAAGGGTACAAAATGAGTTCTCAATCTAATGTCAAGTTAACGATCGCTCTTTCTAATCCCAGCTTAGATGCAGAAGAGCAAGAACGGGAAACGCGGAATCTACTACGAGAGATCAGAGATTTAGACGTAGAAAGTGCTGAACTTGTAGCAGTTGCACAAACTCCTCCAGGCTCAAAGGCGTTTGGGGGTTTTCTGCTGGGAGTGTTGCAGGCCGAAGTGAGTATTGCCAATTTTAAGAAAGTATTGGGATTTGTGGGCGATCGCCTTGGTAATAAAACCATTGAGTTGGAAGTTGAGGCTAACGGTAAAAAACTCAAGGTTAAAGCCAGCAGCCAGCAAGAACTAATGACCGCGATCGCAGCAGCGCAAAAGTTTATAGCAGCAAGCTTAGAAATGCCATAAAAGGAAAGAGGATAGGGACATGACGAAGGTAGCACTCCTAATAGGAATTAGTGATTATGAGGCTGGTCTTAACCCATTACCAGCTTCAGTAAAGGATATGCAAGCAATCGCCAAAGTTTTGCACCATCCAGAAATGGGCGATTTTGCCCAAACAGATATCCAAAAACTGGAGAATCCCGATCCTCAAAAAATGCAAGAAGCGATCGAGACGCTGTTTAGCAATCGTCAAAAAGACGACCTTGTAGTACTTTACTTCTCCGGTCACGGTATTAAAGATGAGAGCGGCAATCTTTACCTCGCCACTTGCTTAACCCGTAAAAATTCTCAAGGACAAATTATCAAATCAACCTCTGTTCCAGCCAGTTTCATTCATGACATCATGAACAACAGCCGATGCAAGCGTCAGGTAATCATTCTTGACTGTTGCTTTAGTGGAGCGTTCGCCCAAGGCTGGTCAGCTAAAGATGACGGTTCTGTTGATATCCAGACACAACTCGGCGGAGAGGGGCGAGTTGTCCTGACCTCTTCCACTTCGACTCAGTATTCTTTCCAGCAACAGGGGGACAATCTTTCGACTTATACTCGTTATCTCATTGAAGGTATTGAAACAGGTGCCGCAGATTTAGGTAATGATGGTGCAATTTCGGTCGATGAGTTGCATGAGTACGCGAAAAAAAAAGTTAAAGAAGCCACTCCCGCGATGAAACCAGAAATCTATGCTTTCAAAGAAGGATTTAAAATCCTCTTAGCTAAAGCACGAATTGGTGATCCAAAACTGAGGTATCGCAAAGAAGTAGAGAGTTATGCCAGTCGGGGCGAGATTTCGATTATTGGTCGCAGAATATTAGATGCCCTACGTCAGAATTTGGGGTTACTCCCTGAAGAAACTGCTGCAATTGAAGCTGAGGTTTTAAAACCTTATCGAGAGTATCAACAAAAATTGCAGGAATATAAACAGGCATTAGTTGATGCCATTGGACGCGAGCAGACTTTGAGTGACTATACTCGCAATGATTTGCGACGTTATCAGGAAATTTTAGGACTTAGAGATGAAGATATAGCGTCAATTGAAGAAACACTAATTGCAGGAGAATTCACACATCAACCTATTAACGTTTCTGAGTTAGATAAGTACCTGCAAGTTATTACTTCCAAGCTAGGAAAAGTCACACATCAACCTATTAACCTTTCTGAGGCTCCACCATCAGTACAGCCACATCATCGTGTAGAGATACCTTCTCAACCAAAGTCTTCTTCATCAAATCAAACAACGACACCAAAAACCCATAATCCCATACTAAAAGCGCTACGGCGGGCAGTTGCTGTGTTTTTCTTTCTTATTGGCGCATGCTTTGCACTCGCGGCACTTAGCGCACTTTTTAGCAGTAATGGAGCTTTTTTTGGATGGTTAATTCTCAGCATTCCTTTTATCTGGTTAGGTAGTGTTGCATGGAAACTTTAAATGTTTTTCCTACACTTTTATTTTGAATAAAATACGTATTTTATGAGACAAACAGTGCGATGATAATTAAATCTAGAAATAACAAAAACTGATTGAATGCTGGCGATCGCACCGACTCATTCTGATATTTCCAAATAGCGATCGCACTCAGTCTTTCATTTATAATAACTCGATAAATTCATCAACACTCAGCCCAACCTGTCTAATAATTGCTCGTAAAGTTCCTTTGTCTTAAAACAGTTTC
>NZ_JABXKI010000189.1 GCF_017115095.1 Nostoc sp. NMS4 | reverse complement strand
GTCATTTGTCATTTGTCATTTGTCATTTGTCATTTGTCATTTGTCATTTGTCATTTGTCATTGGGCATTGGGCATGGAGAAGAGACAAGGTAGACAAGGAAGAGGGGGGAGACAAGGAAGAAACTTGTCCCCCTTGTCCCCCTCATCTCTCTAGTCTCCGATTCCCAATCCCCACTCACTCAGACAACCGCCAAATCTTAATAGTGTTGTCTTCACTACCGCTAACGAGGGTTTTGCCATCAGGACTGAAAGTAACAGATGTGACGGTGTTGGTATGCCCTGCCAATGTGAGAATTTCTTCTCCTGTCGCTGTATTCCACAGTTTGATGGTGCGATCGCGGCTACCACTAGCAATAATTTTACCATCAGTACTGAAGGCTACCGATGTGACAGTGTTGCTATGTCCCGCGAGGGTGCGAATTTCTCTGCCGGTAGCTAAATTCCACAGTTTGATGGTGCCGCGGCTACGCCCGTCGTAGACATCGCGGCTAGCACTGGCCAAAGTTTTACCATTTGGGCTAATAGCCACTGTTGTTACTGTTTGAGAATTTCCTTCTAGTGTGCGGATTGGGTATCCTTTTGCGAGATTCCAGATTTTAATTGTCTTGTCAAAACTGCCACTGACCAGAATCACACCATCAGGACTAATTGCTACTGAACGCACCCAGAATGTATGCCCTGCTAGTGTCCGAATTTCCTCTCCTGTTGCCAGATTCCAGATTTTAATGGTGTTGTCATCACTACCAGTAACTAGAGTCTTGCTATCAGCACTGATGGCTAGGGCATGAACTGAGTCAGAATGCCCTATAAGAGTGCGAATTTGTTTTCGCGTTGCCAGATTCCAGATTTTAATGGTGTTGTCATCACTGGCACTAACCAAAATTTTGCCATCTGGACTAATTACCACGACATTCACCTGCTGAGAATGCCCGTTGAGTGAAGAGATTAGTTTTCCGGTTGCGAGATTCCAAAGTTTGATTGTGCGATCGTCGCCACTACTGGCAATGGTTTTACCATCAGGGCTGATGGCGACAGATAAAACTGAGTTTTCGTGTCCTTGGAGGGTGTTAGCTAAGGAAACCTTACCCAAGCTAATCTGACTCAAAATCGCGTCATTTTTACCAGGACTATTGTGTTGAATCAACCTAGAAACCAAACTGGTTTGAATCTGGCGAAAATTTTTATACCAAGATTCACTGAATCCAAACAACAGAATGAAAGCAGTTAGCAAGATGAAAATTCTCAGTAAGGGATAACTTTTTGGTAAATATGGTGCTTTAGTTGGTGGTAATTTCCCAGATGACTTCCCCGCAGGTGGTAGGGCGAGGAGTTGTTTGGGAGTCAAGTCTCTCAAAACTTCTTCGGCTGACTGGTAACGTTCGTGGATATCTTTTTTCAAAAGCTTGTCGATGACAAAATCCAACTCAGGATTTAATGGACTCCGCAAATATTCCCGCCAATTACTTACCCAGGCGTACCCAGATTCCATCCACAACTGAAAGGGCGAATTTCCCGTTAGCAGATGAAAGCAGGTAGCCCCCACACCGAACAAGTCGCTGGCGGGGAAAGCTTTGCCATCTCTAATTTGTTCTAAGGGAGAATAACCATGTGAACCAATGGATGTACCAGATTTCTGCTGAACTTTGGCGGTAAATTGCTTTGATGAGCCAAAATCAATCAGGCTTAATCGCCCATCAATTTTATTGCGGATAATATTTTCTGGCTTGATATCTCGATGAATGACTTTGCGATCGTGGATAAATTTTAGGATGGGCAGTAAGTCTAGCAGGATAGATTGAATTTCCCTAGCGTTATAAGTCTTGCGCTGTTGCAACTCCTTTAATAAATTGTCCCCATTAATAAACTGCTGCACTAAATATAGGCAGCCGTCTTGCTCAAAGTAAGCTATCAAAGTCGGAATTTGGGGATGTTCCCCAAGGTCTTGTAGTCGCTGCGCTTCTTCTGCAAACAACTCCATCGCCTTTTTTTGCGACCAAGTTCCTTGGAATTTTGGAGCTAATTGCTTGATAACACAGCGTTCATTGAGTTTATCTACGTCTTCTGATAGATAGGTTCTGCCAAATCCCCCCTCATCTGAAAGGACTCGGATAACACGGAAGCGATTTCTTAAAAGTGACACCAGGGGGGTGCTACAACTTTGGCAAAACTTCTTTCCATTAGTATTCAGGGGATTTGAGCAATCGGGATTTAAGCAGCAGATCATGATCTGACAGGCGCGACTGCATGACAACTTAGGCTAAGTTTGCCCCGAATTTTCCCTTAAGACAATTGACTCTCGCTTACTTGTGGTAGATAAACCCTGTTCTGGGGATTGGGGAATTACTTATATAGTTAGCTTTTGTAAATAGTAGTCAGTCTTCCTCATCTGTGGAAAACTACGAGAGCCATAAGATTAATTATTCTATCGATTATATAATAATCTGAATAAAAATATTTTTTTGAGCTGTTAAACCTAGTAATTTTGCTTGTATCTTGGCAAGCAATAACTGACTAAGTATTGAAGATAAACCCTGATTAATGAATCATCACTGACTATCAAATATAGTTAAAATGCTTACTAAATTTGTTTTGGCTATTTTCAATTGCCATAATTAATTATTCATTTGATACTTTCGGTAAAAAAGTCTGCAAGTTACAGCAGATTTCAAGGAAAGTGAGGTACACAAAAATTCCTCTGTTATCCAGGTAGAAAGCGTGTTTTACTCCTGAATTCTGCTGTACGTGCTATCTTAAGTAACTACGCAAAATTAATTACAGTCATTGCGAGCGTTCGCGGAGCGTCTCGTAGAGAAGCATTCGCAATGACATTGTGTAATTAATTATGTTTACCTACTTATTTCTTTGAATCTTGCTCTCCATTTCCGAATGGCACTAGCAGTTCTGACTACAGGTGGCATATATACATCATAACTTTCGTGTTGTATAACTTCGTTTTGGACAATTTCGTTTTGGACAATTCCGTATTGTGTAATACTTTTATTATTTAG
Source organism: Nostoc sp. NMS4 (assembly GCF_017115095.1). GTDB lineage: Bacteria > Cyanobacteriota > Cyanobacteriia > Cyanobacteriales > Nostocaceae > Nostoc. The sequence goes on along the minus strand of NZ_JABXKI010000189.1, from coordinate 18,997 downwards.
TTTTTGGGTAGTTAGACAGTTAGCCAAAGTAGGCAAATAACTTTCATTACTTAAAGCTTTGATAACTTCATCAGCAGTTTTAAACCGCTCCTCTAAGGTAATTTTCACCATTTTTCCTAAAATCTGGGCAAAACTATTGCTGATATTTACCTGTTTTTGCCAAGACATTTCACCAGTATTTGGATCGTAGTCCAATTCTAAAGGACTTTTAGCAGTCAACATATAGATACAAGTTACACCCAGGGCATAAATATCGCTGGCATAAACTGGACGGAGAGAAAACTGTTCTGGTGGTGCAAATCCCCTAGTTCCGATAAAGTTGGTATTTGCACCTTGATTGATTAAGTTTTCACAAGCGTTAACTAATTTCTCTTTCACCGCACCAAAATCAATCAGCACTATCCGCCCATCATATTCACACCGCAATAAATTCTGGGGCTTAATATCCCGATGAATCACATGATGTTTATGAAGATACTGTAATACAGGTAATAATTCCTGTAAGAACTGTTTAACAGAGGCTTCACTTTTGGGTCCAGTTTGCCGCACTTCTCGGGACAAAGTCAAACCAGGTATATATTCTTGAATTAAAAAAAACTCTCCATTCGCCTGAAAGTAGTCTAATAGCATGGGAATTTGCGAATGACTACCGAGTTGACCCAAAGTTCTTGCTTCTTTTTCAAAGCGTATACACGCCTTTTGCCAACTTTGGGGACTAGTCACTTTTGGACAAAGCTGTTTAATGACACACAGGGGATTCCCAGGTAATACGGCATTTTTGGCTAAAAATGTTACACCAAAACCGCCTCTACCTAAAATTTGTAGTATTTCATAGCGATCGCGGAATAACCTTTTTGAACCACACATCTTACCCAACTGAGTTTGTTGTGAAATGCTCTCTTGAAAATTCGTTGTTTTTTCAGAAAAACGATTCATTACTATAAAATATCTTTTCCTAAATGTCTCTGATTATATGACAATTATTTATTGGCAACAGTAAGATTACTGAATCTTTGCTAAATCCTCATCACTCTTCAAAAAGTAAAAATAAGTTTTTGTAGAACTAGCGCTTTCACGGAAGTTTGACGAGCTAATTTGTAGTTTGTTAGAAGTGAAAGTCTGTTGCGTAAGTACTTATACTAATTTTGTATGAAGATGCACATAATGAAAAACTCCACCTACGAGGGGTGGGTTGAAAGTTTTCTCTACTTATGTCTTTTTTGTTACACTTGCATAGATATATTTTTAAATAGGAGGGTTGAAAGGCGCACTTCCTTCGGGAGCCTTATGATATTTGGAATTATATTTAGAAACGTAGTGAAGTCAATTCCAATTAATCAAAATAGCGACATTAATTTGTTAACGACGACAAAATAATTAGTTATTCGACATGTAGAATCGGGATGACTGGATTCGAACCAGCGGCCCCTTCGTCCCGAACGAAGTGCGCTACCAAGCTGCGCCACATCCCGCCATAAAGATGGCATTGTAAATTAAGAGTATCATAATCTCTGCCAAATATCAGAATTACATCTATATGCTATTTGCGATCGCTTCATCAAAGGGTTTGCTTGCTACGATTAAATTTGTATAACTCTAGTGGTAAAAGCGGATTGTGACTGTAAAACCAGACTGGTTGCGGGTAAAAGCACCTGGGCGTGAGCGCATCGGTAACGTTAAAGATATTTTGCGGGATTTAGCCCTCAATACAGTTTGCGAGGAAGCATCCTGTCCAAATATTGGTGAATGCTTCAACGCTGGGACTGCCACATTTTTGATTATGGGCCCGGCTTGTACACGTGCTTGTCCCTACTGCGATATTGATTTTGAGAAAAAACCCCAACCACTAGATCCCACAGAACCTACACGACTGGCCGAAGCTGTTCGCCGCCTGAACCTTAATCATGTAGTAATCACTTCTGTAAACCGAGATGACTTGCTTGATGGTGGTGCATCTCAGTTTGTGGCGTGTATTAATGCAGTTAACTCCGTTTCACCCAACACCACAATTGAGGTGCTAATTCCTGACTTATGCGGTAATTGGAATGCTCTAGAGTTAATTCTCCAAGCTGCGCCAGAGGTATTAAACCACAACACAGAAACTGTCCCACGCCTATATCGTCGGGTGCGTCCCCAAGGAAACTACGATCGCACTTTAGAATTATTACAGCGAACTCGCCAAGTTTCTCCTAGCACATACACTAAATCCGGGATCATGGTTGGACTCGGTGAAACTGATGCCGAAATCCGCCAAGTCATGCAAGACTTACGAACTGTCGATTGCGACATTTTGACCATTGGGCAATATCTCCAACCCAGTCAAAAACACTTGCAAGTAAACGAATTTGTCAATCCAGAACAATTTGCTGCTTGGAAGGTATTCGGCGAAGAAATCGGATTTTTACAAGTTGTCTCTTCACCATTGACAAGAAGTTCATATCATGCAGAACAAGTTAGAGAATTGATGGAACGTTACCCCCGCAGCCAATTTTAGATTTTAGATTTTAGATTTTAGATTTTAGATTTTAGATTGGTGAGCGAAGAAATGGAGAGATAGGAGGACTTTTGACTGTTAAGTAATGACTAATCCAAAATCCGAAATCCAAAATCCAAAATCTGTAGCAATTCTTGGTGCAGGTGCTTGGGGTGCATCTCTAGCAAATCTCGCCACAGCAAATGGTCATCAGGTGCGCGTCTGGTCGCGTCAAGGTTCCCAAACTCTGGAAGCAGTTTTAAAAGATGTTCAAATAGTTCTGTCTGCTATATCAATGATTGGTGTCAGAGATGTTGCTTCCCAAGTCCAATCTTTCCCCCTTTCTCCAGAGACCATTTTTGTGACGGCGACAAAAGGCTTAGACCCCCAAACCACCTGCACGCCGTCGCAAATTTGGCAACAAATATTCCCTAACCATGCAGTGGTTGTTTTATCTGGGCCTAATTTATCAAAAGAAATTCAAATGGAGTTACCAGCAGCCACGGTGGTAGCCAGCAATATTCCCACGGCTGCGGAATTAGTACAATTAGTATTTTCTTCTCATCGTTTCCGGGTATATACCAATCCCGACCCTTTGGGCGTGGAATTGGGGGGAACACTGAAAAATGTGATTGCGATCGCAGCTGGTGTGTGCGATGGTTTACATCTGGGAACCAATGCCAAAGCTGCTTTAGTCACCCGTGGACTGACAGAAATGGTTCGCATCGGCAACAACTGGGGCGCTAAGACGGAAACATTTTATGGTTTATCAGGTCTAGGAGATTTGTTAGCAACGTGCAACAGTCCCTTAAGTCGCAATTACCAAGTCGGCTATCAGCTAGCTGGTGGTAAGTCACTTACAGAAACTCTCGCAAATTTACAAGGAACTGCTGAAGGAGTAAACACTTGCCGAGTTTTGATGCAACGAGCCAAGCAACAAAACATTCCAGTACCAATTACCGAGCAAGTTTATCGGTTACTTCAAGGCGAAATCACACCCCGACAAGCACTTGATGAACTGATGCTGCGAGATATCAAGCCAGAGTACAACTACTAGTTAGTAGTCTGTCAAGTTGAATTTGGCACTTTAAGACTTACATACAAGACGACACAGGAACACGGAGAGGGTGCTTGATAACTTATCCGCATCTGCTATCTCCGTGTCGAGAGAATTTTTGCCGTTAATGCTAATCACTTCCCTAATATCTATTAGTTCTACTTATACCTTAATAATCCTGAGAAAAAATTGGTAAATCGTCAGGATATGACTTTTGTAGCCATGTAAATGTGACTATGCCAATTATAAAGATGACATTCACTGAAGGATGTTTATACTGTGTTACAAAAGTTACTATCAAAAAACCATCAAGGTTGAAATGTTAACTAAGTAGTTGAAATATTGAAAGCCTAGCTGTGGATTTAAATAGCTATTGGTTGAATCAAAACTTTAGCAGCCGATTAAGTTCAGTAATAATGTATCCAATAAAACCCTTACAGTTAATTTCTAAAAAAATTGTAATGGAACGTTCAACCATGTTAGTTCATCGTTAATCACGGGAACAATAGCAACAGTTGAATAGCTGACCGTAATCTAAGCTGACCGAAATCTATTGTTACCTGGAGCCATTGAGACGATCTTTATGCCAGCAACATCTTTTTACGCAGATGCCCCCTACAACACCAAAAAGTCCCGCCAGGCTTTGGACTCGGATCTCACGGTTGATGACAGTGAGTTATCGGTAGATGACCTACAGGAGCTAGAAATGGCTTCTGCTGACAATGCTAACTTTGCTGCTAACACTAACCGTCGGAGTACAGACCTAGTACGTCTATATCTTCAAGAAATTGGTCGGGTTCGCTTGTTGGGGCGCGATGAAGAGGTTTCAGAAGCTCAAAAAGTCCAACGCTACTTGCGGATGCGGATAGTACTTGCTAACGCCGCCAAGCAAGGAGATGAAGTGATTACACCCTATCTAAAGTTAGTTGAAGTTCAAGAACGTCTAACCTCGGAACTAGGACATCGCCCATCTTTGGAAAGATGGGCTGCCACTGCTGATATAGTTTTATCCGATCTTAGGCCAACTTTGGCAAATGGCAAACGTCGCTGGGCTGAAATCGCCAAGTTGACTGTAGAAGAGCTAGAGCAAGTTCAGTACCAAGGACTCCAAGCAAAAGAACACATGATTAAGGCGAATCTTCGCTTAGTTGTGTCTGTTGCTAAGAAGTATCAAAATCGTGGTTTGGAATTATTAGATTTAGTCCAAGAAGGTACATTAGGTTTGGAGCGGGCTGTAGAAAAATTTGACCCAACTAAGGGTTATCGCTTCAGTACCTATGCTTACTGGTGGATTCGTCAGGGTATTACAAGGGCGATCGCTACTTCTAGTCGCACGATTCGCCTACCGGTTCACATCACCGAAAAGTTAAACAAAATCAAAAAGGCTCAACGCAAAATTGCTCAAGAAAAAGGTCGCACCCCAACTCTAGAGGATTTAGCAACTGAGTTAGAGATGACACCAACCCAAGTCCGAGAAGTTTTGTTACGGGTTCCTCGCTCTGTTTCTTTGGAAACCAAAGTAGGAAAGGATAAAGACACTGAGTTAGGCGAATTACTCGAAACTGACTGCGTAACTCCAGAAGAGATGTTAATGCGAGAATCTTTACAAAGAGATTTGCATCATCTTCTATCAGATTTGACTAGCCGGGAACGCGATGTAATTCTAATGCGGTTTGGTTTGGCTGATGGTCATCCTTATTCTCTAGCAGAAATTGGCCGCGCTCTCGATTTATCACGGGAACGAGTCAGACAAATCGAATCCAAGGCTTTGCAAAAGCTACGTCAACCCAAGCGTCGCAACCTCATCCGCGACTATTTGGAGTCTCTGAGTTAGTCATTTGTCATTAGTCATTTGTCATTAGAAAAGTACACTTGACAAATGACTAGGGACAAAAGGCTTATTTTGATTCCCAGGTCAAAAGCCTTTTATAGTCTTGTAGCAAATAATTTGCATTTAATTGTACAAGAGTTTCCCCAAATCTTTGCTCAGATATTTTGAAGGTGGGGAGCAACTAAGCAATTCAAATTTAACTTATGCAAAATTCAAAGTCAAGGGATGCAATCTTTACAAGTATCCTAATTATTAGCTGTATGCAAATTAAATGCATTACAGCTTATTATTTGAATTTGGATGGAGATTTGATGAATTGTTCTTAAATATTTAGCATAAATTCTCAATAGGCAATGATTGTTGCAAATTGCTCCCAAGATTTGTTATATTCTCAACTAACAAGCTTTGTTGAGAACTATTAGTATGACTGTCTACACAACTACTTCACTCAAGGCAGAACTGAACGAACGAGGCTGGCGTTTAACTCCCCAGCGCGAAACAATTTTACACATTTTTCAAGAACTTCCGCAAGGAGAACATCTGAGTGCGGAGGATCTTTATCATCGGCTCGAAACTGATGGTGAAGGGATCAGTCTGTCAACTATTTATCGGACTTTGAAGTTGATGGCAAGGATGGGAATTTTACGGGAACTAGAACTGGGCGAGGGACATAAGCATTATGAAATTAACCAGCCCTATCCTCATCATCACCATCACTTAATTTGTGTTAGATGCAACTCAACTATTGAGTTTAAAAATGACTCAATTTTAAAAATTGGGTCAAAAACCGCTCAAAAAGAAGGTTTTCACCTCTTAGACTGCCAAATGACCATTCATGCAGTGTGTCCCAAGTGCCAACGGGCGCTGATGCCGCTTTAGCACTTGGGTGGACGATATAGGAAAGTGCTGAGTTCTGAGTTCTGAGTTTTATCAAGGCTTTGAGTAATCAATACTGTCCTAACATATCTGACTACTGGTCTGTCAAATTGATTTTGACGATTAGAGAGACGCGATAAATCGCCTTCTCTACAGGGAATTTATCCATCAATTATTTATTGACAGACCACTACGGCTATAAAACAAAACTACTCAAATTAACCAAGTAAATGGAATCTGAGCAGTTTGTAATTTCTGTTACTGGAGGGAAGTAACCAGTTGGGAACTGATACTAACGACACCAAAGCGGATGTTAAAAGCGTCCGCTCTTAAGATCCTTGAGACTGATGCCGTAGAATTCCTGGGCTTGTTTAATCGCTTTTTTGGTGTCATCTGCCATCACACCATTGAGCTTGCCTTTATAAAAACCTCGCTCTCGTAGTCGGGTTTGAATTTCTAAGGTATTAAATTCGCTTTTGCTAGCAGTATTAACTGAGCTATATAACTTAGCTCGCGTAGTTGGGCCAGCAACACCACTTGCTGCTAAGAAATTAGCTGCTTGAAATCTCTTCACAGCATCGGCAGTGTAGGGGCCATAGTAGCCATTTGGTTCTCCCTCTAAATATCCTGCCTGGATCAATTGTTCTTGAACAATTCTAACTGGCTCGCCGCGATCGCCTACACGGAGTTTATCTCGATTGACTATCTTTTTGGGAGCCTCTTCTCCATCACCAATGCCAGTTCCCGGCAATTTACCCAATGTTGCGGGGCCTGCAATTCCATCAACGCTTAACTTGTAAGAATCTTGGAACCGCTTGACAGATTCTTCGGTAATGGGGCCATATATGCCCGTGGCGTTTCCGTAATAGAAACCTGCAACTCTTAACCGCTCTTGCAAAGCTCTCACATCTTCACCTTCATCCCCCTTAGCCAGGTAGTTGGGATTGCGGCGCTTGCTGGTGGCTGAACTAGCTGAACTAGTAGTGCTGGGCTTTTTGGCTTGTGCGCTTACAGCAGTAGTTTTTTTAGTTTGTGTAGCCACAGTTGTGGACTTTTTGGCTTGCCAATTTTCTAATTTTTGCAGGGTCCCCGCTCCAACAATGCCGTCCACTGGTAAACCAGCAGCCTTTTGGAAGCGCCGCACAGCTTCTTGTGTGGATACGTCATATACTTGGGTAACAGAAGCTTGGTAAAAACCTGCTGTTTTTAACTTTTGTTGGAGATTTCTGACAGAAGGTCCTTGATCGCCTTTTTCTAGTGCCATGACGCTGCTAACAGCGCCAAGAATAGATAAAGACAGAGCAAGGGGCAACATATACTTCCAAGCCCTACCTGAAAGCCTTTTCCAGTCTGGTGCAGCTGCGTCCTTAAACAAAGAACTGAGGGAGACCAATTCACTGGGTGTGCTGTCTTCGTAGGCGAAAGCTAGGTGCAAATACGCAAGATTTTCCATATTTGATTCCTACACCATTGATTTTTCTTCGATAACCGCTTCAGCTTGATGTACTAGGTTCCTCAAAGCTTCTAATGTTCCTATATTTACATCCTCCCACAAATTGCGCTTGTGTGCTTCTAATAATTTTTCAGCAATATCACGCAGGGCATAAGGGTTCTTTTCCTGAATAAATTCTACAACAACTGGATCGAGTAAATAAGCATCTACTATGCCTTGATACATGTAATCTTCAGCACATTTTGCGGTTGCATCGTAGGCGAATAAAAAATCTACCGTCGCCGCCATTTCAAAGGCTCCTTTGTAACCGTGGCGCATGACTCCGGCGATCCATTTGGGATTAACTACGCGAGAACGATATACCCGTGCAATTTCTTCTTTGAGTTGGCGGACTTTTGGTTGGGCGGGTATAGAATTATCACCAAAATAAGTTTGGGGATTTTTCCCCTGTAGAGAACGCACGGCTGCGGTTAAGCCACCCTGAAATTGGTAATAATCATCAGAATCGAGTAGGTCGTGTTCGCGGTTATCTTGATTGTGCAGGACAATTTGCATTTGAGACAAGCGTTGTTTGAAGGCTTCGGTATTGGGGATTGGGGACTGGGGACTGGGGACTGGGGATTGGGGACTGGAAATTTTATCCTCCCCTGCTTCCCCTGCTCCCCCTGCTTCTTTTCCCGATGAATAGGCGTAAGAACTCCAGTTAATGTAGGCGCGGGCTAAATCTTCGTCGTCTGTCCAGTTTTGCGATTCGATTAAACCTTGGAGTCCTGCGCCGTAAGCACCTGGGCGAGAACCAAAGATGCGATAGCGCGATCGCACCACGGCTTCTTGTATAGTTAATCCTTGGCTTGTCCACAAATCAGTCTCTTGGCGAACTGCATTTGCTAAGGGATTTTGTTCTGGCGGTTCATCTAAGTCTGCTACTGCTGACACTGCTTGATCGAATAAGTCAATTAAGTTGGGAAAAGCATCGCGGAAGAATCCCGAAATTCGCAAGGTGACATCTACACGAGGCCGCCCCAAAATCGCTAGGGGCAAAATTTCAAAGTCTACTACTCGTCGCGCTGCACCATCCCATACAGGTTGGACTCCTAGTAAAGCTAAGGCTTCGGCGATATCATCACCGCCTGTTCTCATGGTGGCTGTTCCCCACATTGATAAACCTAGTGTTTTAGGATATTCACCATGTTCTTGAGTGTAATATTCAACCAGGGTTTCGGCAGCTTTTCTGCCGATATCCCAAGCTGTCTCTGTGGGAATGGCGCGAATATCGACAGAATAAAAGTTTCTCCCTGTTGGTAGAACTTCCGGGCGGCCGCGTGTGGGTGCGCCAGATGGAGCGCTGGGGACGTAACCGCCATCGAGTCCGTGTAATAAATGGGTGATTTCTTGATCGGTTTGTTGTAAGGCGGGAAGGAGGCGATCGCGTATCCAGCTAGAGACGCGATGAATCTCGTCTCTACAAGATTCCTGATTCCTAAATTCTGAATTCTGAATTTTGAATTCTGAGTCCTGATTTATTAGTTTTTCTACTAAGAGGGCGGCGTGTTCTTCTAGGACTTCGACGATATCGCCGAGGGTACGGCATTCTGTGCCATTGACTATTGAGTATTCGCCGCTAGGCATTGACAAATCGGCTGTGAGGGGGTCGAAATCTAGACCCCAATCTTGAGCGATCGCACGGGTAATGCCTGAAGAATGGCGATTGGGGATGCGAGCGATCGCTACTATTAAATCTCTTAATTGCCGTCCTTGGGGACATTGCCCAAAAATGTGCAACCCGTCGCGGATTTGGGCTTCTTTTAATTCACACAGATAGCCACCGATGGAATTCAAAACCAGAGATTCAGAATTAAAAATTTCTGTTTCATTTTGGATTCCTAAATCTAGATGGAGATTTTCTTTGATTACTAGTTCGTGAATGCGATCGCGAATCACCGGCAAACGCGAAGGATCTAAACTATCCGCTTCATAATACTCATCAATTAAATTTTCTAATTGTTGCAAAGAACCGTAGAGTTCCGCGCGAGTCATGGGCGGCGTGAGATGATCTATAATCACCGCTTGAGCGCGACGTTTGGCTTGGGAACCTTCACCAGGATCATTCACAATAAACGGGTACAGGTGGGGAAGTGCGCCAAAAGCTACTTCTGGATAACAATTACTCGATAAAGCCAGACTTTTACCCGGTAGCCATTCTAGATTTCCATGTTTCCCCACATGAACTACAGCATCAGCACCAAAAGTTTCTCTAACCCAATAATAGAAAGCTAAATAATCATGAGTTGGTTCTAAATCCGGTGCATGATAATTCAAACTGGGGTCATTATCATAACCCCTTGCTGGCTGAATTCCCACGAAGATGTTGCCGAGTTGAATTCCGGGAACGGGGATAGAGGCAGAGGGGCAGGGGGGCAGGGGGGCAGGGGAGAATAATTCTTGATTGCTTCCCTGCTCTAAATTTCCCCACCTTTCACTAATACCTTGCTGAACTGCTGGCGGTAAAGAAGCGAAATATTCTTGATACTCTTCCCAAGAAACACTTTGATGTACTGGAAGCGATTCTCTACCTTCTGGATCATTGGTTACGCCAGCTGTTAGCCGTTGAATCAACTCATCTCCTTCAGCAGGGGGATTTTCTACTTCATACCCAGCCAGATGTAACGCTTGCAGGATTTCTACACAACTAGCTGGGGTATCCAGTCCCACACCATTGGCGAGGCGGCCATTGCGGTTGGGGTAGTTTGCCAAAATTAGGGCAATTCGCCGCTCTTGGGGTGGTTTGTCACGTAGACGCGCCCAATTTGCTGCTAGTTTAGCAACGAACTCGATGCGATCGCTCATCGGTTCATAAATTACCACATCTGTTTCTAAATGGGGATTACGAGTTTGCAATGCTTTAAAAGACACAGCACGAGTAATAATCCGCCCATCTACTTCCGGTAGCGCCACATTCATCCCAATATCACGGGGAGAAAGCCCTTGAAACTGTGACTCCCACTGCTCAATTGAGCCACCACTGAGGATCACCTGCAACACCGGCACATCTAATTTTTGCCACAGTTCGGTTTGGGGTGTTTCGCTTTCCAAGCGTGCTAGAGAAAAACTAGTGGTATTCAGCAGCACAGCTATTGAATCCCCTTCTTTGGGTTGAAAAAATTCACTTAACTCAACTTGCACATCGGGTTCACGCAATGAGGAAACAAACACTGGCACTGGTTGTAAATTTTTTTGTACCAAAGCTTCGCATAAAGCATCAATTACCTTAGTATTTCCCGCTAAATAATGGGCACGGTAGAAAAGGATGCCGATTTTGGGCATGGGGCATTGGGCATATTTATCCCCCTGCTCCCTGCTCCCTGCTCCCCTGCTCCCCTGCTCCCCCACTCCCCATTCATACAATCCCACACGCGGAATCGATTGAGGTAGTGGGGGATTATATGCAGTTAACAAGCAACTATCGGAGATAAATTGCAGAGCATTAACGAAATTTTCCACGCCGCCTTCGCTAAAATACTGCCATATTTGGTTAACAATACCCAAAGGCACGGTAGACTGGGAAATTAAATCGGGATCAAAAGCGTCATCCCCTGGCATTACAATGAGGGTTCTACCATTACGTTGCACAATTTCTTGCACTACTTCTAATCCATAACCCCAGTAAGAACGTCCTCCTAATAGGCGCAAAATAATTACTTGGGCAAGTTCTAAAACTTGTTCTCCATAAGTATCTATACTTAATTGTTGCTGCAATTGCAACAGATTGGCGACTCTTAATGCCGGAAAGCTTGCAGGTAATTTTGTCACCGCAGCCGCTAAAGTTTGAATGTCGGTATCAGCAGCCGTAATCAACACGAAAGGCGCTGGAGTTTGTTCTAAAAAAATTAAACCCTCTGACTGATTCCATCCACCCGATGTGCTACTTGTACGATGCATAATCCTGTCTTACCGTTTTAAACTGTTGGTTAATACATAATCAAAACAAATTTTTTTCCCTGCATTTAGCCCCCTCTCACTAAAATGATTGAAAATGCTTAGTTCTCCTGATTTGAGCTTTTGTCGAACCTTGCCTATTGTTGTATTTAATCAGCTTGGGGAATTGTTAGAACAGATGGCTCAAACTGTAGAATGTGACCCTCTGGTACTCACAGAAGCTGTTCTGGTGCGAATTTGTATACCTCCAGTGCGGCAAAGGCAAAGGTTTACATTAGTGGTTTCTGAGCGGTTTAGTGTCCTTTTGGCAGGAAACTTTGACGAGGAGCAGGGAAGTTATTCAGGAATCAATGCTCGGTTGACATTTAATTTGGATGCGATCGCTTCTTTTGTCTACGAATTGAGAAACTTGTTTGAGTGCGATTCTGATACTCACCAAAATCTCGAACGCTATCAGCAAATTATTAGACCTAATGATGCCACGCTCCAAAGTCAATTCACGTTGTTGTTATTAGAATATTTCCTAACTCAGCCAAACCAAGAAATAATAATAGCACCTCCAAGCCCAATTGATCCGGCAGTTTATATCTGTCAGCCGGTGGAAGATGCTTTAAAAAAACAGATTTCCCAAGAGCGGTTGTTAAATCAGGTAACAACACAGATCCGCAAAAGCCTAGATTTACCGGTGATTATGGCAACGGCAATTACACAGGTGCGTGAGTTTCTAGAATTAGACAGATTAGTAATATATAAATTTGCAGGTTCCCAAGTCAAGGCTCAACAATACCAGTCTGATAGTATTCCTTTCAATAAAACGGCACTGACAACAGGTATAGAATTATCAGTTAGGGAACCTACCGACATCTATTTTTCTATACACGATAACAACGGTATACACTCGCCTTTTGTATCAGTAAATAATCAACCTCTATTAGGAAACTGTCAAAAAGATAGAGGTTATATTGTCTATGAAGCCCGTGCTACAGATGCGATTACATCGGTGTTAAATTACACAGAAGAAAATTGCTTTATCCGAACCTCTCAATGTTGGGAGAAGTATCGCCAAGGTTTTACCTTAGCCGTGGATGATGTCGAAAAAACTTATGCTCTGGAAGAGTGTTTGTTGAATTTTTTAAGGGAATGCCAAGTTAGGGCTAAGTTGGCTGCACCGATTATGTTTGAGGACAAACTGTGGGGATTGCTGATTGCTCATCATTGCGATGAACCCCACCAATGGAATGATAGCGAAAAAAACTTGCTAATTGCGATCGCAGAACAATTAGCGATCGCAATTCACCAAGCTGAGTTAATGCAAACCCTCACCCAAGAAAAACAAACTCTCGAACAACGAGTTATTGAAAGCACAATAGGACTACGTGATGCTCTCCTCGCGGCGGAAGCTGCTAACCGTCTCAAAAGTGAATTTCTCGCTACTATCAGTCACGAATTGCTCACGCCTCTAACTTATGTGATTGGGATGTCTTCGACGTTGTTACGCTGGCCTTTGGGTGAATTAAGTCAACGACAACGAGATTATCTGCAAACAATCCACGATAGTGGAGAACATTTATTAGAAATGATTAATGACATCCTTGATTTATCGCAAATCGAGGCTGGTAAGGCAGCTTTAAATATTTCGGAATTTTCTTTGGTGAATGTTGCCGAAAATGCTATCAGGTCACTGCAAAAAAAAGCCACAAGTGAACAAATTAATCTTATACTTGATTTGCAAATCGATCCCAGACGCGATCGCTTTACCGCCGATGCCGAACGAGTAGAACAAATTCTCTCGAATCTGTTAACTAATGCGATTAAATTTACCCCCGAAAGTGGCACTGTTACCTTGCGTTTTTGGGTGGAAGATGATACAGCTATTTTTCAAGTAGAAGACACCGGCATTGGTATTCCTGAAGAACAATTACCATTACTGTTTGAGAAATTTCAGCAACTCGATACACCCTATCGCCGCCGCTACGAAGGCACTGGGCTGGGATTGGCTTTAACTAAACAACTTGTAGAACTCCATCGGGGTCGAATTGAAGTAGAATCAACTGTTAGTATTGGCTCAATTTTTACTGTCTGGATACCAACTCAGGCAATGAGAGTAGTGAGTTAGGAGTTAAGCAAGAGACGCGATGAATCGCCGTCTTTGTGATGATTTATTTATTCAATTTGAGGCTAGGCTAATGAGCATTTTTTCAAAAATTTTCAACACAGACTCCTCTCCATTATCTCTAATAAAAATGCCAAAATTTGGGTGAGAGTTGATTTCAATTAACCAATATTGATTATCTCGATCTAAGACGATATCTAAACCACCATAATCAAGGTCTAATTCTTCAAAAATTGGTTTGGTGAAATTAGCAATGTCTGATAATATTTGTGGATTGTTGATATACCTGGCTTTCGCACCCTGCCAGTGTAGAGGACTGAGATTACCGACAAATTTGGCATCAGTTATATCTTTTTCATAGAGCAAAACTAACTCTTTATTTAAGAAAACCGCTCTATATTCAGATTTGATGTCAATAAATTCTTGAGCAAGAGCGACGTAATCATACTTATTATTCATATTAAAAATTTCTTTTAAAGCAGTTTCAATTTCATTTATATTCTTACATAAAAAAACATTATGCCCGCTCGCACCAGAATTTCTTTTAATAATCACTGGTGTTTCAAAATTTTCCTTTATTTCTAATATGATATCTTCCAAGCTGGGAAATTTTAAGTAACTCTTATATTGAAGATCGCAAAAGGGAGAAAGAAAACCTACTGTCCGAGGAAGTTTAACTTTTTTATTTAAAATATGGTAAGTGTATTCCTTATCTTTGATAATTTGTGCTACTGCCTGATTTATGATCGGAGTACTATAATTACAAAAATAATGTTGTTTATTATTTAGTTTTATTTTTACTAAGTTTTCAGCCGGATGAATAACTTCATAGTCGATCTTTAAGTTCTCACAAGCTTTGATCAATAGCGAAATATTGTCTAACATAAATGCTTAAAATTAAACGTCTAAATTCAGAACTACGAATTATTTTAACTTGCTATTTGCCGTTTAAAAATAACGATCTCAGTCCCAACAACCGGGTTACGAGCTATTAGCCTATTTTGGGAGTCGATCATTTCTAAATGGGTAAAATCAAGTTCTTGAGAGCGTTGTAATATCTCCGCAGCTAGTTTGTCTTGCTGAGATTCATTGAGAGTGTACCAATCATCACTAATTTTGACAGTCAAGTTACTTGTACGGAAGTTGGCTTGAATTGACTTTATCAGACCAGAGGCAATGCGATCGCTAATTTCGGCTACCTGATTTTCAATAGCCGCAATCAAGGCTTGTTCAGGTGTCAATTCTATGATTGGCGTTGGTGTTGGGATTGGCGTTGGTTCCGGTTCCGGCGTTGCTGGGGGAGTTTGTACTTCTGGCGGCGTAATTTCCTCTGGTGGCTGTGGTACTGGTGCGACTGACTCCGGTGGAGTAGTTATCGTTGGTGTTGGTATGGGAACCTCTTCAACCGGAGGAACAGTTGCGACTTCCGTAGGTTTACCAGTAAAGATAGTCGTAGTTGTCCAAAGGAGAATTACAGCAATTCCAGTCACAATTCCTGTCATTGCTGTATCTGATAACTTTGTTGACAAATTCGATGGTAAAAACAAGCGGATTGTCCTTAACACTCCACCCCACCACAACTGAAACTGCTGGAAAAAACCAGGTTTTTCCACAGTACCAGGTGGCGGTGCTGTCTCCAGTTTTTCTACCGTTACTTCTAAAACCCCAATCGTCCCTTGGAGAAGTTGGATAATTTTAGCCTTCCAAAATGGCTGAACTCTCTGGTAAGGTTTTTGAGGAGGTTGAGTTATTTGCTCATCCGTCGGTTTTGACTGATTGTCTTGTGACATGGAACTTTCACCAAAAGCAGCGAATCAAAGACAAACAACGTACATTATTACTGGTGCTGCCTTCTTTTGCCTTAATGTATCACTTCATTGCTCATTGTTTGCGTTAAACTGACTATTTATTAAATTTGGTGACTTATGAAACTGAAACGCCGTCAATTTGTATTTTTAAGTAGCGTCAGCGCTATTAGTACAGGTTCTTTAAGCTGGATGTTTGCTGATCAAAATCATCAAAGTGCTGATATTAGCGATTCAACAACAGCTATAGCCGCCAACCCAGCCAAAAAAGACTTGTTATTACGTTTTGTGTCTGTAGCAGATACGGGAACTGGGGCTAAAGGACAATATGCCGTCGCTGGAGCGATGAATGCATATCATCAGAAAAATCCTTATGATTTAGTCGTTTTAGCTGGAGACAACATTTACAATAACGGCGAAATTGAGAAAATCGGCGAAGTTTTTGAGCGTCCTTATCAACCTTTACTCAAGCAAGGTGTGAAATTTCAAGCTTGTTTAGGTAATCATGATATTCGTACCGCCAATGGCGATCCACAAATCAAGTATGTCGGCTTTAATATGAAGGGACGTTACTATACATTTCGTCGGGGAACTGTGCAATTTTTTGCTTTAGATACTAACGGTAATGCTGATTGGAAAAATCAGCTAAGTTGGTTAGAAAAAGAATTAAGTGTTAGTAATGCTCCTTGGAAAGTAGTATTTGGTCATCATCCGATTTATTCATCGGGTCAGTATGGGAGTAATCCAGATTTTATTAAAACTTTCACTCCCCTATTTCAAAAATACGGCGTTCAACTTTACATCAATGGCCACGAACATAGTTATGAACGCACTCGTGCTATTGCTGGTACAACTTATTTAATTTGTGGCGCAGGTGCTGGTAATCGTCCTGTCGGGCGTTCTGAGTGGACAGAATATTCTACCAGTGACTTAAGTTTTGCCTCTTATGAGGTGTATAAAGATAGAATAGAAATAAGTGCGATCGCTACTAATAATCGCGTTTTTGATAAAGGTATTATTCAATTAAAATCAGTCTAATTGATAATATATTAAACGCCCAACTTGCCAGTACCTATTCTCTTATTAACCAAACGTAATTGCTGCGATCGCTTCAGACTCATCACCCAAGGTTGCTCTGATAACTGGGAAATGGCATTTGCTGACAGTGTTGCTGTGAAAATATCTTTACCACTGCTAACACCACTGACACCCAAACTTTCTAAAACAGCAGTTGCAGCAGAGGTTAAAATTGGTTCAGTATGGATAAAAACCGCCAAACTGGGTTCCTCTACGTTTTGAACACCATTTAGCGCTGTAGCAAGTGCAGCATCTAGCTTTTGATAATTCATCAGTAATTCCTTGGTAAAAAGAACGGACAATTTTTAGCCTATCCTACAACCAATTTATCAAATTTATGAGTTTTCATTGCCTACCTTTAGTACAAACTTAATGCACTAATTTCTACGTCTAATTACAGATTAACTGCTGTTATCTTTGGCTTTTGGTCTTTATTCCTTGCCTAAATACCCAGCATGCTTGTAAGAGTCGGCAGATAAGTTTTAAAAACTTCAGCTAGTTTACTAGCATCTGTAACAGCAGATGCTATACCTTTAAGGGCATTGAGAGCCATAGAGCAGAGTTTGTTTACCCGTTCTCCTGATGGTTTTTTCCCTTCTTCTGCTATAGTTTCTACAGCTTCTAGCGCCTCTTTTTTTTGATTTTCAGAAAGGGCTGGCTCATCATTGATGGATTTTTGCAAAGTCGTTAAAATCTTTGCTAGTTCGTCACTAGTATCAGTACTAATATCTCTAAGTTGCTGAATCGAATTACTAACTTGACTGTTTGCATCTGCCAGTGTCAAGTTAGAGTTTGTGACATCGCCACCTACGGTAATCTTATTACCGCTAGACATATCAACATTTCCACCTGCGTTGATGTTTTGATTATTGCTTTCCATAATGTCACCTGCTTGATTCATCATGTATATACGATTTCCTTCGCCCTTGATCATAACTTCTCGTTTTGTCTCGGCAATTCCAGTAATTAATCCTTGAATAAATTTTTGTTGCGAATCATAAAAAGTTTGTAATCTTTGTATTTCCCCTTCTTTCGCTTGAAGCACGAGTTCGTACTTAGCCTCAATTGTACTAACTGCTTGATGATAATGATTGCTTATTTCTTCGTGAATTGCAGTTTTATTAGTCTCTAAAGAAACACCTACTTTAGCAACAACTACGCCATCACCTTTATTTTCTATACTACGAACAGATAAGCCTAATCCTTCATTATTAATAGCAGTTTGAGTCAGAGAAAATGCAAAAGCCCTCCAGTTAAGCCCGTTTTGAAAAATTAAGTCAATAGTATCTCTGACATCTGTAATCCATTTTTCAAATTCGCCTGGTTGGAATTCCCCACTATCTGGTTTCGGCTCTAAAAAGTTTCCATGCAAGCTACACTTTAAGTAAACACGTTTACAATCAACATCTTGAAAGCAAGTATTCTTATTGATATTCCAGTCTTGAATACAAGCATCTGTGAGTAATGCACGAGAAAAATCTGCATCTAATACTTGAGCTTTAACTAAAATTGCTTCTCTCAAATCTGCGCCTTGTAAATTTGCACCTTGTAAATTTGCTTCAGTAAAATCTTCACTACGTCCGTTATTACTTATTAGCAATTTTCTAACTCTAGGGTCTTCTAATATAGTGCCTTGTAATCGAGCCAATTCTAAACCAGTTACACCTTTAAAGCTAGTGCGGGTGAGATTCGCTTTTCTCAAGTCTGTATGGCTTAAATCTATATTATCTAAAGAAATATCTGTTAAATCTGCCCCATAAAAAGATATACCACCCGTTGCTGCCCAGAAAACTGCTTTTTCCATAATCCAGGCAAACTTGGGTGAGCCTCTAATAGCTTTTTGTGCAATGATTGCACCTGCAATAATAATTGCCAACCCTGTGATAAAATTTATCATACCTTCAGTGTGTGTTGAAGGAGGTGGGCTATTCATTGCAAGCATAGTAAAAATTGCAAGCATTAACCCAGATACTATCAAGATTAAGTATTGACCTAACCTTTTCCAAAGGGAGTACATAAAAACTATAGAAATAGCTGTAGTAATTTCTCCAAGCCATCCTACAACTATACATATACCAACAAGAAAAGTTAAACCCCCTAAGCTTTCTACAATTCCGCTAAAAAAAAACCGCTAAATATTCCAATAAAAACTAGTATCAAAATATTTGCAAGTGACGCTACTTCTAATCCACGAACTACAGGTATAAATAAACCTGAAGCAAATATTAAAATTAATAATAATCGCCAAAACTCAAGGGTGATTCTCTGATTATCTAATAATATATATCTTCCTATTTGACCAGCAGCCATAGGTAAGATAGGGGAGCATCCCAGTTTTTATTTAGCGAGCAAAGATTAATCCATTGAGATAAGCAC
>NZ_JABXKI010000202.1 GCF_017115095.1 Nostoc sp. NMS4 | reverse complement strand
GGTCATTTTTCCTTTTAGAGAATGTCTGAAAACTTTTATGGTGTTGTATTCGAGATTTGTAGATCCCCCTAAATTCCTCTTTAAAAAGAGGAATTCAGTTAAATTTCCCCCCTTTTTAAGTGGACTCAGCTACGCTATAAGCGTTAAGGCAGTCTAGCAACTGGCGTGGCTAGGGGGGAGCAAATCGAATGCACTAGATCAATGGTTCCTCATCAACAATTTCGACTGTTCTCGGAAAAGGGCCTTGGTCAGGCTCAGTAACGACAACTGGGCTAATATGATGTTTCAGTTTGAGTTTTAACTCATCTGAAATGGGCAATTCTTGAATTTCTTTGAGAAGAAATCTGACAGATTCAGTTTTGCTACGTTCTGTATAGACGAGCTTGAGAATGTTTTCAATTCCAAATCCCGCTATATATTCCCCTAGAACGGCTACCAGCCCAAGCAAGCCTAAACCTCCTAAGAGGCCTAAAGGCCCGCCCAGCGTTGAAAGCATAGCGACAACGGCAGCGACATTACCCCCTGATGCACCCGTTGCTATCACGAAAAGTATGCCAGGAAGCCCTAAACCAGAAATTTTTTTGACGAGTTCATCCATTGTACTTACCTACAATCCTTATAAAGTGAAAACATGACTAAGAGAGTCATTACTAATTTCTTTTGTGAAGAAATTAAAAATCTCACATCTTGCACCAACTAGTTGGTGCAAGATGTAAGAAATCTGATTTAGCCCAACAAAAGACTACACAGTTCATCGATTTCTTGACTTTTGTTAGATATTAGTCGATGGGCTATAGCTTGTAGCTGACGAGTATTTTGGAGTTTAGTATTATCTATTTCTTCTAGTTCACTATCTAACAATGTTTGAAAGCGATAATAAAAACTTTGAGCTTCTTTTTCACTAGGTTCAAACAATTGTTCTAATTCTCCAGCTACCACTTCACTACTACCGTCAAACATAATATTTAAAAGCGGTCTTCCCCATTGCAAGAGTCCCCAATTTTTGACTTCTTTATAAGGGTAGACACTCGTGAGCGAACCTGTACCTAAAGAAACTACTAAAATATCTTCTGTATTGAGGACTTTTTGTGCTTTTCTTTTACTACTAATTTGTGCTTCTAAAATAGCTAAATGGGCTGGATTATTAGCAAATACTCCACCATCAATCAAAGTATAGGCGATGCCGCTATTGTGGGGGTTTACAATCCGATGAGGAGCAAAGTAAGTCGGAGTGGCACTAGTTGCCAATGCCGCATCTAGGAGCGAAAAACCCCCACATAGCTTCTGAAAATTCTTAGATTCTGTTTGCTGTTTTTCTAGTTTGTTTGTAAAAAATATCGGAACTCGCTGCTCGATATCGTAACTCGTTACAAAAACTTCTTTAAGATTATTTTCTAGAAGGGCGTTACCAAAATATTGCCTGAAAATTTCTTCTTTGCTTTCGGAAGGATATTTTGGCTGGAGAAATATATCTTCTAATGGGCCAAGTAGTCTTTCAAACAACGGCTCATAAAATATTTCTACTCCATACTCAAGAAATAACTGTAGGAGATCCTCAGCAGTGTATTCAGCTACAGGCAAGTTATCAGATACATCAGAACTTAATCGGGGTTTAGTTAGTCCAAGTGCTAAAATTCCGCCGCTGGAAGTGCCAGTAATTAAATCAAACAAACTGAATATAGGCTTTTGTGTCCGCCTTTCAATTTCTGATAGGAGTAATGCCGGAATAATGCCTCGAATACCGCCTCCATCAATGGAAAGTATTTTATACTTGGGACGGGCTTTTGTATTCATAGTTTCTGGCGATTCCTCGTGAGTTAATATTTGTGCTTGTTGGATATTGACGGGATTTTCAATTTGGTCTGTTTTGGTTTCCTCGTCATCTGGACTGAGAGCGATCGCAGTTTGAATAATCTCGGATTCTTCGCTGTTTGTTTCTGTCTGTTGAATTTCCTTTGGTTGGTCTTCTTCGTCGCTTACTAACGATACTGTTGCTGCTAATAAATTTGTGGTTAGTGTTGAGATATTTTCTTCGGGAATAACTGCTGTCTCAATTTGGATCTCTTCTTGAATATCTTCTTGATTGGATAATTCTGCTGCAAATGGAACTGGATTTGATGATTGTGTTGCAAATGGAATTTCTGCTAAAGTCCAAATAGGATTACCACGAAAATTCCCTTGATAGGACTTTCCAGTTTGGTTTTTGACAGTTGTACCTTGCCCTTCGTCTAATTTCCAGTAAGCCACTAATCCTGATTCATCTCCGACTATTTGCCCACAACGATGAGTCTGGATTTCTGCTTGAGTACAGCGATAATTCCAAACACTAATATTTGCTAATTGTCCTTTGAAATAGACCTGTTTGTGTAACGTTGCTCCCAGAGTTATAGAACTTGTGGCTTTGTTTAAAGACGAACCTCTAAGAGAATCGTTGTATTCATGCTCGTCAAGGTATACGGTTAGTCGACCACTATTAAAAACAATAGCAAAAAAGTGCCATTGTCCTATAGTTAATTCTCCTTGCCCAAAGGTTTTGATACCCTTGCTAACACTTTCATCAATGTAGACATCTAGGCTTCCTGCTTCACTGATGCCGAATTCAAAATTATCGCTGAATCTCTCTGAAGAACGGGCAAAAAATACATTGCGCGTCCCGTAACTAGTGGCTTTATCTGTTAGTTCATGTGGATTTACCCATCCTGAAACCGTAAAAGCTGAACTCCCTTGAGCGAAAACGCCGCCAATATCGTTTCTGCCAAAATCTATATAATCATTTACCCCATCAAATGTTAAAACTGTTTGTGTATTTACTAGGTTGAGCACAAGTATTTAATCTCCAAATATCAATGATTTGTAATTTTAAATAAGTAATTTAATATTAATAAACTTAATAGTGAAAACTCACTAACACCTTTCAAAATAGAAGACAATAAAAATACACAAGGCTCAATCCTCTAATTTTTATTAGTCAGTAATACTTCTGCGATCGCCTGCGAAATGGGGTAGTGTGGTGGATATATCTCCAGCCAAAAAAATTCCCCGACTGGGTTAACTTCAAGGAATACATACCGACCATCGGGGGTGACAATAATATCAATTGCTCCATAGTTTAAGCCAAAATAAGCCATCAGTTTGAGCAGTTTTTTCTCAATATCTTCTGGCAAATCGTAAGGCTGCCAATTTTTAACTAAGGCTCTCCCTTCTTTGCGCCAGTCGTAAGTAGATCCTGACAAGCTTTGGGAATCTACTGCGGCAGTAAATACGCGGTGTCCGACAATCGTTGTCCGTAACTCCAGCGCCTTGGGCACATTCTCTTGAAAGGTCATTGGACAAAAACGCAGTCCTTCCATATTCTCCAGATCGTCATTTGTAACTGGAGTGGTAAACACAACATTTTCTCGCCCGCGATCGTCATAAATAGCAAAGGAAGAAAGCATCTTGGTAACTATACCTTGGCTACACTCTTGAGCAAATTGCTTGACTGCTTCTGGATTATTTGAAGTCAGAGTACGTGGAGTTACAAGACCAACTTCTCGTGCAACTTGCAATTGTAGTTGCTTATTATTAGCCCGATCCACATTGGACATTTTATCAAAATGGAATCCCTGAAGGCTGGCAATCATACCCCTGACTGTGGCGCGACACTCGTTAATTGATGCATCTCTGTATTGCTTGTCCATTGAGTCGGGAATTTTTTCTCCGTAGCGCATCCGCCGATACCAAACTGAGGAGACTTCACTCAAATCTAGCTTCTGTTCGCCATCAGTAATAATTACCCGTTCAGTAACGCCGCAGTAAATATCTAGCTTGACTTCGGTGGGATATCTGTCTGTGTCAAACCGAAATGCTTTTTCTCCTCTAGCCTCAATTTCTTTGATGACTAGAGGAATGCTTTCGTTGTCTTTGCTAAACGTGACTATTAATACAGTCATAATTGAGTTGCGCCTAAGATACCCTACAGTAATTGACTTTCTTAATTACGAATTACGAATTACGAGTTGGTACAAGAACATCTGCGATCGCACTTGCAATCGGTAAGTCTAGATCCTTTTCCAGCATTCCCCACTCCCCCACAGGGTTGATTTCCAAAAAGACGTATTCGCCTGATGGTGTGACGATGAAATCTAACGCTCCAAACAACAGCCCACATTTCCCCATAAAGGCTTTAAGACAACGAATTATTTCATCAGGAAGCTGGTGATGTTGCCATGCGCCAACCTCAACACCAGGTTTACGCCAATCAACTTTGGCTGCTGCATACACATCTGCATTTAGCGCCCCCACAAATACATTACCATTCACATACACCACCCGTAATTCCTGTTGCTTTGGAATTTGCTCTTGAAAAACCATTGGGCAATAGCGTAGTGACTCGGCATCTTGTAAGTCTTCTTCCTTGACGATGCTGGTGTAAAGAAAAAACGAGGAGTTAGCTTCCATACTCCGGGAAAGAGCAGTTAAAAGCTTGCTCACCATTTTGCCGTTGACTTGCTGAAAAAACTCTCGTGCTGCTTGGGCTTTGTTGGTGACAAGAGTCTGGGGAATAACAAAACCTACTTCAGACGCAATCCGTAGTTGACGCAGCTTGTTACTTGCATAATCTATCCGCTCTAAATTATCTACCCACGTAGCTCCTTTGAGGCTGTCCCAAAAACCATCTAAAGTTGCAAGTGATTCTCTAATACAAGCTTCTCGAAACTTTGGCGCTAATTCTTGACTCAGTTGTGGTTCCCAAATCCGGCGCATCCATACAGCTTGCACCTGCTCTGTGCTGATAGAGTGGTTGTTACATTCTATAGTGTGGTAGCTTTTAGACTTATCAAAATGTGCTGTTAATTGCACTTCTAGAGGAAACTTATCAGTATCTAGACGAAATGGTTGCACCCCTTTTTTTGATAAGGCTTCTGCCACTCTATCTATTGTGAAGAAATCACCACTGTGGCTGATTAATAAAACCACATCACGAGACAGGTGCATAAAATATACTTTTTTGAAAATTTTAGGAGGTAGCTATTAAGCAATAGCAAACAAATCGCTTTTTATAACCCAAAAACTTTAAGTAATTTAGGTATCTATAAAAAGCAATTACCTCCATGTTATGGACAAGGCAATACGAAAGCGTCCGCCGTAGGCGATCGCTCTGCGCCATCGCCTCTCTAAGAGTAGCTTTCAGTTATTTGATAACTGCTACTCTATTAAATTATGATTTAGCCAATTACAAGGTATCTTTCCGATAAGAAAGGTATAGCAGGAGGCAGGAGGTAAAACTATTGCTATTCCTAGCATTCACGCTTGTCATTATGTCCTAACCTATGTGGCTACGGCTATACTTTCAGATGTAAAAGAGTAAATAAATTATTTATCTTCCAAATCTGAAGGAAACTTATAAGTCCAAGGAACCTCTGTTCCTTCAGTAGCTTGCTCTTCCAAGAAACGCGCAAAAAATGGTACCGCTACAACATCCACTGTTTTGACTGTGTTTGTAGGCATAAAGTTTTCCTTAAAAAAATTAACTTGTTTTCCAACTTAAATGTATATCATTAATTAAATATTTTTTCAAGGTCAGTTAAGACAGTTAAGACAGTTAAGAAGTAATGATTCTAAGGAATTTAAGAAACTTAAAAAATTTAGGAAAGTTAAGTGGCAGTTAAGAAAGAATATCTGTCTTAAGTTTCTTAAGTTTCTTAAGTTTCTTAAGTTAATTGTTTTAAATACTGTTGCATTTTCTCTAAAAAAATGAGATTATGCTTAAATTGAAATTATAAGTATGTTAATTTAAAGAAAACAAGTTTGTTTGAACAATAAATTAGTCTTTATCAAAAAAGAGTAAAATCATCAGTCATATCAGGAGTTAGTTATACTGCGATCGCAGCCACCCTTACAGCATTGGCAACTCCGTTTGGCATCGTAGGAGGTATAGAGATGTTGGTCTAATAACGGTTGTAGGAGATACTCTAATGGGATATGTGTGTGATTAAAGCCATTATCAAGGCTATTTATGCAAAATCTAAAAAGACTGAATCTGTAATATTTCTTCTCAAATAAATTAAAGATTTACTTATTATAGAAGAGCTAAAACCTTGTTATATAAGTCAACTCATTTTCATCAAGGGTACAGCAAGGTAATATTGATTTAAAAAAATAGAATATTTAGGAAAATGTAGAAGCTAATACAGTTAAAGAGTTAGAGTTAGTTTTTAGTGAGTTTAATTATGAATGATGAAGCAGAAAATATTAATATTCAGTCAGAGGCGATCGCCATTATTGGTATAGGGTGTAGATTTCCAGGAGCGAATAATTATAATGAGTTTTGGGAAAATTTAGAGAAAGGAGTTAATAGTGTAACGGAGATACCTCAAGAGCGATGGAATATTGATAGTTTTTATTCTTCAAATATGGAACTTCCCAATAGAAGTAATAGTAAATGGGGAGGATTTATCGAAGATGTAGATAAATTTGACGCAAAATTTTTTCAGATATCAGAGCGAGAAGCGCGGCGGACAGATCCTCAACAAAGGATCATGCTAGAACTGAGTTGGTCATGCTTAGAAGATGCTGGATATTCACCATTAGAATTATCAGGAAATAACGTTGGTGTTTTTATTGGTGTTTGTAATTTTGATTATAAAGAATTACAAGATAAGGGTGAATTTATTGAAGGATATAATTCTACAGGTACATATACTTCTATTATTCCAAATCGGATTTCCTACTTTTTCAACTTTCATGGGCCGAGTATTCCTATAGATACTGCTTGTTCTAGCTCACTTGTAGCCATACACCAAGCAGTGAATGCACTCAATCAAAATGAATGTGAGATGGCATTAGTTGGTGGTGTCAGCGTATTGTGTACACCGACTAGTTATATCTCTTTTAGTAAGTTGGGTATGTTATCACCTGAAGGTAAATGCAAAACCTTTGATGCTCAAGCAGACGGTTATGTGCGAGGTGAAGGGGCAGGTGTCATTTTATTAAAACCTTTGAAAAAAGCAATTGAGGATAAAAATTATATTTATGGAATAGTTAAAGGGAGCGCCATAAATCATGGTGGTCATGCTCGTACTTTAACCTCTCCCAATGCTTATTCTCAATCACAAGTTGTAAGGTCTGCGTGTATAAAGGCAAATATTACACCTGATACAGTATCTTATATAGAAGCTCATGGAACAGCTACGCCGTTAGGCGATCCAATTGAAATTAATGCTTTAAAACGAGCATATACACAACTATATCAGCACTATGGTATTGAACTAACCGCAGAAAGCTATTGTGGATTAGGTTCAGTAAAAACAAATATTGGACATTTAGAATCAGCAGCAGGTATTGCTGGGATCATAAAAGTATTATTGGCAATGAAATATAAAAAATTGCCGAGATTGAACAACTTTCAGCAATTAAATCCTCGCATCAAGTTAGATGGTAGCCCCTTTTATATAGTTAAAGAAACAAAAGATTGGCAACATTTAAAGACAAAAGAAGGAAAAATTATTCCTAGACGAGCAGGCGTAAGTTCCTTTGGTTTTGGGGGTGTTAATGCCCATGTAATCCTAGAAGAGTCGTCAGTGCCAGAAGAAATAGTGGTGACGAAAATTAAGCGTCCAAGCCACTTGATGACACTTTCGGCAAAAACTGATAAGGCTCTAGAGGAACTGGCAAGAAAATATCAAACCTATTTAATATCTGATTTGAAGATATCGTTAGCAGATATTTGTTACACCGCCAACACTGGGCGATCGCATTTTGACTACCGCCTTGCTATTGTGGCCGACTCTAGAGAGCAGTTGGTCGATCGACTCACTGCTTTCGTATTTGGGAAAGACACCGCCGGCTTAATTAGCGATAAACCTGACAAAAAGCCAGCAAAGATAGCCTTTTTATTCACTGGTCAAGGCTCCCAGTACATCAATATGGGTCGCCAACTCTACGATAGCCAACCCATTTTCCGCCAAACTATCGAGCAGTGCGATGAAATTCTCCGCCCTTATCTGAAGCATTCTTTGTTAGAAGTACTTTATCCTACCCAGGCTCTTGAGCAATCATCTTTGTTGGATCAAACCGCCTATACCCAACCAGCATTGTTTGCTGTTGAATATGCCCTGTATCAACTGTGGAAATCTTGGGGCATTGAACCAAATGTGGTGATGGGTCATAGTGTGGGCGAATATGTTGCTGCTTGTGTGGCTGGCGTTTTTAGCCTAGAAGATGGACTTAAACTCATTGTCTATCGGGGACAGTTAATGCAGCAACTGCCTTCTGGAGGCGAGATGGTTTCACTGATGGCTTCAGAGTCAAGAGTGCGGGAAGTTATAGCACCATTTCATGACACAGTGGCATTAGCAGCCATCAACGGGCCCGAAAGTGTAGTGATTTCTGGAGCCAGTGAAGACATTGCTGCTATTTGTCAGCAACTGTCAACAGAGGGGGTGAAAACAAAGCGGTTACAAGTATCCCATGCTTTCCATTCTCCAATCATGACACCCATGTTGAAGGAGTTTGAGCAAGTAGCTAGTCAAATAACCTACAATCAACCCCAGATACCATTAGTCTCTAATATCACCGGACAACTTGCTGACGAGAATATCACCAATGCACAATACTGGGTGAATCACGTCCGGCAAACAGTGCGGTTTGCCGATAGTATGCAGACATTGCATCAACTTGGGCATGAAGTCTTTTTAGAGATTGGGCCTAAGCCAATTTTGTTGGGTATGGGTCGTGAGTGCTTGCCTGAAAGTGTGGGTTTGTGGTTGCCTTCTCTGCGTCCGGGAGTACCAGAATGGCAACAGTTGCTTTCTAGTTTGGGTGAGTTATATGTAGGTGGAATGGCAGTAGATTGGTTAAGGTTTGACTGCGACTATTTCCGCAAGAAAGTTACATTACCCACTTATCCGTTTCAACGACAGCGCTATTGGATTGAGAGTACGCCCCCTAAACCTCAACGGCAACAAAACTCGACAAAACTGCACCCATTATTAGACAAAAAGCTTCAGTTGCCCTTAAGCAAAGAAATATTGTTTGAGTCTGAATTCAGTAGCCAAACCCTACCGTTCTTAGTAGATCATCAAGTTTATAACCAAATTGTTGTGCCTGGAGCCTGTTATCTCTCCTTGCTATTGGGTGCAGCAGGATTGACTTTCGCTAGTGAATCATGTCTGTTAGAAAATATAGTTTTTCCTCAAGCATTGGTTATCCCCGAAGATAAAGCACGCACAGTACAGCTGGTACTGTCTTTTGAGGAAAGTAGCGCATCTTTCAAACTCATCAGCTTTGATACAGTTCCCAATGGTAGTACTCAGGTAAATCAGTGGCTAGTCCATGCCACAGGGAAAATTTCACAAGGCGTTAACATTGCACTAGAAACTGTCTTTCTCCAACAGATACAGACGCGCTGTACTCAACAAATAGCTGCTGGGGAAATTTCCCAAAGTTGGCAAAAGCGGCAGATTCAATTTGGTGCAAGCTTTCAGTGGCTTGATTGTGTCTGGTGTGGAGAAGGAGAAGCCCTAGCCAAGCTTAAATGGCTTGATCTAGTAGATGATTTAGAGAAGTATCAATTATATCCAGGTCTTCTAGATTCCTGCTTGCAACTGACCAGCTTTTTCTTCCCTAGCGAAGACACTTTTGTACCCTTCGCAATTGAGAGTTTCCAATTTTACCAACGTCCCCAAAGTCAGCAGTTATGGTGTCATGCAGTACGATGTCTCCGACGGGCTACGCCTACGCAGTCTGAAAACTCCGATTCAGACAGTCTTGTAGTAAATATCAGGCTATTTGACGCTAACGGGCAGTTGATTGCAGACATCAAAGGTTTTGAGGCTAAAAAAGCAACTCCTAATACTTTGTTGCAAAATCTCCAGCTAGACTTCAAAGAAAATTTTGTAGAGAATTGGCTGTATGAAGTAGAGTGGCAACCTCAAGTGCGCTTTAGCAATGAGCAACTGTCTCCAAATTACCTGCCAGCACTTGCAGAAATTAGTCCTAAACTTCAGACACAATATTCTCAATTAATGGCTGAACCACAGCTAAAAGTTTATGAGGCAGCAGTCAGCCAGTTAGAAGCACTCAGTATTAACTATGTGCTGCAAGCCCTGACAGTAATGGGGTGGAAACTGCAACTAGGGCAACGCTTCACTACAACGGCGATCGCTAACCAGTTAAGAGTAGTCAGCCAACATCAACGGTTATTCAAGCGACTACTAGAGATGTTAGCAGAAGTAGGGGTATTAGAAGCAAAAGCTTTGCAATGGCAAGTTATCCGCGAACCAGAAGACAGCGAGCCGCAAGCTGAATTAAATGCCCTACTAACTCAATATCCAATAGCAAATGCTGAATTAACTCTTCTAGGACGTTGCGGCCCATCATTAGCCCAAGTACTAAGGGGCAAATGCGATCCATTGCAATTACTTTTCCCCGAAAACGACTCAACTACAGCCCAGTTATATGAGAATTCGCCACTGACAAAAGTGACGAATATCTTAGCTCAACAAGCCATAATTTCACTTGTCGAGCATTTACCAACTGGACGGGGATTAAGAATATTGGAAATTGGCGCGGGAACTGGTGGAACAACCTCTTACCTGCTACCACATTTGTCCTGTGAGCAAACCGAATACCACTTCAGCGATATTGGGATCTCTTTTACTCAAAAAGCCCAAGAGAAATTCGAGGATTTCCCATTTGTAAAATATCAACTATTAGACATTGAAAAAGACCCCTTTAGCCAAGGATTTGAAAAGCAGCAATATGATGTAATTGTGGCTGCCAATGTCTTGCACGCTACCCAACATTTACAACAAACCCTCAAACACACCAAGCAATTATTAGCACCACAAGGCATATTAATTTTATTGGAAACAACTCAGCGTCAGCGTTGGCTGGACTTAATCTTTGGGTTAACTCCAGGATGGTGGCGATTTAGCGATTTACACTTGCGCCCAGACTATCCTTTGATTAGTGCTGACCAATGGCAAGAAGTATTGCAAGAAACTGGGTTTACAAGCACAGTCAATATATCATCTACTCAAAGCGTTTTATCTCCAGCAATGGTAATGTTGGCACAAGTACCACCATCAGCAAATGAGTCGGTACAAGTTGAGCAAAAACATTGGCTGTTATTCGCAGATCGGCAAGGTATAGCGCAACAGTTAGCTGACAAGCTAGAGACTCACTCACAACTTTGTACCTTGGTATTTGTTGGTGAGGAATATGAACAATTAGACCAGCAACAATTCAAAATTAACCCAAGCAACCCAGAACATTATCAAAAGCTATTGCAGGTAATCAATAGCAAACCCTTGAATTTGTATGGTGTCGTTCATTGCTGGAGTTTAGATACAGTTAAAGCAGCAGAACTCACCGCAACCGATTTAACTGCGGCATCTTTACTAGGATGTGGTAGCACCTTGCATTTAGTCCAGGCATTGACAGGGACTAATTTATCTGCTTATCCTCGCCTCTGGTTAGTAACTCAGGGAGCAGTGGCGATCGCCTACGCTGGGCAAAACGCGATCGCTAACCTAGAAGGAGTAGCGCAATCAAGCTTGTGGGGAATGGCAAGGGCGATCGCTAGCGAACATCCAGAACTCAACTGTGTACGCGTAGATTTAGCTCCAAAGGCAGATGCAAGAGTTGTGCAAGCCTTATTTGAGGAAATTTGGTTCCCGACTACAGAAGACCAGGTTGCCTTTACAGACCAACTGCGTTATGTCGCTAGGTTAGCTCGTTATCAGAAGCCTAAAGATTATCTAGAAACAGCAGCACCCAAACCTCTAAGGTTCCGTGAAGATAGTACCTACCTGATAACTGGCGGTATGGGTGGTTTGGGTTTATTAGTAGCTCGTTGGATGGTGCAACGGGGAGCAAGGCATTTGGTGTTAGTTGGGCGTAGTAGTGCAAGTGTTTCTGTTCATGAGCAACTTCAAGAATTAAAACAAGCTGGCGCTCAAGTAAATGTTGTTCAGGCCGATGTGTCTGATGTCGAACAAATCACAAAAGTACTCTCAGAAATTGAGCAAATACCGCCACTGCGCGGAATTATTCATTCTGTTGGTGTTTTGGATGATGGCGTTCTACAACAACAAAACTGGCAACGCTTTGCAAAAGTTTTGGCTCCAAAAGTACAAGGAGCTTGGAATCTGCATATTTTAACTCAGAACCAGCCTTTAGACTTTTTTGTGATGTTTTCTTCTATAGCTTCTTTACTTGGTAATGCAGGTCAATCCAACCATGCGGCAGCCAATGCTTTTCTTGATGCTTTAGCCCATCATCGCCAGGCTCAAGGACTAGCAGGTTTGAGCATTAACTGGGGAGCTTGGTCGCAAGTAGGAGCCTTCGCAGAGCGTCAACTTGATGAGCAAACAAAAACACGGGGTATTGGAACGTTTGCCCCAGAACAGGGATTAGTTGCTCTGGAGCAATTACTGTGTCAATCCTCTACTCAAGTTGCAGTTATGCCTATGAATTGGGTGCAGTTTTTAGAAAAATCCAATTCAGTTTCGCCGTTGTTCGCTAACTTTTTACAAACTTCAGTAAAAACTGTGGTTATGCAATCTGAGATGGTTGAACAAATAAAGACAACAAATATTACCAAGCGCCGAAAACTTTTGCAGGATCATATTTTTTCAGTAGTGGCTAAAGTCCTCGGTTGGCATCTATCAGAATCCATTGATCTACAGAAAAACTTTTTCGAGTTAGGGATGGATTCGCTAACTTCTTTAGATTTGAAAAATCACCTGCAAAAGAGTTTAAAATGCTCTTTGCCGCTAAATTTAGTTTTTAAGTATCCTACTGTAGATTTGCTAACTGATTATCTATTAGAAGAACTTGGCTTAAATTCTGATAAGGAATCAGACAAAGAAGTTCAAGAGGAAAGTAATGAGCCATTTCAACTAATAAATATCACAAGTAGTAATAATAGAATTAAAATAGAATTATGAATTTATTAGAATTTTTACAAGATATTTCTTTTAAAGGAATTGAGCTAGGGCATGATGGAGAAAAATTGCTAATAGATGGTTCTGAAAGTCTATTAACTCCTGATGTCATTGCTCAACTCAAACAGCACAAAACTGAAATTTTACGGTTACTACGCGATCGCCCAGATATTTTAAATATTTATCCTCTTTCCTACGGTCAGCAATCCCTGTGGTTTCTGTGGCAATTAGCACCTAAAAGCGCAGCCTATAATGTAGCTTTTACCTGTCGTATCTGTTCACCTATAAATGTTACAACTTTACAAAAAAGCTTCCACATTATTCTTGACCGTCATCCGCAATTACGTAGCAAGTTTTTTAAGCAAGATAATAATGTTGTTCAACAGATCCATCAAACTCAGTTTACAGATTTTCAGCAGATAAATGCCTCTAATTGGAGAGAGCAGGAGCTTGAGCAAAGAGTTTTTCAAGAATACCAACAACCCTTTAACATCGAAAACGATTCGATAATGCGGGTGCGTCTGTTCAGTTGCTCACAGCAGGAACATATCTTGTTAGTGACGATACACCATATTGCTGTTGATGCTTGGTCTGTACTATTACTAATAGAAGAGTTAATAACCGTCTATCTTGCACTAGAGTTAGGTGTTCAGTCATCTCTAACTCCTCTAAAGCACTCCTATATAGATTACGTTCGTTGGCAAAGAGAATTATTAACCAGTACTCAAGGAGAAAAACTGTGGAACTACTGGCAGCAAAAACTCGCAGGAGAGTTGCCTGTACTCAACTTGCCAACAGATAGACCAAGACCAGCCATACAAACCTACAACGGCGCTTCTCATAATTTCAAAATATCCCAAAAGCTCACAGAACAACTGAAAAAGCTAGCTCAAACAGAAGGCGTGACCCAATACATAGTTCTGCTAGCTGCATTTCAGGTTCTCTTGTATCGTTACACAGGGCAAGAGGATATTCTGGTTGGCGCGCCCACATCAGGTAGAACTCAACCGGAATTCATACCACTAATTGGCTATTTTGTCGATCCAGTGGTTATGCGAGCGAATCTTTCAGGAAATCCCAGTTTTCAAGAGTTTCTGACTCAAGTTTGCCAAACAGTATCAGAAGCATTAGCGCATCAGGATTTTCCCTTTGCTCTACTGGTAGAAAGATTGCAGCCACAGCGCGATCCGAGCCGTTCTCCTATCTTTGGGGCTGTATTCAACTTCCTTTTCCAGAACTTGGGACAGTTTGAGCATACGCAACAACTGTGGTTAGGAGGTGAAGTAGATAAAGCAGGAATTAAACTCAAACCTTTTGAAATACCTCAGATGGAGGGTCAGTTCGATCTAAATCTGACGATCGCAGAAGCAAGTTCTTCTTTAGCTGGGATTTTCAAGTACAACACTGACCTTTTTGATGTCAGCACTATCGAGCGGATGCTGGGGCATTTTGTAACCTTGCTGTCAGGAATTGTGGCTAATCCACAACAAAAGATTTCGCAATTGCCAATGCTTACAGTAGTTGAGCAACACCAGTTATTGGTTGAGTGGAACAACACACAACTGGAGTATCGCCAGGATAAATGTATCCATCAATTGTTTGAAGAACAGGTTGAGCGAACCCCAGATGCTGTAGCAGTTGTATTTGAAAATCAACAACTGACTTATCACCAGTTGAACTGTCGCGCTAACCAGTTGGCGCATTACTTGCAGTCTTTGGACGTGGGAGCAGATGTGCTGGTTGGGTTGTGTGTGGAGCGATCGCTAGAAACAATCGTGGGAATATTAGGTATTCTCAAGGCGGGCGGTGCTTATGTGCCACTTGACCCAGAGTATCCGACTGAGCGTTTAAGCTTCATGTTAGAAGATGCTCAAGTTTCGGTGCTGCTGACCCAACAGCAATTAGTAGAGTCTGTTCCTAAACACCAGGCGCGTGTCGTCTGCTTGGACAGCGACTGGGAAAAAATTGCTCAAAAAACCGAATTAAATCCGAAAAACACAGCGACACCAAGTAATCTAGCTTATGTCATCTACACTTCGGGTTCCACAGGTAAGCCCAAGGGCGTTTTAGTAAATCACTCAAATGTAGTTCGTCTATTTGAAGCCACAGCAGCATCTTTTAGCTTCAATCAAGATGATGTCTGGACACTGTTCCACTCTTATGCATTCGACTTTTCCGTGTGGGAAATTTGGGGAGCTTTATTGTATGGTGGACGACTGGTAGTAGTGCCTTATTTAGTGACGCGATCGCCTGAATCCTTCCTCGAATTATTGTGTCAAGAGAAAGTCACAATTCTCAATCAAACACCTTCAGCTTTCCGCCAATTGATTCAAGCCGAACAGTCAATAGCGACTACTAGCGATTTGAACTTACGCTTGGTAATTTTCGGTGGAGAAGCCTTAGAACTCAAGAGTTTACAGCCTTGGTTTGAACGCCACGGCGACCAATTGCCACAGTTAGTGAATATGTACGGGATTACAGAAACTACTGTACACGTAACTTATCGTCCATTGAGCAAAGCCGATTTGAATGGCACGGCAAGTGTAATTGGTCGTCCGATTCGGGACTTACAGGTGTATGTGCTAGATGAACATCACAAACCATTACCAATTGGGGTTCCTGGCGAGATGTATATTGGTGGTGCTGGGGTAGCGCGTGGCTATCTCAATCGCCCTGAAATCACAGCACAGAGGTTTATTTCTAACCCTTTTAACGACAACTCAAAAGCACGACTATACAAAACAGGAGACTTAGCTCGTTACTTGCCCAATGGTGAGTTAGAGTATTTGGGGCGCATCGATCAACAAGTAAAAATTCGCGGTTTCCGCATTGAGTTAGGAGAAATTGAGGCATTACTAGCGCAACATCCAACTGTGTGGGAAAGCGTGGTGGTGATACGAGAGGATGAACTTGACGACAAACGTTTAGTAGCTTACGTAGTGCCGAAGGTAAAACAATCTTCTACAGCCGCAGAACTACGTCAGTTCCTCGCCAACCAACTCCCCGGCTATATGGTGCCATCAGCCTTTGTACTGCTGGAGTCCTTACCCCTGACATCTAACGGCAAAGTAGACCGTCGCGCACTGCCAAAACCGGAGTTAGACAGCACACTGCTAGAAAAATTTGTCGCCCCGCGCACCCCAATTGAAGAAATGCTGGCACAAATTTGGGCGCAAGTCCTGAAAGTAGAGCAAGTAGGCATTTACGATAACTTTTTTGAACTTGGGGGACATTCGCTACTAGCAACCCAACTCCTTTCGCGCATTCGCACCAGCTTGAAAGTAGAACTACCGTTACGTAGTCTGTTTACCGCAGCAACACTAGCTGAATTGGCGCATCTTGTTGGGCAGTTGCAGCAACAAAGCTTAGAAAAAACCTCCCTACCCATCTTACCAAGAGCAAGAGATACAGAATTACCACTGTCTTATGGTCAACAGCGTTTGTGGTTTTTAGACCAGTTCGAGCCGAACAGCGCCATCTACAACATACCTACAGCTTTGCATCTTCAAGGAACTCTCAAGGTTGCAGCCTTAGAACAAAGCTTACGAGAAATTATTCATCGCCATGAAGCGTTACGCACCAACTTCATC
This sequence comes from Nostoc sp. NMS4, assembly GCF_017115095.1. GTDB lineage: Bacteria > Cyanobacteriota > Cyanobacteriia > Cyanobacteriales > Nostocaceae > Nostoc. The sequence goes on along the minus strand of NZ_JABXKI010000202.1, from coordinate 5,485 downwards.
ACAGTTGATGGAAAACCCTCTCAAATCATTCAAACGCAAACAAATTGGACGTTCTCAGTTGTTGAGTATCAGCATTTATCCACAACTGAACAAAAAATTGCCATACAGCAATTAGCGCAAAAACAACTTATTCAACCCTTTGACCTAGCAACTGAAGCATTAATTAGGGCGACATTAGTAGTGCTTAATAAGACAGAACACGTCTTGTTAGTGTGTATGCATCACATTGTCTCTGATGGCTGGTCAATGGGTGTATTTGTTCAGGAGTTAGCAGCACTGTACAATGCTTATTCTCAAGGTCAAACCTTACCCTTACCACCATTGCCGATTCAGTATGCAGATTTTGCAATTTGGCAAAGACAGTGGTTGCAAGGGGATGTACTACAAAGGCAATTGAGTTACTGGCAACAACAACTAGCAAACGCACCCGCCTTATTAGTGCTTCCCACAGACCGACCCAGACCTGCTGTGCAGAGTTTTGCCGGGGCATATCAACAGTTTGCACTTTCCAAGCAGCTAACTCGTGGGTTAATACAGTTAAGTCAAGAGCAAGGAGTTACCTTGTTCATGACGCTGTTGGCAGCTTATGATACTCTACTTTACCGCTACACAGGTGTGGCAGATATTTTGGTGGGGACACCGATCGCAAATCGCGATCGCAGTGAAATAGAAGGGTTAATTGGCTTTTTTGTCAATACCTTAGTGATGCGTACCAACTTATCAGGCAATCCTAGTTTCTGTGAGTTACTGGGTCGTGTTCGGGAAATGGCGATGGATGCATACTCTCATCAGGATTTGCCTTTTGAAATGTTAGTAGAAGCATTACAGCCAGAACGGGATCTTAGCCATACACCACTATTTCAGGTGGCGCTTGTCCTCCAAAATGCTCCCATGTCTCAATTGGAGTTGACTGGGTTAACCGCTAGTCCACTGGTAGTAGAAGGTACAACTTCCAGGTTTGATTTGACTTTATCAATGGAGAATACTGCTACTGGACTGGTAGGGCTTTGGGAATATAACACTGATTTGTTTGATTCCAGTACCATTGAGCGAATGACTGGTCATTTTATGACGTTGCTTGAAGGTATTATTGCTAATCCAGAGGAACGGATTTCTCAATTGCCTCTGTTGACACAACCTGAGCAACAGCAGTTGTTAGTTGAATGGAACTCGACTCAGGCTGATTATCCACAAGATTTGTGTATCCATCAGTTATTTGAGGAGCAAGTTCAGCTTACCCCCGATGCGATCGCAGTTGTGTTTGAAAATCAACAACTGACTTACCACCAATTGAATGCCAAAGCTAATCAGTTAGCTCATTACTTGCGCTCATTGGGCGTACAAGCAGATGTACTAGTGGGCATTTATGTGGAACGCTCATTGGAAATGATTGTCGGACTGTTGGGGATTCTGAAAGCGGGTGGGGCTTATGTACCACTTGACCCAGACTATCCCCAAGAGCGTTTGAGCTTTATGCTTGAAGATGCTCAATTGAGAGTGCTGCTGACACAACAACAACTTATTGAAAGGCTGCCTGAGCATCAAGCGCAAATTGTATGTTTAGATACTGACTGGCAATCTATTTCTGTGTCAAGTCAGGATAATCCAATTACTGGTGTGCAAGATAGTAACTTGGCTTATGTGATTTACACTTCCGGTTCGACTGGAAAACCCAAAGGAGCAATGAACACTCACTTGGGGATTTACAATCGCCTACTGTGGATGCAACAAGCTTATCAATTAACACCAGTAGATTGCATTTTACAGAAAACTCCTTTTAGCTTCGACGTTTCAGTTTGGGAGTTCTTCTGGCCATTAATAACTGGAGCGCGTTTAGTTTTGGCTAAACCAGGTGGACATAAAGATAGTGCTTACTTGGCCAACCTAATTCAGCAACAGCAGGTGACTACACTGCATTTTGTACCTTCTATGCTTCGGGCTTTCGTAGAGGAAGAAAGTGTAAAAAATTGTGGTAGCTTAAAACGAGTTATCTGTAGCGGCGAATCTCTGCCAAAAGAACTCCAGGAACGCTTTTTCGCTCGGTTAGACTGTGAATTGCACAATCTCTACGGGCCAACAGAAGCGGCAATTGATGTCACTTATTGGCAATGCTTTCCAGATGGAAATCTTAGGATAGTGCCTATTGGTCGTGCGATCGCCAATACACAAATTTATATTTTAGACTCTCACTTACAACCAGTGCCGATTGGTATACCAGGAGAATTGCACATCGGTGGTGTGGGGTTGGCACGAGGCTATCTCAATCGCCCCGGTTTAACCAACGAGAAATTTATCCCTAACCCATTTAGCGACGATCTGCATTCACGGCTTTACAAAACTGGCGATCTTGCCCGCTACTTAAGTGACGGTAATATTGAGTATCTGGGGCGTATCGATAATCAAGTTAAGCTGCGGGGCTTCCGCATTGAGTTGGGAGAAATTGAGGCCGTGCTAACACAACACCAGGCTGTAGGAGAAACTATAGTCATCGCCCGTGAAGACGATCCTGACAATAAGCGTCTGGTAGCTTATATTGTCCCCGACCAAGAGTATGCCTTCCCAGTTCTACAACTACTTCGTTTTAAAAACAAAGGTCTGCTGAATGAAGAGTTACTCTATGAGTTGCCAAATGGCATGGTGATTGCCCATTTGAATAAAAACGAAACAGAATTCGTCTACAAAGAACTTTGGGAGGAACAAGCTTATTTAAAACATGGTATTACCATCAATGAAGGGGATTGTATCTTTGATGTCGGTGCAAATATCGGTCTGTTCGCACTATTCGCAGGTCAAAGATGTAAAGATGTTTCTATTTACGCATTTGAGCCAATTCCACCTGTTTTTGATCTGTTACGCCTAAATACTGAGGGCTATGGCTTAAATGTAAAGTTATTTAATCTTGGTCTTTCCAGCGAGACAAAGAGTGACATTTTTACATATTATCCTCAAGTCTCCGTCATTTCCGGGCGCTTTGCAGATACCGATCAAGAGCGAGAGGTACTTAAATCATTTTTGTTCAAACAACAAAATATTGGAGAAAATGACACAGGAGTATCTAGTCAGGCAATTGATGAACTGCTAACAGAAAAATTGCAGAGTCAGCAATTCACTTGCCACTTAAGAACAATTTCTGAGGTGATGGATGAGCATGGCGTTGAGAAGATCGATTTACTAAAAATCGACGTGGAGAAAAGTGAGCGGGATGTGCTTTTTGGCATCCAACAAAAAGATTGGCAAAAGATTCAGCAGATAGTTGTAGAGGTTCATAACATTAACAGTAGGTTGGAGGAGATTGCAGACCTGCTAAAAGAACATGGATACGACCTAACTATAGAGCAGGATGCTGTATTAGAAAATACTGGGCTGTACAATATCTATGCCAGACGACCATCCATAAAGCAGTACCTCCCAGACGAGCCTGGTAGCAGATTAGTCAGCGATTCTGTAAAACCGACCTGGAGCAGTTCGAGTTTATTACTCAGTGAAGTTCGCTGCTTACTGCAAAAGAAGCTACCCGAATACATGGTGCCATCAGCCTTTGTACTGCTGGAGTCCTTACCCGTGACATCCAACGGCAAAGTAGACCGCCGCGCACTGCCAAAACCGGAGTTAGACAGAACACTGCTAGAAAAATTTGTCGCCCCACGCACGCCAATTGAAGAAATGCTGGCACAAATTTGGGCGCAAGTGCTGAAACTGGAGCAGGTAGGCATACATGATAACTTCTTTGAACTTGGGGGACACTCGCTGCTAGCAACCCAACTGCTCTCACGCATTCGCACCAGCTTGAAAGTAGAACTACCATTGCGTAGTCTGTTTGCTACCGCGACAGTTGCCGAATTAGCTCATCTTATTGATCAGTTGCAGCAACAAAAGATAGAAGTAATTTCTCTACCCATTTTACCAAGGGCAAGGGATGCAGAATTACCACTTTCTTATGCTCAACAGCGTTTGTGGTTTTTAGACCAGTTACAACCGAATAGCTCCTTCTACAACATACCCATAGCTTTACATCTAGTAGGAACTCTCAAGGTTGCAGCCTTAGAACAAAGCTTGCGAGAAATTATTGATCGCCACGAAGCGTTACGCACCAACTTCGTCATAGTTGATGGAAAACCTTCTCAAATCATTCAAATAGAAACGAATTGGACAGTCTCAGTTGTTGAATTGCAATATCTCTCACCAGCAGAACAAGAAATTGCAAGACAGCAATTAGCGCAAGAACAAGCGCTTCTTCCGTTTGACTTGGCAAATCAAGCATTATTCAGGGCAACATTAGTAGTGCTGTCCGAGACAGAACACTTCTTGTTGGTGTGTATGCATCACATTGTCTCTGATGGCTGGTCAATGGGTGTGTTTGTTAAAGAGCTAGCAGTGCTGTATAATGCCTACTCTCAAGGTCAGCCGTCACCTTTACCACCACTGCCAATTCAGTACGCAGATTTCGCCATCTGGCAGCGAAACTGGTTGCAAGGGGATGTACTGCAAACTCAACTCTCGTACTGGCAACAACAACTAGCAAACGCACCAGCTCTATTGTCGCTACCAACTGACCGACCTAGACCAGCTGTGCAAACCTTTAATGGCGCACATCAAGAGTTTACACTTTCAAAGGAGCTAACTGCTAGACTGGCACAACTGAGCCAGCAACAGGGAGTAACGCTATTCATGACGCTGTTGGCAGCCTTTGATACCCTACTTTACCGCTACACAGGACAAGAAGATATTTTGGTGGGGTCTCCTATTGCTAACCGCGATCGCAGCGAGATAGAAGGGTTAATTGGCTTTTTTGTCAATACCTTAGTGATGCGTACCAACTTGGCAGGTAATCCGAGCTTTAGCGAACTACTCACTCGCGTTCGAGAAATGGCAATGGATGCATACTCTCATCAGAATTTGCCTTTTGAAATGCTAGTGGAAGCATTGCAGCCAGAACGCGATCTGGGACATACACCACTATTTCAGGTGGTGTTTATGCTTCAGAATACAGATGTACAGCAAGTAGAGCTTACAGGGTTAACTGTTAGTTCATTGCCAATAGAAAGTGCAACTGCCAAGTTTGATTTGGGTTTATCGATGGAAAACACTACCCAAGGTTTGGTGGGTGTGTGGGAATACAACACTGACTTGTTTGATGGCAGCACAATTGAGCGAATGATGGGTCATTTTGTGACTTTGCTCTCTGCAATTGTGGCTAATCCACAGCAACGAATTTCTCAATTGCCTCTGTTGACACAAATTGAGCAACAGCAGTTACTCGTTGAATGGAACTCGACTCAAGCGGATTATCCCCAAGATTTGTGTATCCATCAGTTGTTTGAGGAGCAAGTTCGGCGTACCCCCAATGCTGTGGCTATAGTGTTTGATAATGAACAACTGACTTACCACCAGTTGAATGCCAAAGCTAATCAGTTGGCACATTACTTGCAGTCTTTGGGTGTAAAACCAGATACGCTGGTGGGTATTTGTGTAGAGCGTTCATTAG
>NZ_JABXKI010000175.1 GCF_017115095.1 Nostoc sp. NMS4 | reverse complement strand
TCTGTAAAGAGAAGCACTTTTTTTGTAAAGTTTTGCATAAAATGCCAAGTCTATAACGATGTTTTACAATCCAATCTGACCTAACTTCCATCCCCCATTTAACTATGGGGTTTTCCCTTTGTTCTCTTCGATGACTGATTCAGCTAAAAATCACGAGCGATCGCCTGATAATAACTGATAAAGTTGAGCTACGCAAAGTTGAAAACAGTGTTATATGCCTGGGTTTCTATTAGAAGTTGGTACAGAAGAACTACCTGCAAGTTTTCTCAGTGATGCTTTAGTGCAATGGCAGGAACGCATTCCCCAAAGCCTGGAAGCAAACAGTCTCAAGGGCGAAAGTGTCCAGGTGTACGGTACTCCCCGGCGGCTGGCGGTAGTAATTCAAGGTCTACCATCACAGCAACCAGACCGAGAAGAAGAAATTAAAGGGCCTCCCGCCCAAGCTGCCTTTAAAGATGGTCAACCGACAGCAGCAGCAGCAGGTTTTGCCAAAAAGCAAGGTGTGGAACTAGATTCGCTGTTCCTTCGCCCCACTGACAAAGGGGAATTTGTCTTTGTGCAAAAAAGAATCCCCGGTCGTCCTGTGGCGGAAATTTTGACAGAACTAGTTACCCAGTGGATTTGGGGTTTAGAAGGTAAGCGGTTGATGCGTTGGGGGAATGGGGATGCGAGGTTTTCTCGACCAATTCGTTGGCTGGTAGCTTTGTTAGATGAGACAGTACTGCCTTTAGAATTAGTTAATGGTTCTAAAACGATTCAGAGCGATCGCATTTCTCAAGGTCATCGGGTGTTACATCCTGAACCTGTGACAATTGCCCAGGCTACTGATTATGTTACCGCTCTCAAGTCTGCTTATGTCACCGTCGATCCAAAAGAACGGGCAAATCTGATCGAAGAACAAGTAAAGGCAGTCGCAGAGAATTTAGGCGGGTATACAGTAATTTACCCCGATTTGTTAGCGGAAGTAACCAACCTTGTAGAATGTCCTTCCGCAGTTGTTGGTAAATTTGAACCAGAATTTTTAGAATTACCAACTGAAGTAATTACTGAAGTTATGGTTACTCATCAACGCTATTTTCCTGTATTCAAACCAGGGAGTTTTGAGCAAGAATTATTGCCCAATTTTATCACTATTTCTAACGGCGATCCCAAAAAATCAGATATTGTTGCTGTCGGGAATGAAAGGGTAATTCGTGCTAGATTAGCTGATGGCAGATTTTTCTATGAAGCCGATTTAACTAAGCCAATAGAAAGCTTTTTACCCCAGTTAGAAAAAGTCACTTTCCAAGAAGAATTGGGTTCGGTACGTGCCAAGGTAGATAGAATAGTTAAAATCGCCGAGCAAATTAGTAGCCAATTAGAATTAGCGGAAAATCAAAGCCAAAGAATCCAACGGGCTGCTTTATTATGTAAAGCAGATTTGGTAACACAAATGGTGTATGAATTCCCCGAATTGCAAGGAATTATGGGAGAAAAATATGCCTTAGCCAGTGGTGAAGATGCCGAAGTAGCAAAGGCAATTTATCAGCATTATTTGCCAACGGGAGCAGGTGACAATTTACCCGAAACACTCATAGGTCAAATTGTCGGTTTGGCTGATCGATTGGATACCTTGGTGAGTATCTTTGGTTTAGGTTTAATTCCCTCTGGTTCATCCGATCCCTTTGCTTTGCGTCGTGCTGCTAATGCCGTAGTTAAAATTACTTGGTTTCATAATTTACCAATAAATTTAGATGATTTATTGGCACAAATAGCAACAGACTTTGCAGCCAAATTTCACAAAGATCGGGCATCATTAACCACAGCGTTACAAGAGTTTTTCTTGCAACGTATCCGCACTTTACTGCAAGAAGAAAAGCAGATAGATTACGACTTAGTAAATGCCGTTTTAGGAGAAAACGATCCAGAATACACAGAACGGACATTAAAAGATTTATTGGATGTCCGCGATCGCGCCTTATACTTACAACAAATCCGCAACGATGGTACTTTAGATAACATCTACGAAACCGTTAACCGTTCCACACGATTAGCCGCTCAAGGTGATTTGGATACAAAACAGCTAGAACCAACAACTGTAGTTCGTCCAGAATTATTCCAAAAGCCCTCTGAGAGCGCTTTGTATCATGCCCTAATCGAATCGGTACCGCTTGCCTCAGCAGCACAGCAGACACGAAATTATCAACTGTTAGTAGCAGCATTAACAAAAATTGCTCCGGCAGTTAGTAGCTTCTTTGATGGGCCAGATAGCGTTTTAGTTATGGACTCCGATCCAGAAATTAAGCGGAATCGGTTACACTTACTGGGATTAGTTCGCAATCATGCCCGTGTTTTAGCTGACTTTGGTGCGATCGTCAAAAATCTGTAGCGTAGGTTAACAAAAACCTGTGTAATTTTTGCCAAGAAACGCTAGTATAGGGAGTGCTTAACCAGGGACACTCTGCTGCAATCTATGCCTAGAGCTACTGTTATTGGATTGGGAAAGTCCGGTGTTGCTGCGGCGAGATTGTTGAAAAGGGAAGGTTGGGAGGTGGAGCTGAGTGATGGCAACACCTCCGAAACCCTCCTAAAACAACAACAAGAACTCGCTGCCGAGCAAATAACCGTTAAACTAGGACAATCCCTAGAATTGAATGCTGCTAATTTACCCCAATTAATAGTCGTTAGTCCTGGCGTGCCTTGGGATATTCCCGTATTAATTAAGGCGCGCCAATTAGGTATTGAAACCATTGGGGAAATGGAACTCGCTTGGCGAAATTTACAATCGCTACCTTGGGTAGGAATTACTGGCACTAACGGCAAAACTACTACCACGGCTTTAATTGCTGCGATTTTCCAAGCAGCAGAATTAAATGCACCTGCGTGCGGTAATATCGGCTACGCTGCTTGTGAGGTTGCCCTATCTCAGGCGGGCAGAGGTGAGGAAACTCCAATTCAAAATCCAAAATCTAAAATCCAAAATCATGTTGATTGGGTGATTGCGGAAGTTAGTAGCTATCAAATAGAATCTTCGAGTTCTCTTGCTCCCCGGATTGGTGTTTGGACAACTTTTACACCAGATCACCTCAGTCGCCATCAGACTTTGGAAAACTATTACAACATCAAAGCCAAGTTATTACGTCAGTCTGAGTTGCAAGTGTTCAATGGTGATGATGCCTACTTGAGCCAGCTAGGTTTAAGTGCTTGGCCTGATGCTTATTGGACAAGTGTGAAAGGAAAAGATTTTCTGATTAGTGAAAAAGGCTTTTACATCGAAGACGGCTGGGTTGTGGAAAAATTGACTGCAACCTCTGCACCAGAACCGATTGTGAAGGTATCTAGTTTGCGAATGGTGGGAGAACATAACCAGCAAAATCTTTTGATGGCAGTAGCAACAGCAAGATTAGCAGGAATTAATCGTGATGCGATCGCACGGGGAATTCGAGAATTTCCTGGTGTTGCTCATCGTTTGGAGCATATCTGCACATGGGAAGGTATCGATTTCATTAACGACAGCAAAGCTACTAACTATGATGCTGCTGAAGTTGGTTTAGCATCCGTTAACACACCAGCAATTTTAATTGCTGGCGGAGAAGCCAAAGCAGGTGATGATACTGGCTGGCTAGCACAAATTCAAACCAAAACTGCTGCTGTGTTATTGATTGGATCTGCTGCGCCCGCATTTGCCAAACGTCTGCAAGAAGTGGGATATCATAGTTACCATATTGTGGAAACTATGGAAAGGGCAGTTCCCAAGTCCGCAGAATTAGCCAAGCAGTATCAAGCGCCTGTGGTGTTGCTATCTCCGGCTTGCGCGAGTTTTGATCAGTACCCGAATTTTGAGGTGCGGGGCGATCGCTTCCGTCATCTATGCCTTGCTTGGGCGGGAGGCTGGAAACCTGCTATATCTGAGCTTACAGAGTTTGAAAGCTCTAGTCAAGAGTCCATAGTTCAAAGTCGATAAGCATTAAACGAACCACAGAGGCGCAGAGAAGCCAGTGCGTTGGGCGGGTTTCCCGACTTGTTCGCGCAGCGTCTCCCCTTGGGAGAAGCAACTGGCGCGACGCAGAGAAAAGAAAGAGAAGGAACAAATTGCTTAACTGAACTGTATTGAGGTATAAAGCCTGTTTTATATCATGTCCGGTAAATTAGTTTTGATATATCATTGCGAACAAAATGAAAATGAAGTGCAGCGAACGCGAGTGCGTCTCGTAGAGAAGCAATTGCAAGGGTGTTGGGATTGCTTTGTTTAGCTCGCAATGACAAGTGTTTAACCGGAGATGATATTTATTACTTCTGTTAGCGTAGCGGGGCGTAGCCCATTCTGACTCCTGAATTCTGTTGTATTTGATAAGTCAGGGATCTGTAACTTTCAATTCTCACAAATCAAATAAGAATGTTTTCTTCTCTGACAACAGAAAGAAATACAAAAGCCTCCAGGAGAGTTTCATTTTTCTCCGAAGACAGCAAAATTTTTTCATGCAATAAGAAAAATTCACTGATCATATTGTAAATTTTTGTAAATTTGATGTCTTCAAGACTAGAAACCTGATATCTAGATAGCTAAACTAACAAACAGTGCATCTGTACTGTTAATTATTAAAACGTAGATGTGGCGCTATAGCCTGAATGATCCCAGTACAACTTATCCTCAAAAACTTTCTTAGTTACCGTGATGCAACTTTAGATTTTGGCGGTTTGCATACGGCTTGTATTTGTGGTTCCAATGGTGCGGGTAAATCTTCTCTTTTAGAAGCAATCACTTGGGCGATTTGGGGTGAAAGCCGCGCCACTGTTGAAGATGATGTGATCTATTCTGGTGCGAAAGAAGTTCGGGTTGATTTTACTTTTCAAAGTAACCAGCAAAAATATCGGGTGATTCGTACCCGAATTCGGGGAGGTACTAGCGTTCTTGAATTTCAAATAGAAATACCATCTGGGTTTCGCTCACTCACTGGCAAAGGGGTAAGAGCAACTCAGGATTTGATTTTAGAACACATCAAGCTCGATTATGATACTTTTATTAATTCTGCCTACTTACGTCAAGGTCGTGCAGATGAATTCATGCTCAAGCGTCCCACAGAACGCAAAGAAATTTTAGCGGAGTTGTTGAAACTCAATCAATATGATGATTTGGAAGAACGGGCTAAGGAATCTTCTCGTCAGTTTAAAGCACAGGCGCTAGAGTTAGAGCGTTCTTTGGATTCGATTAAAATTCAGTTGCAACAACGCGAGACAACCCAAGCGCAAAGAGTGGAGTTAGAAGCCGAACTTAACCAACTGCAACAGGTGCAAGCTTTTGATAATATTCAATTGCAAAATTTGCAAGTTCTCCAGCACCAGCGCCAAAATTGGGAACAACAACTCAATTTTGTAAAGCAGCAATACCAAAATCTTACTCAAGATTGCGATCGCCTCCAACAAGAACAATCAGCTATTGGCTCTCAACTAGCAGATTTAGAAAAAATCTTACACCAAGAAGCTGAGATTAAAGCTGGATACTCCCAATATCAAAGTCTCCAATCTCAAGAAGAAGCTTTTGCTGTCAAATTTGAAGAATACACCCGCGCAGGGCAAACTCGCCAACAAAAGCAACAACAGCTTACCAAACAAATTCACGAAATCGAACGGCAACTGCAACAAGCCCAAGCGCAGCTAGAAGCTTTGCAACAACAAGAGCGAGATATTCAGCAAACTCTAACTAAATCTGGTGAAGTAGAAGCCGCTTTGTCACAACTAGCCGCAGCCCGTCACCATCTTACTCGTCTCGATCAACTGCAAATGCAAGTTACTCCCTTGTTGCAACAACGAGCAACTTTACAAAGCCAACTCGATCGCACTCATGCAGGTTTAGTAGCGCGACTCGAACAACTCCAAAGTACTGAGAATCAATTACAACGCCAGCACCGCCGCCAACCGCAACTACAGCAAGCGGTGATGGATGTGGCAATTCAGATTGAGGAACTGGAGAAAAAGCGGGTTTATCTGCAACGAGTCCAAGAAAAAGGGCAAGAAAGGCGGCATTTTATCGAACGTCTGCAAGCTCATCAACGGGATTATGAAAAACTGCTGGCAGAATTAGAGCAGAAATTGCAAATGCTCCAAAATCCTGAATCACTTTGTCCATTATGTGAGCGTCCTTTAGATGAACATCACTGGAGTCGGGTGGTGGAAAAAACCCAAAGTGAGTTAGAGGATACTCAAGGGCAGTTTTGGGTAGTGCGGGAACAAATGGCTGTATCTGACAGAGAAATTCAGGTACTTAGGCAGGAATATCGTGATATATCCCAACAGTTGGCGGGTTATGATGGTTTGCGCGAACAAAGGGGACAGTTAGCTGCACAATTAGAAGCGACAACTGATGTGCAACAACAGTTACAACAAATTGCGGCTGAAAAACAGCATTTAGAGCGATCGCTCCAAGCTGGTGATTACGCTCCCGATAAACAAGCCGAACTCCGGCAGCTAGATCAATATCTGCAACAAGCTAATTATAATGAACAAGACCACGCCTTAGCTCGGAGCGAAGTTGAGCGGTGGCGATGGGCAGAAATTAAACAAGGGCAAATTAAAGATGCGACTAAGCGACAAGCGCAACTATTAGCCCGAAAACCAGAACTACAAGCTAGTATTGCCCAATTACAAGCCAGAATCCAGCAAGATCAGATTGATTCTGAATGTGCTAAACAAATCGCGGCTCTTGAGCGTCACATTGCCGAAATCAATTACAGTTCTGAACAGCACAACAACTTGCGTATAGCTGTAAAAAAAGCTCAATCTTGGCATTTGCGGTATCAACAACTGCTATCAGCCCAGCAGCAGTATCCCCAACTCCAGACGAGGTTGCAAGAGTTAGAGGAATCTAAAACCGCCAGATTAACCGAGCGACAAAAACTCGGCGGACAAATTGAAAGTATTATCCAGCAACTACAAGCAACAGCTAACCCATCTGCCCAAATTCAAACTTTAGAGCAGCAGTTAGCAATCCGCAGACGGCAACTTGATGAGCAAATTACAAAGTTGGGGCGTTTAGAACAACTGGCGCATCAACTGGAAACGCTACAAATTCAATACGAACAACAGCAGCAGCAATTACAATCTTGCAAGCAGGAATATCGTGTTTATCAGGAATTAGCGCAAGCTTTTGGTAAAAATGGTATCCAAGCACTGATGATTGAGAATGTGTTACCACAACTGGAAGCTGAGACAAACCAACTACTTTCGCGGTTGAGTGGGAATCAGTTTCATGTACAATTTATTACTCAAAAAGCTGGACGCAGTGCGAAATCAACCAAGAAAAATGCCAAGTTGATAGACACCTTAGATATTTTAATCGCCGACTCTAGAGGAACGCGATCTTATGAAACTTACTCAGGTGGTGAAGCCTTTAGAATTAACTTTGCCATCCGTTTAGCTTTGGCAAAATTATTAGCGCAACGGGCGGGGGCGGCGTTGCAATTGTTGATTGTGGATGAAGGTTTTGGTACACAGGATGCTGAAGGATGCGATCGCTTGATTGCCGCGATTAATGCGATCTCTTCCGATTTCGCCTGTATCCTCACCGTTACCCACATGCCCCACCTCAAAGAAGCCTTCCAAGCCCGGATTGAAGTGAATAAAACGCAAGAAGGTTCACAGTTGAGCTTGTCAATTTAATTGTATTTTACCCGTGCATCAAGACCTAATGAGCGGAGCTTTTTCGTTAGCGTTTCGGCTTGGGCGCGATCACTAAATGCTCCAGCATTCACATAATCCCCTAGATTGGATTGCTCGGCGATCGCACTGGGTATGTATTGTTGCACTTTGCTCAGAGTATCATTACTAGAAATAGGAATTATTACTCTGTAAGGATTATTAGCAACCAATGTGTTGCCATTCGTAACAGGTACTACATAGTCATTATTAGGAGGTAGAGGTAATGCATAGCGATTATTATTCTCAGTATAATTGCCCCCATCTGAACCATTCAACCCTAATGCTTCCCAAGTTTGCCAATCTACATTTCCAGTAGAATTAATTCGAGAAGATTGCTGGAATGCCATCACAGATTGTCTGGTGTAATCGTTGAAAAGTCCATCAGGATTAGTATTAGAGAAACCCAACTGTCCCAAACGCTCTTGAACTAATCTGACATTTTCGCCGCGATCGCCTACAGTTAGATAATTTCTACCTGCTTGTAGAGTCCCACCTGTAGAGACTCTACGCACTGAGTCCAAAACTTGGGCATTGGCGATGCCATCAACAGGTAGTCCATTATTTCGCTGGAATTTGATCACAGCATTTTTAGTTATTGGGCCAATAGTCCCAGTAGGATTAGTATTAAAATAACCTAGCTGTCGCAAACGCACTTGTAGTTCTCTCACTTGTTGAGTAGAAAGACTCAATGATCTAGACGTTCTAGAGGATCTAGCTTGATTTGGAGAGGAACCCAGTAATGCATTCCAAGTTTGCCGATTTACAATTCCGTTAGCAGCTATACCATAATTTCGCTGGAATTTGATCACAGCATCTCTAGTCTTTGGGCTAAAATTCCCATTGGGATTAACATTCAAGTAGCCTAACTGTCGCAGACGCTGTTGTAACCTTGTGACGGCTGCACCAGTTTTGCCTTGAGAAAGAACAGGATATTGACCAACTGCCGAGCGCGATGCGCCAGCTATATTTCTATTAGAACTTCTACCTTGACAGGCTCGTTGCAAGGCTCGTTGAGTACTAATACCCAAAACTCCATCAGCAGATATTCTATTAGCTTGCTGGAATTTGATCACAGCATTTTGAGTCAAGGCAGCAAACTTACCTGTCACCGGGCCATTAAAATAGCCTAATTTTTTTAAACATCTCTGGCTACTGCTAACTTCCGGCCCATTACTTCCTATTTTCTGAAGTGCTAAAGCTTGCCCAGCAATACTCACAAGCCCAGTAATCAGTGCCACAGACAAAAAACGCATTGCAGCACCGGTTGATAACTTTTTCCAATTTAAAAATTTGAAATTAACTACGATAGGAACAACCTTAATGCTTTCGGATGCCTCGTAGACTGAGGCGAGCTTGATTAAATAGTTAGCTAGCCCTGTTTTCACTTGCTTTTTCAAGTTAGATGACTATAAAAAAGTATACCACTTTCTCTATGTAATAACTACTTTTCGTATGATTCTTTACAAGTAAGTGTCTTGGGGATGAGGGAGATGAGGGAGACAAGGGAGACAAGGGAGATGAGGGAGACAAGGGAGACAAGGGAGATGAGGGAGATGAGGGAGACAAGGAGATAAACAAAACTCTTAACTCTTGGAAAGACTTGGATTTTTCGCGTCTCTACTCCTAACTCCTAACTCAGCACGGGCTAAACGCCCCGCTACCGCTAACAGCACTCCTAACTCAGCACTCCTAGCGCCCAAAGCTATTGTCCATCAACTTTTTCAGTATTACCTGCTTTCACCCAACCTTCTTGTTCGCTACCTTCCAAACGGATCTTTTGCCAAGCTTTATCATCGCTTTCTGACAAAATAATAATTTTTTGATTAAAACTAACTCCACCAATCTTTTCGGCTTCTTGATTTGGTTGCGATCGCAAACTCAAGCCTTCAGCCCAACTAACACGCCCTTTGTAAGCTCCTGATGGCAATGGTTTTGGTGATGGGGTAGCCTTTGGTGATTCTGTAGGAGTAGAGGTTGGGCTTGGAGATGATTGAGCCTGAGTTCCAGATGTCAGGGTAGATTTACCTCCTCCAGGCTCAGTTGCTTTTGGAGCTTGGGCTTTAACCGAGGGACTATCGTTGGAAAAAACTGGTTTAGCAGGGGGTATACCAGTACGATTCATAAAGTAGAGTGCAACTGCAACACCGCCACCTACTAAAACAGCGATCGCTAAGAAAAACCCCAGTATAAACTTTGTAAAGCCAGACAACATAATTAAAACCTGATTATCAAGAGTCAAGGGTGAAGGGGAGCCAGTCACGTGCTTCTTGTCCTCCTATTGAAAGGAGTGCCGTTAGAACTGACTCTCAAGGATTACAAGTAGAGAAGCAAGTAACCCATCAAAATCAAAAGTCCATAATAATTGATCGTTAACTATGGACTTTTGATTAATTCATTATTGTAGCTATGCTGAATAGACATCTGGTGAAATTAAATATGCGTTATCCAGAACCCTTGTAGAGAAGTAGTAGTGCTACATCTCTACGTTTTTTTTCGGGTTCACGTATTACGCCGGAGGCGTTCGCTCAAAGGACTGTGTTTCGATGCTAAACGCGCTCTCCCAGCTGCTGCCCATTCTTGGAGTTGCTGAATTTGCTCTACAGCAGTTCGCGCCAAGGGGATGATCTGACTTGCTGCTTCTAAAATGTCGTCGTTAGCAAAGTCGCGGTTTTGGCTAAATCCAATATGCATCGCTTCAATTAAAGTTTGTTCAATCTCTGCCCCAGAAAAATCGGGTGTTTCATAAGCTAGCCTGTCGATGTCATAACTTTTTAAGTTATGGGGGCGCAGTCGGGATAAATGAACATCATAAATTGCTTTTCTCTCTTCTTGAGTGGGCAATCCCACAAAGAAAATTTCATCAAATCGACCCTTACGCAGCATTTCCGGCGGTAAAGCTTGGATGTCGTTGGCGGTAGCGACGACAAACACGGGTGAACTTTTTTCGGCTAGCCAGTTAATAAAAGTGCCAAACACACGGCTGGCTGTTCCGGCATCACCTTTACTACCAAGTCCAGCAAAGGCTTTATCTATTTCATCAATCCACAAAATACAGGGAGCGAGGGCTTCAGCTACTTGGATCATTTGGCGAGTCCGAGATTCTGATTCGCCCACCAAACCACCAAATAACCTGCCCACATCCAAACGTAGTAAAGGTAAATGCCAGTGATGAGCGATCGCTTTTGCTGTTAACGATTTACCAGTTCCCTGAATACCCACCAACATTAAACCACGGGGGTGCGGTAATCCGTACTGTCGCGCCTTATCAGTAAATGAACCTCCCCGACGAATCAGCCAGTCTTTCAAGTTATCCAGTCCCCCTATATCAGAAATTTGCTCAGTGGCGGGGTAGAAGTCCAGGATTTGGGTTTGGCGGATAGTTTGACGCTTTTCTTCCAAAACTAGATCAACGTCTTCTGGTTGCAATTCTCCGTGGGTTGCGATCGCTTTTGCCAAAACCCGGCGAATCCGTTCCATCGAAAGCCCTTGACAAGAGCGCACCAAATCATCTAAAACTTTGCCAGAAAGGGAGTTACCAGTACTTTGTAGTAAGCGTTCTATCTCAGTTTTAATTTCTGGGGCGGCGGGTAAGGGAAACTCAACAACTGTCAGCACTTCCGTTAAGTCGTCAGGGATGGCGATGCGCGGTGAGAGTAGGACAATATTTTTTGGTTGCGACTTCAGGAGTCTGGACAGATTGCGAAGTTTGCGTGCGATCGCAACATCATCTAAAAAGCGATGATAGTCTCGTAGAATCAAAACTGCTGGTGCGGAAGCTGGTAATTTTTCGATAAATTCTAAAGCTTGCAACGGGTTACGCCGCCCAAACCCAGCATCATTGGGGTTTCCTTGGTAGCCATCGACAAAATCCCAAGTATACACTGGGCGATTACCCTGGTTGGTTGCTTCTTCCCGGATAGCTGCTTCTACCCGTTCTTCCTCATAGGTGGGAATATAAATTAAAGGGTAGCGGGCGCGTAGCAGCAGTTTAAACTCTTCACGGAAGTTCATATATAGCTGTGGTTATTAGTTATTCTCTCATTGTTCAGCAAAATATTAGGCGAATAGAATTCACTGCTACACAAACAAAGTCCGCCTCCGTGGACTAACGAAAAATCAAGATTTTTATAATACACTTAGAAGTAAACATTTCTGAATTACCTTTTTCGTTCATATCTCGGCTCAATGCCTATTTGCATCAGGTATTTGAGTTTTGATTAAGGCATAATTATGGGGAAAGTGAATCTAGTATCGCTGTCTATGAATCTTCAAAGAGTCACAAGTTTGAATAGGCTGTCTCTTCATGTTCTGGTTGAACAGTCATCCGAGGGGCATTTTATCGCGTCAGTGCCAGAGTTGCCTGATTGTGTAGCCGAAGCTGAAACCCGTTCGGATGCGTTCCCCTTTGGGGTTGCCGTTCGCGTAGCGTCTCTGACAAGAGAAGGCATCGCGGCTGTACAAGAGCAAGTTAGAGTTAGACTGGCAAATATTGAAGTACTGACGTTAGAAGTTGCCAATAATCCTTGGACAGATTTTATTGGGATGTTTGAAGGAGATGACGAGTTTGCAAGTCTTGCTCAGGAACTCCGTACTGAGCGCGAATTAGATATAAATAGCAGGGATGCAACGCCCCGTGCAACGAAGAAATACTAAAGTGCGATCGCACAGTTTGAGGAATTAACAAAAGGGTAGGTCGATGGGTGGCAGTGTCCACCCAATTTTTATAGCTTATGCCATCAGAAACAATTCACCAAGTCTTCATATAATTTTTGATGTAATTACTGAGGGTTTCAAAAATTATTAAGGTCAAGCTGAAAACAGCTAAACAACCCCAAAATATATGTTCCTAAAACAAATTACAGCATTCACTTTAATCTCTGTAATTTTAATAGCTGGTAGTGCCAATGCACAACAAGCTGAAAGATTTTTAAATATGGGTACGAATAAAGCAGGTGACGCTATCTTGCTAGATACGCAAGATATAGAAGGAACTCAATTTAAGCTAATAACGCAAGATGCAAACGGAATACTTCAAGTAACTTTTAACGCTGCTTGTGGAGATTCCCAGCTAACAATGACTCAAATAGAAACTTTTAGCGCGTCAGGGCGACCATTAGAAGAAAGTGAATCAAATAAACAAGTAACTTTCGATGCCAATTCTGCTAGTGGAAAAGGCATGATCTATGTGTGCAGGAAAATACACGCAAGAGGTTGGTAGAAATGCCTGTAACCTTTGCACAGCAGTTTTATTGGACTGGTATAGCTTATAAAAACAACAACAGTGATCGCTTTTGATTGTCCCCGCACAGCGAAAAAGACTGTAACCCTTGCATAGCAGGTTTATTGGGTCACTTTCTCCCTGATTTGTAGCTACCTCTCAGTTCTGTGCAGATTTTTTTCATCTAGAAATACTCTCAACTGCATACTGGATAAAGGTTACAACCTGCATTAGTTATGCAATTTTTCTTATAAATAAATACAAGAACACCTGCATGGGGGGATGGTAGTGCGATCGCAGAGTTCGAGGAACCAACCAAAGAGTAGGTTTATGGGTGGCAGTGTCCACCCATTTTTATAGCTTATGTAAATTGAAAGCCGTTTATCAAGTCTTTATTAATTTGTGATGTAATTACCGATGCCTGACTAAAACAGAAAGGTCAAGCTGAAAACAGCTAACATCAAAATTATATTTATCAAAAATGAAAACGTTAATATTTTTGTGCAATGACAATTCTGAAATTGACATCCGTGATGACATAAAAGAGGCAAAGAAAGAAATTACTTCTGGAGAATTTTATTATACTACGTGGAGTTGCGGAAATAATACTAAGATTGAAGTTGGAGATAAAGCTTATTTTAAACGCACAGGCAGTAGACCGCACGGCTTTTTTGCTGCTGGTAAAGTTGTTGCCGCACTTGATGAATGGCAGTTAAGAAAACAAAATAATTATAATCATCTAAGTGAAGCCTATTTAAATACCTTCTATGGAAACAGCTTTATGGTAGTTGTTGAAATAGATTCTATTGTTGATTTTGATCAGCCTTTAGAGCAAGAAACATTAATGCGTATGCCTCAGTTCAGGGGAGCTAATTTCACATTTATGCAGGGAGGATGCAGGTTTGATGAAAGATTTTGTGAAAGTTTAGATTCGGCTTGGGAAGCCCATTCGATGCCTCTTTCGAGGAGAGGATATGGTAAGCGTTTAGTTGATATTTTCTGCGACAAGGGCAAGAAGCACAAGGATGAGAGGAACTATCAAGATGCTATTGAAGCATACAATCAGGCACTTGATATTCAGCCCGGATATTCAAAAGCCGTTAATGCAATGAGGGAGTCTGAAAGGTTACTGCATAATCAAAATACGAGAAAAGTATCTGAAATCAAAGAAATAAAACCTGATAACACCTCTGAGGAATCAGAATATTCAAACATTTCAGACTCTAGTAATGAAAGTGAAACTATTCAAACCACAAGTATAGTTCAACTTCAAAAGGAAGAAGAACAAAAAGAAGAAACGGCTTCTCTAGGTGCTGGTTTTGGCAATTATAAAAAAAATAAAGAAGTTGAGAAAGCCGCAATTGATTTTGTACAAAAACAGTATGATGGCTGGAATATTCTATCTGTTGAAAGAGATAAAGTAGGTTACGACTTAACTTGTACTAAAGATTCCATAGTCAAAAATGTTGAAGTAAAAGGCGTTTCTGGAGGAGAACCAGCTTTTATAATTACTGCCAACGAAATTGAGCAGGCAAATAAAAATCCTAATTTTGTGCTTTGGGTTGTGACTTCAGCACTTAATAGCCCAAAAGGACACTGTTGGACTGGATGTGAAATGTTGTCTCGGTTTGAGCTAAAACCAATTCAATACATGGCTAGATTACGTCCAATATTTATTTAGAGTTGAAAAGGAGCGAGGTTGTTATGTTTAATTATGACCACCTGCATTAATTGGGCAGATTATACCTGCAAGAGGTCAACGTGCTGCAAGCATAAGCAGATTTAATCAGCCAACGCTATCATGCGGGTTGTAGCAATCGCAATTGATAAGTTGGAATTGATGAAGTGCGATCGCCATCGCGTCGCCAACGGACTTACAATACTTTGGGTCAGTAGTTACACGTTTGTCAGAAAAGCTGTTTCTGTGATTGGGTTTTAGATTTAGTAAGGTAGGATGTATATACTCAAGTAAGGAATCCTTACATTTGATAGCAAAGGCTAGGAGTCAAGTCATGCTCGCCAAGTTAACTTCTAAAAATCAACTAACGCTGCCTAAAAGTATTACTCGTGAAATCGGTGAGGCTGAGTATTTTGAGGTAAAAGTGGAGGGTGGGCAAATAATTCTGACTCCTGTAAAAATTCATCGGGCTGATGCGGTTCGATCTAAGCTGGCGGATTTAGGACTGAGTGAGCAGGATGTGGCTGATGCAGTGGCTTGGGCGCGTCAATCGTAATGGTTTGTCCACGGGCGGTAATTGATACTAATATTATCATCTCGGCGCTGATATTTGGGGGCAGAGTATCTAGGCTTCGTTTGGCATGGCAGGACGATCTCTTCACTCCACTGGTTTCTAAAGCGACAACAACTGAGTTAATCCGAGTGCTGGCTTATCCAAAGTTTAAGCTCACGCCAACTGAGCAAGAAGATTTACTATCGGATTACATACTCTTTTGTGAAGCTGTAGCGATGCCCGACCGCTTGCCTGTAATTCCTGAATGTCGTGATCCGTTTGATGTGCCTTTTTTACTTTTGGCTGTGGTAAGTGAGGCTGATTATCTCGTGACCGGCGATCGCGATTTACTCAGTCTAAAAGATAATTTTTCTTGCCCGATTATCACGACTGAAGATTTTCTAAATGTTATTGATGGTCAGTCACCCTAATTTTTCCGGTGATGCCTTGTAAAAGTGGTATTTGTTGCCATAAGTTTTCCCACTGCTTACCGAAGTCATCTACATCACAGAATATTTGTGTAATGTCGAGCCGAGATACAATAGTAGACATAAACTTTGCGATCGCATCTTACAAACCTCATATATTTGCCACCCATGCTGTCTCTGTCGAGTTAATATTCCCGAAAGCGATGCCTAGTTTGGTAAACTACGCACGGGCGGGAAATCACAGAATTTGAGGCATAAGCAATAAGCTACGATCCCGGAAGTTGCTTTTTCAGTGCTTCCAGAGAAGCCCAACGGTTATCAACTGGAGTTTCAGAACTATCAGAAGTATCAGGACTATCAACAGTACTACTTACAGGAATACCTGGACAATTGCGATCGCATAATTGGCGCTGCGGTATTGCTAAACACATCTGCTCATACAACCATTCGTTGGGATAAAAATAACCATCTGGCGGTAGGGTTTCTAGCAAATCTTCCAGAACTACTTCCCTTTCTAAGGGCAAGTCATTTGGCTGATTTGCAGTTTCGTCTAACCAGATGATTTCCTTCGTATCAAGCCCTAAACGGCGATTGTATTGCTGCAAGCAACGGTTGCAGGTACAAGTAATAATTGTTTCTGCCTGACCGGACACTTCCAGATAATTGCCATGATGCTGCACGCGCAGATGACCGCGAACTGGTGTTAACGTTTCCAAACCAGGCAGAAATTCCTCAACTTGAACTTCCTCTGTTCGCTCCGATGCTCTAATTAGCTGCGGAATATAAATTGCGTCCATAGGATTTGTGAGACATCCTCACTAAAATTTATCTTGATTACCAGTAATTATACTGATGTATTTTATCTCTTAAGAACAAGAGAAATTTTGAAATTATATGGTTATGAGTTTTCAATCAACTCCTAACTCATAACTTCTAACTCCTAACTCCTTCCAACGAAGCTGGACAGACAACCAGATGACGATGTGGCTCTTTACCGCGGCTGAAGGTTTCTAAATCTCCAAATTCCTTCAAGAAGGTATGGACTTGACGACGTTCAGCAGAACTAAGAGATTTAATTTCTACTTCTCTACCAGAAAAGCGCACTTCATCGGCTGCTGCTTCTGCTAATGCGCGAATTTCGGCTTCTCTTTTGACCCGGTAGCCATTCAACTCAACAGTGTAAGAGGCTTGTTCTTCGGAGGGTTGGCTGAGGTTTAGAACCGAATTTGCTAAATACTGAATTGCATCTAACACGGAACCATCAGCACCAATTAACACCTGAATTTGTTCTGAGGTCAAATTGGTTTGGTCAATAGTCAACCAGTAGTTATCTGGTTCTGGGGAATCGCCCTCTTGAGATTGGGCAGTTTCTAAATGACCCTGAATCTCAGTAGGTATCCCAGTGAGTTCTAGCAGAGTTTTTAACCACTGCTGACCTCGCTGCATCGGAATGTCGCTCATGATCCCCCTGTCGCCTTTTTCTTGGCACTTTTTGGTTCAAACGGCAATGCTTTTTGTTCTGTGACTACTGCTTCTTTCTCCTGGGTTTCTACGATTTTTTGCAGTTCCTCCGGTAGAGGTTCGCGGGAGAGAAGATAAGTTTGTGCAGTCTGGAAAATATTACCTATCACCATATACATCAGTACCCCGGCTGGTAGGGGGAAGAACAAGAACATCCCAGAGAAGATGACGGGGGTGATTTTGTTAACTGTATCTTGCTGCGGATTGCCACCACTGGAATTTTGCCCGGAAAGCATTTGGCTAACATAAAGGCTGATCCCAAAGAAGACGATCATGGCGACAATATCCCAGTGGATTGTGCCATCTGGATCTTGTGCGCCAACCCTGCCTAAAGCATCAATAAATAGAAAGCCTTTTTCTGCTGCTAATCCTGGAATTGTTCCTTGAATGGTGACATCTCCCGGTTGCAAGGCTTCTACATTACCCTGGGCATCAATTTTTATCCTATCTTCACCTTTGGTAATTTTCCAATCAGGAACCAGCTTATTTTCTGGATGTTCTGCTAAAAGTACCTGAAATGGCTTACCCTCAACAGTTTGATACTGTATCTTGGTTTGTTCTCCCACCGCGAGTTTGTTACCACTGGGAATGATGGCAGCTACTTTAACGTGTTCCCCATCAGCAACGTAAATATTTTGAGGTGCAGTGGCAAAAGCTTGCGGTTGAATTTGTTCGATTTGTTCTGCGGGAAGAATTTGCAGGTTAACGCTGTAGTTTGCACTTGCAAAAGGCGAACCCCGCAAGGTGGCGAACAGGGCTAACAAAACTGGCATTTGTACTAGTAATGGAAAACAGCCTGCCAAAGGGTTGCCAAATTCTTTTTGGACATTAACCATTTCCTCCTGCTGCTTTTGCGGATTATCTTTATAGCGCTCTTTGACTTCTGCCATCCGCTTCTGCATTAGAGGTTGTACAATTCGCATTTTCCGCATATTGCGAATTGAGCCAGCACTCAGGGGATAGAGCGCAAAGCGGACTATCAAGGTCAAAGCAACGATCGCTAATCCGTAGCTAGGCACTATACCATAGAAAAAATCTATGATTGGCAGCATCACGTTGTTCGAGAGAAAGCCGATACCAAAATCCATTATTCTGAATTCAACCTGAGGTACTGTAAACTGAATCTAATTTATCTAAATACATGATTTGTCGGCGACTATCTTTCGCTACGGATAGCCGCACATTTTGAGTGCTGAGTGCTGAGTGCTGAGTTAGGAGTTTTGTTTATCTCCTCATCTCCCTGCCCACTGCCCCGCTCCCCTGCTCCCTCATCACTTGTTAGCAACGGCGACATATTCGGGATTTTTCGCGGCAATTCTTTCGTTGATGTAGTCATAGACTTCCCGAAAATTGGGAATTGCACGCAATTCGAGACGACTGCCGTTTTTTAGGGTGATCGCCATATCTCCCCAAAAGCCAATGCCACGGGGGACTTTGACAATTTTGACAATTTCTGAATAAATTATGTCAGTGCGATCGCGCCCCTGCCAACCTCCAATCACAGTAATTCGGCGATCGGTGATGCGAAAACGCAGCCACAATGCCCTGACAATTGCCCCGACTGCTAATGGTAGCCCGACAATGGTTAGGCCAATCAGCAGGTTGACAATTAAATCCCCAATATGGGGGCCACCTTCATAATAAACATCTTCACGAATTCCCATCGAACACCTCAGCTTGTGCCAACAACTGCTCTAATTCTTGCAGAAATTGTGGGCTTACGCACTTAGATTCTGCTGCTGTGGGTTTAACAATGAATACTAGCCGCCATCCTGGTGATAATTTGGGCAGCAAGTTATATAAAGCAGCAGTCATTTGCCGTTTGATTCGGTTGCGAACTACTGCCCTTTTGCTGACTTTTGTGCTAATCGAAATGCCAATCCGCGTGCTGGCAAGATGTGCTGAGTCAGTTACTTGTGTAACCTGGGTGGCAATGTCCAGAGAAGGTTTTGTTGAACATAAGGGCTTTAAGGCTCTCAATGTTAAATAAGAGCCATGTCGCCGGATTCCTTCCCGGAAAACTGCCTGGAAATCCTTTCGGGATTTTAAGCGATTTGCTTTGGGCAAAGCCACAGATGCTCTTTTAGCTTGATATGCCCTAAACAGCCAGACGGTGACGGCCCTTTCTTCTTCTGGCGCTAATTACGTTTCTACCATCTGGTGTCCGCATCCTGGCGCGAAAACCAGAGGTTCTTTTTCTCTTGCGGCTAGTACCGCCCAGTGTTCTTTTCATACTGTTCTCCTCTTAGGTGATTTTTATAAAAACTCACAATCTCTAATTGTATCACTTTATTAGAGAATTGGGAATTGGGCAAAGAAGTGCTGAGTTAGGAGTTAAGAGTTAGGAGTTTTATTTATCTCTTTGTCTCCCTTGTCTCCCTTGTCTCCCTTTGCTCGCCACTTCCCACTCTTAATTGATGCTCACAATCCATGTTCCCATATAGCGCAGTAGTGGCACATCGCCAGGGGATAGCACTTGACAGTTAAAATAGTAAACTCCGCCAAAGGATGGGTTTTTCACGTTAGATAACACTACCTCGACTGCACTACCTGCTGGTACTGGCTCTTGAGGAAAAATATTGATCAGTTTACCTTCTTTGTCCCACTTCACCTCAGAAAGCGGAACTGCTTTGCCTTTGACTCGGACTTCAATTTTTTTCTGGTCAAAAGTTCCTTTGTAATAATCAGGGTAGGTAATGGCAAATTGACCAACTGCCAATTTCATTCTTTTGGCTGGAATTCTTAATATGTAACGATCCCAACCATTTGCTTGTCCACCAAAATCTAACCGGAAGGGTAGTTGATTTTCGGCTTTGACACCGCTAAAGAGGGTAAATCCAGGTAAGCTTTGTGCCAAAGTCAAGGCTGGTAATCCAGTAACCAAAAAGCTAGTCACGGCTAAAGCAGAAAATAAACGTCGCATAATCGGGCTTCCTCTACCAAAATATAAATCTGTTATCTAAAATAACTGTGTGTTAGTATTCTTAACTAAACTTTACTACTGGCTTCCTGACAATGGACGTTTAATTTCAAAAAAAAGTGTCATCCTACCTGAAGTTTAGGCAACAGTAAAATTACTTAGTAGTAAAATAAACGTATATTTAATTTACTTCATGACCCTTATGTAGTCCTGATTTGATTACTAAGTTGGTCAAATTTGAACTAGATAGAAACACAGTTGGGATTGGATTGTGTTTCTAAATATGTATAAGTGTATCTAAATTTGAGAATTTTGTTATAAAAATTGAGGCGCGTCATCAGCGATCGCCACTTAGAATTAGGCTAAATTGATTAAAATAAGTTGGAATCACAGTCGTAATCATTAAAATTTGATTGGGAAATTATCAAGCTTCAAAAATTTGGTCAATATTACTCTATAAGAAAGGAATACCAAAAATTTCTCAATCCCGAAAATAAGCGGAAGATAAAGATGCAAAACTTGGGAATCAATTTAGGATGTGCAATACATAATCCTGTTTGCAACTATCTGAAAATATGACATCTGCGGGCGGCAAAGTGAGGCTTTGCCTGGAGAGCTAAGAGTGGGAGAGGAAAGATTCAAGGTTCAATCTACAAGTAAAATTCATGGCTGATGTTCCTGCCTAAGTATTATGAGTGCGGGACACGCATTATCTGGACAATCGCTTACTTGGCAGAGATTAGGTATTTATCTTCAGGAGATTTCATGAGAATAGCAGTTGCTAAAGAAATTGAAGTTTGTGAACGTCGTGTAGCATTAATTCCTGACACCGTTGCCCGATTGGTAAAACAAGGTTTGGAAGTGTGGGTAGAGGCGGGTGCAGGAGAGCGATCTTTTTTTAGCGATCCTGACTATGAAGCCGCAGGAGCCACAATAATCAGCGATACTGCCAAATTATGGGGCGAAACAGATATTCTGCTGAAAGTCAGTCCACCGCAAGAACGAGAAGATGGACGCTCAGAAATTGACTTGTTAAAGGAAGGGGCTGTTTTAGTCAGTTTCCTCAATCCTTTGGGAAATCCTGTTGTGGCAGAGCAACTAGCAAATCGGAAAGTTACAGCCTTGAGTATGGAAATGATTCCCCGTACCACCAGGGCGCAAAGTATGGATGCTTTGTCCTCGCAAGCTTCATTAGCAGGTTACAAGGCTGTATTAATTGCCGCAGCTGCATTACCGAAATATTTCCCGATGTTAACCACAGCCGCAGGTACGATCGCACCAGCGAAAGTATTTATTATGGGTGCAGGTGTAGCGGGATTGCAAGCGATCGCTACTGCCAGACGTTTGGGAGCAGTGGTAGAAGCCTTTGATATCCGTCCCGCCGTTAAAGAAGAAGTGCAAAGCTTGGGCGCGAAATTCGTTGAAGTCAAATTAGATGAAGAAACCGTTGCTGCTGGCGGTTACGCCAAGGAAATTTCTGAGGCTAGCAAACAACGTACCCAAGAAGTTGTCGCCGAACACATTAAGAATTCTGATGTGGTGATTACTACCGCCCAAGTCCCTGGAAGACAAGCACCACGGCTCGTTACAGAAGAAATGGTGGCACAAATGAAACCAGGTTCAGTAATTGTGGATTTGGCTGCTGAACAGGGTGGTAACTGCGCTTGCACCGAACCAGGTAAAGATATTGTGTGGAACGGCGTGACAATTATCGGCCCCATCAACCTCCCATCATCGATGCCAATTCACGCCAGCCAATTGTATGCCAAGAACGTAACATCGTTGATGCAACTGCTGATTAAAGACAAAGCTTTGCAGGTGGACTTTGGCGACGACATCGTTGATGCAGCTTGCGTTACCCACGCTGGTGAAATTCGCAATCAACGAGTGCGGGATGCGTTACAAGCTTTGAATACTCAACAACCGGCGGTTAATTAGGGAGATGAGGGGGATGAGGGAGACAAGGGAGATGAGGGGATGAGGGAGACAAGGGAGACAAGGGGACAAGGAGATAAACAAAACTCCTAACTCTTAACTCTTAACTCCTAACTCAGCACTCAGCACTCAGCACTCCTAACGCCCAATGCCCACGTATACAAGGAGTTTTGATTTCATGACAGAGGCATTACTTGCTGCTTTGTTTGTAT
>NZ_JABXKI010000398.1 GCF_017115095.1 Nostoc sp. NMS4 | reverse complement strand
AGTTTATTAAACTGGCACTTTAGTATTAATTTTCCATAAAAGTAACGCAAGAACCAAATGTTCTAGTGCCGTGATTTATTAGCGATCGCTCAAGTTCCTCAACGCAACCCATTATGTTACAAACAATTCAAGGAATATACAGGAACGGCAAAATCGAATTAGCTGAAGTGCCACAAAACATTACTGAAAGCCAAGTTTTTGTAACTTTTTTAACTTCTCAACCAGTCAGTTTAGATAGTCAGCTTATGTCTTTTGGTATGTTTTCAGGTTCTCAGCAATCCACTGAGTCTGATTTCAAAGATGCTGAGTTGTAGAGAGTCAAGGAAATCAAGTAGCTTTATTAACTTGCGATCAAAATATTTTTGCTGCAAAGTTGGTAACAATTATTTGGTAATTATTTTGGTTTGCGATCGCTAGTTCAATTTTACAGCATACAGAAAGTTTTGAGTTGGTCAAATTTTAGCTAAAATGTTTTAGTGCCATGATTTATTAGCGATCGCTCAACTTCCTCAACGCAACCCATAATATGGCAAAAGATTTGTATCACGAGCAAGTTAAACGCGCTCTTGAAAAAGACGGATGGCAAATAACTCATGATCCATACGAATTGCGTATAGGTGGGGTTGAAATGTATCTAGTCATTGGGGCGGAACAGATGATCGCTGCCCAAAGGGGAAATGATAAAATTGCGGTTGAGGTGAAAAGTTTTATTAGTCCCTCAAGGATTTCTGATTTTCATTTAGCGCATGGACAGTTTTTAGATTATCGCTATGCTTTAGAAGATGAAGATCCAGAGCGAATTTTATATTTAGCAGTCCCTCGTTTTGTTTATCAAACCTTTTTTAACTTAGCTTTTATTAAAAGTGTAGTACAACGCAGTCAAATTAAGCTTTTAGTTTATGACTTAGAAAAGGAGACGATTGAGCAATGGATAAAGTAGCTCTCTACAGGCAATATATTCAACAACTAATCCAAGCAAAAGCCGATCGCTCGATGAAATCTGCAAAGGATGTTGAGGCTCAACCTATTTTTGATACGGAACGCGATCGCTATCAATTGGTGTATGTGGGTTGGAAGCAGAATGATATCAGAGATTATGGATGTTTGCTACATTTGGATATTAAAAATGGCAAAATTTGGATTCAATATGATGGTACGGCAGATGGAATTGCCTATGAGTTATTAAAATTGGGTGTACCGCATGAAGATATAGTTTTGGGTTTTCAACCTGCTAGAGTGCGCTCTGATACTGAGTTTGCTGTAGGTTAGGTTTAAATATTGATTGATGAATAGCGATCGCTAGTTCAATTTTCATTAAGTCAAAGGCGGGTATCATTTCAACCTATGCGATGGTCGCTTTGCGAACCGGCGAAGCCATCGCCCCTGGAGTGAGAAAAGTCTATTTAACAGGGGGAAGCTTTAGTTCTATGCCTAATTTGCTTCCTATTTCCATAACATCCTTTGTAAAGCCTGTCATACCTGCTATCGGGGCAGCGACTAGAGTACCAGCAGCTATTAAAGCTAGTAGACGCTTTTTGAGTTTGGGTAAATTGCGTTCTTTTTCTGGCTTTTGAATTTCTACTTCTACATCATCAATATCGATGATAATGTCGTCGTGGGTTTCTCGTGGAAATTGGGCAGCAGTTTGGCGTAAGTTGCCGATCAATTGCATTAGTTCTGCTACGCTTGCGCCGCTTGTTTGATTAAGGTTGCTTACTGTGGCTTGGGCTTGGTTTTGAGCGACAAATCCAATAGTTGCCTCGTTGAAGTCATTTTCGTTTTTATCACCTTGGATTTTATCACCTTGGATTTTATCACCTGCAACATTATCGCCTTTGCCGTATTGATGGATGTTGTTAGACATAGTTTTTAGGGGTTTGTAATGGAGTTTGAGGAGTTGATGGGCTGGTAAGGCTTGCATGGCGTATGTTTGACCGTCATCATCGCTAAATTCTACTTCGTATACTTCGGGGGCGAGGATTTCGACAATGGTTCCCACTTGACCTGCAAGGAGGTTATGTTCGGATAAGGGAGTTTTAAGTGCAACAATATCTAATAAATTGAGTTTGTTTGGGGTCGCAAGCATGAGCATTACCTCAAAATATAGCAACTAACGAGACGGGGAAAATCTTCGGTGGGGTGGACGATCCAAGTTGTGCGAATGTTAGCAGTGTTTTGGTTGCGGGTGATAGGGAAATCGACGATATAGCGTTGACCATATTCATCTAACAGGCTGGGAATCGCTTCATAATTCTGAATCGCATCTTGGATTAGCAGTTGCAAAATTTCTGCATCATCCCTACCTAAATCTAGAATAGCGGCAAACAGTCTGGCTTTGTGCTTTCCGCGATCGTGTTGGGAGTTGAGGCTATAGTTTTGCAGTTTGTTGCGATCGATAAAGGCTAATTCAAAGTTGGGTAACTTCATCCTGTTTTATTGCCTTCGACCTCATCCCCACCAAAATTATCGCCTTCTCCATATTGGTTATCATGTCTAATATTAAAATTATAAGTAACGTTAGGTGCATAATCAGATGAGTTTTTCTGAGTTAATTGTGGTTGCTGCTGACTCTTAGCTAGTAATTGTTCAATCTTCATACGGTCATATTTATCATCACAAATACATTGTAGTAAAATTTTATACAAACTTTTGTCATCTTCTAAATACAAATCGAATAATGTTGTGTTGTATTTTTTTAAAAAGTGTTCTTTATATTGAATTAGTCGATTGTTAAACACATTTTGATCTAATTTAGTAATAGTAACTTTAGTTTTTGTCTCCAAAATATTGCACCATTCAATAGCTTTTAAATAAAGAATACTAGAAAAATCATTTATTAAAATTACATTAATTATAGCTTCTAGATTTCTTGTGATTTTTTTTAATTCTTCTTTATAAGCATCCTCCGATTGGGATATGACAAAAGATTGGAATATGACAAAAAAATGTTTTCTGATATATTCAGGATTTTCTTTATAATTTATATCTTGATCGGGAAGAATATTAATGAGAATTACAATTCTATTTTTTGCGTGAGCCATTCCTAATTTATAACAATTTCCATAAGAAATATTTCCTTCATAGCCAATAATTAAAATGCATTGTTCTTCAATAATTTTATTAATTTTTTTGATGTTTATTTTATCGTAATCGTATGTAATGCCTTCACATTCAATACTAAATGATTCAATAATATGCTGAGTAATAAATTCACATAATCCTTCCTGAGACTGAGGAAAAATTACATAGATGTGGTAATCAGTATTCATTATCTTTAGTCAAAAAGATTGTATATTGGATATTTTTTATATGCATTTATTTTTCAAGAAGAGAAGATATATCAATATTTATTTGGCTTTCTACAATATCCTCATAGCTGGGTACGATAAAAGAATTAGATTGCTTTTGACGAACATAAATTTGCTCATATCCATCTAAAAGTTGACGCAAATCGAGTTTTAATTTTAGTTTACCGATAGTGACTGTGCTTTCACCCATTGCCTGAAGTCCCAGAAGTTCTTGGTAATCGAGGGGCGGATGATTGGGATAGTTGGGGACAGGAACCCATTCCGTAATTTCGAGATTGGGGAGAGTAGAGTGGATTTTGTGGAAGACATCGCGGAGGATACCGAGAAATAAGCGGCGGGTTTCTTTGCGTCCGCTAATAGTGATGAAGATTTTTTTGTCTTCGGGATCAGCTTTGATCCGAGCGATGTTGTAGATTTCGTTGTTTTCTTGATATTGAAGCATTACGCCACTGCGCCAATAGATTTGGTTATGAATTTTTTCGTGGGTGTTGACGATGAAGCGGAAGATAATGCTTTCGGGGAGAACTTTGTAATGGTATTGAAATTCCAGGGTTTCGCCTTCGAGTTCTGTTTCGTCTGGTTGGTCTTTTGGCAAAAGTCCTGCAATCAGGAATTGTGGTGGTTTAGAATCTAATTCAAAGCAAAGCTCAAATTCTTTCATCAGCTCGATTAAATAGCCGTGACGCTTGGTAGGGTAACGCTCTGGATTGAGGATGCGGGTGAGATCATCGGGGGTGAAAATGCCTTTGGTTTGAGTTTTGAGATTTTCATCGCTCAGGAGCGCGTAAATGCCTTCTGTAACCCAGTTGGGTTTGAGAACATTGGTATCTTTGAGGATGGGGTGATCGCGGAAGTTGAGAACTAAGCCGAGTCGATGGAGGAGATCGATCAGTTGCTCTTGGTTTTGTTCTTCGGGAATATTGTTTTTGTAGCAGATGCCGATATAGCTACTGTAGCTGATGAAGTCTTCAGTCATGGATTCGAGTTTTTGTTTAACCTCAAACCATGAGAGAGGTAGAAGATCGTAGACTTCTTTGAGCTTGCCGATTTGCTTCAAAATAGCGGTGCGAAGTTCATTAATGCCGATATTGTCTTGGCAGGAGGTTTCGATAATGGCTTGGATGTTAGGATATTTTTCGCGTAATGCCTTGCGGTTTATGTCGAGGGGTTGTTCGTCTTTTTTGTTGCCAACGATAATCACGGGGGACTGTCCGCCGAAGCTTTCGATTAGTTTTAGCCAATATTCGATGCGGTTTTCTTCTTCGCTGGTGCGACAATTACAAACTAGGAGATAGAGGCTACGTTTAGTCAGAAAAAATTGATGGGTAGCATGATAAATTTCCTGTCCGCCAAAGTCCCAAACATTGAGGCGGATGTCTTTACTATTGACCTGCACGTTCCAAGTTTCTACATTGAGTCCGTCAGTTTGGGATTGATTTTCATCATATTTATCGCGGATTAGTCGCTCGATGAGCGATGTTTTGCCGACGCTACCTTGTCCGATGAGCAATAGTTTGGCTTCGTTGAGTGGACGCACTTCACCGCTACGGAGTAATTGCAAGTAATTGAAAATGTCTTCAACTGAACCAACATCATTAGAAGATCCTAAAATCTCTGGTGAAATAGGAAGCGGATTTCCCCGTAAATCTAGTTTTTCCAAGTTCGGCAAACTTTCGATCGCCTCTGGAATCTGGGTAATTTGGTTGCCACTGAGGTCAAGCTGCGTCAGATTGGTTAAATTAGCGATCGCCTCTGGAATCTGGGTTATTTGGTTGTAACTGAGGACAAGCTGCGTCAGATTGGTTAAATTAGCGATCGCCTCTGGAATCTGGGTTATTTGGTTGTAACTGAGGACAAGCTGCGTCAGATTGGTTAAATTAGCGATCGCCTCTGGAATCTGGGTTATTTGGTTGTAACTGAGGACAAGCTGCGTCAGATTGGTTAATTTAGCGATCGCATCAGGTATTTCAGTTAGCTCTACTCGAATTAAAATAAGTTCCTCTAAATGTAGTATTTGCGTTACCACATCAGGAATGCTCTCTAAAGGATTGCCACTAATATCCAACTTACGCAAATTAGGCAAACCCAATAGTTCCAGAGGAAGGGTTTTTAAATTGTTGCCCGAAACCTTTTGGAGATAGCGGCCTCCTACTTCTTCATAACCTTTAACCTTCTTTCCCAAAATCAAAGACTCAAGCTGCTGCAACTTACCAATTTCCACAGGTAACTCAGTCAACTCTTGCCCCGACAAGTCTAACTCTTGCCAATCCTCAGCCACGGCGCGATCTATCAGTACCAACAACTCATCCTGCGTCATAATTCAAAGGAGAACGGTAAAAGGAAAGAAGATTGATGAAGATGATCTTAACTGATTAGGGAAAATGCTAGACCATCATTTTTTGGCGATCTGTCAGTTCGCTGTTTGGGATATTGCGGATTTAGAGGATGTTTGAAAAGTATTTGACTGTGATTTTAGGTACTTATCGATCCCCCCTAACCCCCCTTAAAAAAGGGGGGAACCGGAATCAAAGTCCCCCTTCTTTAAGGGGGATTTAGGGGGATCTAAAACGTTTTGATACTTACAATAGGACTTTTAAAACATCCTCTTAAGCGATGCCTGGGTTGGGCTACGCCAACGCGCCTTGAGATGATGGGAAAAGGCGATGTCTACGACGGGCTACGCCTACGCAAAACATAATAGCCATCATTACCAATCAGCTTGAATTGCTTTCTGTAAATCAGCCGCCTCATCATCACTCAAAATACCCGCAAATTTTGCTAGAGGATGATGACTACGCGTTGTCTGAACCCGATGCAAAAAATCTAACATTACTTTAATTAACTCATCTGGAACCTCTGCAAGTTCTTGGATAAGCTGCTCGCGGCTAGTCATACATTTGCCCTCTTTAGCAAAGTTTATCGTCAGTATTATAACGAATCAGTCTCAAAATGAATTACACAGGTTTAGCGTAGGCGTAGCCCGTCGCAGACATCGCACCTTGAGGCTATCTCTGTTATTATACCTGCGATCAATTTTTGGCATTCTTTACAAAATAGATTGTTAAGTTTTATATCGTATTCAATCAATTCATTCAGGAAATAGAACAACCATCCGTCAGACTAATACGGATATGGAAGATAAAACAAAATTGACGCTAATTAAAATTATTCATACGTTGACATGCTCCCTTCTTCAACTTTGTGATTTTCTATATGCTTTATGCTGCGTTCGCAAATAAACTCGATCTCTGGCTCTGGATTGGTTATGGATTTGTATTTCTAGAAGGGCTAACCCTACTAACGTTTAAATTACACTGCCCATTAAATCTGCTTGCCCGCAAATATTCAAATTCCCAAAAGGACAATTTTGATATTTATCTTCCAAGTTGGTTAGCCAAATATACTAAGTCAATTTATACAACTATTTTCGTAATCATTTTTATCATCACAATCTATCAAATTCTGAATTAACAACTATAGGTAAGCATCATGTGGATGAAATGGATTGCAATGATTGGTGTTTTAATCATAGTCTGCCTCGGACTTGCTGCGATCTATGGTAGCTATCGCTGGCAGTCAAACACTGATAACTTACGAGCCAAATTAATAAATGGACGGCGAACAATTAAGCCCCAAATCTATGAGCAAAAAGAAATCGAAGGCTTACCAGATCCCGTACAGCGATTTTTCAAGACAGTACTCAAGGATGGACAAGCGATCGCCTCTGCGGTCAAACTATCTCAGCAGGGACAGTTCAATATGAGTGAAACTGAAGATAAGTGGAGTCCGTTTACTGCCACTCAACTTGTGATTACTCAGCGCCCCGGTTTTGATTGGGATGCACGTATTCAGATGGCTCCAGGACTGAACGCCTTTGTTCATGATACCTATCTGTTAGGGGAAGGCAGCTTACACGCATCATTACTCGGTCTTTTCACCGTTGCAAAAATGCACGGTGCGCCTGAATCGAACCAAGGTGAATTATTGCGGTTTTTTGCTGAAACTACTTGGTATCCCACTGCCCTATTACCGAGTCAGGGTGTGCGCTGGGATGCAATTGATGACACCTCCGCTCGCGCTACTCTGACCGATGGGGCAACCACTGTCTCCCTTGTATTTCAGTTTAATGCTGAAGGGACGATCGCTACTTGTCGGGCTGAGGCTCGTTATCGTGACAAGCTGACTGCTATGCCTTGGGTCGGTCGATTCTGGGAATATTCAGTTCGTAATGGGATGCTTATTCCCTTAGAAGGCGAGGTGGGATGGGAGTATCCAGAAGGCACTCGGCTCTATTTTAAAGGAAGAACTACAGAGATTCACTATGAGTTCGCGTCTTGATGGACTGCAATCAAAACAAACATCAAAAAGTCTGTTACGACTAGCGGAGCGTGACTATGCAGGAATTTCTATTTGCTCTCACACTATCAGCTTTGCCCGTTGTCAGCAACTTCATGGGAGCAATGATTGCTGAAGCCTTACCGTCATCAAAACAAACATTAGGACTTGCACTGCACGCTGCTGCTGGGGTGTTGTTGGCGATCGCATCTACCGAACTGATACCGAGAGTTGCGATCGCCAAACCTGTTTGGGCAGCTATTTTAGCGTTGTTTTTGGGTGGAGCTTTTTTTGTCTGGATTAATCAGCTTCTCAATTTAAGCAAAAATCGACTGCGTGGCGTTGATCATAATAGTGTCAGTTGGGTGATTTTTCTCAGCATTGCCATCGACTTATTTGGCGATGGCTTAATGATTGGCACCAGTTTAACGATCGCACCTCATCTTGGGGTAGTGCTGACATCGGGGAGAGTTGTGGCTCACATTCCCGAAGGATTTGTCACCAATGCAGAGTTTAAGAGTCAAAATATGCCGCGAACACAGCGATTTTGGTTACTTGCGGCATTTCTGATTCCTGTTTGGCTGGGTGCGACGCTGGGCTATTGGGGGTTGCGCGGACAAACTGATCTACCCAAGTTAATTGTACTTGCATTTACAACAGGCACTTTAATGGTGGCGATCGTTGAAGAAATTCTGCCGGAAGCCCATCAAACTCAAGATACAAACTTATCTACCTTAACGTTTATCGGGAGTTTTGCACTTTCAATGTTGTTCTCATCTTATCTTGAATAGTTGAAGCCTGAGCAAATGCAGTCGTTAACTTCTTTTAATTTTATTCTTGATGTTTTGTGAGTTGTATTTTTCACTTGACTATTAGAGCATTCATGACGTATTTTTTAAATAAAATGATTTCCAATAACAAAATATGCCTAGCAAACATAGAGCTATTGATCCTCCTAATATACCTTCATCTGAAACAATGAATCAGGGGATACCAGATAACCAATTATATGAATTAGAAAGCTATAAAAATGTACACTTATCAAATTGCCAGCTTGAGGGAACTAAAGGAGTAGATTTTCAGTATGCATACTTTGATAATGTTAAAGCTATAAATACCTATTTTAAAAAACTTACTCTGCAAGATGTTAGAATTGATAAAAGTGATTTTGCCAATACTGAATGGGAAGAAGGCTCAATTAATAGAGTTGAGTTTATTAACTGTAGGCTACTAGGATTTCAAGGAATAAAATCCAGATTTAAAAATGTTATTTTTAAAGGCTGTCAAGGACAATTATCACAATTTAATTTCAGTAAATTTGATAATTGTATTTTTGACAATTGTATCCTTGAAGATTCTACATTTCTAGAGTCTTCTCTGATAAATGTAAAGTTTATCAATTGCCAAATGAATAATGTTATCCTTGCTGATGCTAAATTTAAAGACACAGATTTTCGAGGTTCTAATATAGAAGGTTTACAAATTAATATAAATCAGCTTAAAGGTGCAATTTTAGATTTATTCCAAGCTGCTTATATTCTTCAAAGGTATGCAAATGTAATAGTTAAAGCTGTTAATGAAGAAACGACAGATAAAGATTTTGAGAATCGGGAGTAGCTACCCACCGCAAAATAACCTGCAATCGAGAGGTAAGTAATGCCAACTGCAACAGACTTTAAAGACTACTATGCCATTTTGGGAGTAAGCAAAACCGCAACCCCTGAAGAAATCAAACGGGTTTACCGCAAGCTTGCCCGCAAATATCATCCTGACCTGAATCCTGGAGACAATGACGCAGAGACAAAGTTTAAAGAACTGAATGAAGCGAATGAAGTACTCTCTGATCCAGAGAAGCGGCAGAAGTACGATCGCTTTGGTCAGCACTGGAATAATCCTGGTTACACTGAAGCGCCGCCACCTAGCGGAACTAATGTTGGTACAACTGACTTCGATCAGTACGGCGATTTTGATTCGTTTATCAACGATCTACTGGGTCGATCGAGACGTAAAACCCCTACTGGTGGCTTTGATGATTTTAATGGGGGATTTCGTTCTCAAGCACCCGCACCGGATACTGAAGCCGCGATCGCCCTCACATTTTCCGAAGCATTTCACGGTGTCCAAAAACGGCTACAACTCGACGACGAAACCATCAACGTCCGTATTCCCGCAGGTGCAAAACCAGGTAGTAGAATTCGGCTCAAGGGTAAAGGTCGTCCTAGTCCGTTCTCTCAACAGCGCGGCGATTTATATCTAACTATCGAGGTGTTAACCCATCCCTTCTATCGATTTGAGGGCGATAACCTCGTTTGTGACATTCCCATTCGCCCCGATGAAGCGGTTTTAGGGGCAGAAATCAGCGTCCCAACCCCCGATGGCAGCGTGACGATGAAAGTTCCTAAAGGGGTGCGATCGGGGCAATCCCTGAGACTGCGCGGCAAAGGCTGGACATTGCCAAAAGGGGGACGAGGTGACTTATTTGCCAAACTTCAGATTGTCACGCCGCAAGACCTAAGTGCGATCGAACAAGAATACTACGAAAAAATCCAGGCAAACACTAGCTTTAACCCACGTACCCAGTTAGAGGAGATTAAATTATGACTAGTATTTCCTTAGTGGTACAATCCAAAATCTAAAATTCTCAAGCCCCTAAATTTATCTCTGGGGTCAATCCAAAATCCAAAATCTAAAATCCAAAATTGTATGACCTTCAGCCTTTCAAAAACCGTGCTTTCACTCCAAGGTGAGCAACTCTACAGCTTTGAATATGCTGCATTGCTCACTAAGACTTCGATTACACTGGTGAAGTTTTACGTTGAGTTAGGCGTAATCGAACCCATCGGTGATTTACTGCATTCCCGCGAGATTGCGCGAATTGCTCAGATTCAACGCTTGCGTCGAGATTTGGGGCTAAACTTAGTCGGAGCAGCAATGGTGCTAGATATGACGACTGAAATTGCCCAATTACGGGCACAGCTAAAGGTGTATCAGTCTCATCCCTCTAACTCATTATGAGCAATCTGAACCAACGGTCAAAGCCGGCGTTAGATCAAGAGCGCAGTGAAGTGCTGCAACAGTTGGAAGATTGGCTAGAAACGCCGATGCTGTTGCTGGGCTTTGCTTGGTTGGGACTTTTTATCGTTGAGCTAGTTTGGGGATTGAATCCTCTTTTAGTAGCGATCGCTGCCATCATTTGGATCGCCTTTATCGTAGATTTTGGGATCAAATTTCTCCTTGCTCCCCGCAAAATTTCTTACCTCAAACACAACTGGTTAATCGTCTTTTCTCTGCTGATCCCGGCTGTGCGAACCTTTCGGATTGTGGGAGTCATACAATCTTTGCAATCAGTTCATGTGGTTCGTGGGTTACATTTGTTGGGAGTTATGGCACGAACCAATAGAGGAATGCGGTTACTCGCCACAAGTGTTCAGCGTCGAGGAGTGGGCTATGTGGTGGGATTAACTGCGATCGTCATCTTGGTTGGAGCAACTGGAATTTATGGGTTTGAACACAAACTTTCTGTTGGTACTGTTGGTATAACTGACTATGGCACTGCCCTGTGGTGGACGGCAATGGTGATGACCACGATGGGATCTGATTACTTTCCAAAGACGGCAGAAGGAAGGGTATTATGCTTTTTACTAGCACTGTATGCGATCGCGGTCTGTGGTTATGCAACGGCAACGCTAGCAGTATTTTTTGTTGATCAAGATGCCGAGAATGATCAAGCAGAACTGGCAGGTGTGAAATCAATTAAAGCCTTGCAAGCAGAAATTACCTCGCTGCGAACTGAGATTCAAGCCTTAGCACGACAAGATTTAGACCAATGAATCCACAGTCCAGATTAACGTTTATGTTACCTGAAAACTTCCTCAAATTTGGCATTTAACATTAAGTCGGATTGATCTGTTTTTTATGTTTCATAGGAAAAAGCGGGATTATGGTTTCTACTGTTGATCTCAATACCGTGGCTGGCTTATCTGAGCTTGAAGCAATCGCTCGGCTCAAAGACGAAGGCTACAATGAACTCCCCTCGGCTCGCTCTGGCAGTATTTTATTGTTCGTTTGGGAAACCGTTCAAGATCCGATCTTTCTCTTGCTGGTCAGTGGTGGTATCATCTATTGGATTTTAGGCGACCTACAAGAAGCCCTGATTTTGCTGGGTTTCGTCTTCTTCATCACCGGGATTAGCCTTTACCAAGAAGGTAAGACCGAACACGCCCTAGAAGCCTTGCGCGATCTTTCCAGTCCTCGCGCCTTAGTGATTCGGGATGGAGAGCGGAAACGGATTGCGGGGCGAGAAGTTGTTCGGGGAGATGTCTTAGTGTTGGCAGAAGGCGATCGCGTTCCTGCCGATGCAATGGTACTATCTTGCACAAATTTTTCAACCGATGAGTCGTTATTAACCGGCGAATCACTACCCGTTCGCAAAGTTGCTGCCGCCGGTACCGTGGAAATGGCACGTCCAGGGGGAGATGAGTTGCCCTTTGTATATTCTGGAACTTTAGTAGTTCAGGGACAGGGAATTGCTCAAGTCCAAGCGGTGGGCGCTCAAACAGAGATGGGCAAGATTGGCAACGCTTTGCAAAAAGTGAAGCCGGAACCGACTCCCCTACAACAAGAAATGACTCGGTTGGTGAGCCGTCTGTTTGGCATCGCTTTATTATTGTGTGTGGCAATCGTTGTTATTTATGGAATCACGCGAGGAGATTGGCTCAAAGGATTTCTCGCAGGTATTACCCTAGCAATGGCAATTTTGCCGAATGAATTTCCGGTTGTCGTGACTATTTTCTTAGCCTTGGGAGCATGGCGAATTTCTCAGAAACACGTTTTAGCTCGTCGCGCTTCCGCCGTGGAAACCTTGGGTTCTGCAACGCTTCTGTGTGTGGATAAAACTGGGACACTGACGCTGAATCAGATGGCTGTACAACAGCTATTTGCATACAACTATGCAGAAAACCCTCACCCATATAATTTGGAATTGCATTTACGAGAGTCGCTCCCCGAAACGGTTCATGAATTAGTCGAGTTTTGCATTCTGGCGAGTCAGAGAGATCCTTTTGATCCAATGGAGAAAGCATTTAAGGAATTAGGCGATCGCTATCTCGCACATACGGAACATCTGCATGATGATTGGATACTGTTGCGAGAATATCCCCTCTCACCGCAGCTATTGGCAATGTCTCACGTTTGGCAGTCAGCCGATGGTAAGCAGTATGAAATTGCCGCGAAAGGAGCGCCGGAAGCGATCGCGGATCTCTGTCATTTCACACCCGAACAGCAGACAATTATGGCAGCCCAAGTCAGTGAAATGGCAAATCAAGGATTGCGTGTGTTAGGCGTTGCCAAAGCCTCTCTTGTTGATGCGCCGCCGCCATTTTTACCGCCTCATCCGTCGCTTAATCCAAATCATTTACCCGATGAACAACATGACTTTCCTTTTCAATTTATCGGATTAGTTGGACTGTCCGATCCAGTGCGTCCAAATGTTGCGGCGGCAATTCAAGAATGTTATACCGCAGGTATTCGAGTAGTTATGATTACAGGTGATTATCCTGGAACGGCTCAAACTATTGCTCGTCAGATTGGATTGATGCAAATGGGAGCCATTCTGACGGGAGCGGAATTGGATCTGATGAGTGACGCTGAACTCCAACAACGTATTCAAAGTACAAATATCTTTGCACGAGCCGTTCCCGAACAAAAATTGCGCTTAGTTAATGCTTTGAAAACCAAGGGTGAAGTCGTTGCCATGACTGGGGATGGTGTGAATGATGCCCCGGCTCTCAAATCTGCCCAAATCGGGATTGCGATGGGACAGCGAGGCACAGATGTTGCCCGTGAGTCGGCGGCGTTAGTGTTATTGGATGATGATTTTTCATCCATCGTGCAAGCGGTGAAACTGGGACGGCGAATTTTTGATAATCTCCGTAAAGCAATGGCATATCTGATTGCAATTCACATTCCCATCGCTGGGATGTCTTTGATTCCAGTCTTGTTTAAGTTGCCGTTAGTATTACTTCCCGTTCACGTTGCCTTTCTACATTTAATTATTGATCCAGCTTGCTCGATTGTTTTAGAAGCCGAACCCGCAGAAGCAACGGTGATGCAGCGTCCTCCCCGCCACCCCAAAGAACCCTTATTTGGTAGGAAAACTTTGGGTTTGGCAGTGCTGCAAGGGGTGGGAATTTTAGCGATCGTTCTCGTCATCTTTGTGGTTGCGCTATATCGCCGACAAGGCGAACTTGATGCCCGTGCGTTAACGTTTACGACGTTAATTTTGGCAAATTTAGGACTCATTTTGAGTGAAAGTTCTTCATCTCGCCTCAGCCTAAAAATCTTAAAATCTCCTAATGCTGCCCTTTGGTGGGTGATTGGTGGGGGACTGGTTTTTCTCGCGATCGTCTTGTATGTCCCGTTCTTGCGTCAATTGTTTAGTTTCTCCTTCTTGCACCCAATCGACCTGGCAATTTGTTTGGGGGGTGGGGCGATCGCTCTGCTTTGGTTTGAACAGTTAAAGTTTCTCAATCGAACCCAACGAGTTATTAAATCTAAATCAGGAAACTCTATCTAAGAAAATCTTCCTCAAGAACAATACCTTCGCCAATTTTAAAGGTTAAGCTAACAATAAACTACCTTGCAAGTGGCAGAACGATCGCCATATTAATCAAGCCTTGCTCAACGATTGAAGTTAAAGGTTTAAATTTATTTACTTAGACCTATTAA
This sequence comes from Nostoc sp. NMS4, assembly GCF_017115095.1. Taxonomy (GTDB): domain Bacteria; phylum Cyanobacteriota; class Cyanobacteriia; order Cyanobacteriales; family Nostocaceae; genus Nostoc. The sequence continues at coordinate 7,805 of NZ_JABXKI010000398.1, read as the reverse complement.
TAAGTAGTAAGGCCAAATCGTCTACGCATCTCATTTGCCTCTGTACCCGATCCAATCAAGGATACAGAATTAAAAAATGCCAGATGAATTTTCATAGATACTTAGTTAGATGTAACTAGTGAACAAAGGAGATATCAATGAGAACAAAAGTAGGGCTGTGGATTGACCATAGGAAAGCTATTGTCGTGGCTGTTAACGAGAAAGGGGAAGATATAAAAGAGATAATATCGGAAGTAGAAAAACAGCCCCGGCGTTCTGGTGATTCACCTCTTAAGGGTGCTTACGAATCCCATCAAGTACCCGCAGATGATAGCCTCCAGAGAACTTTTACAGGAGAACTTAATATTTACTATGATGCCGTCATTGCATATATTCGTGATGCAGAGTCTATTCTGATATTTGGCCCAGGTGAGGCAAAGGATGAACTGAAAAAACGTCTTGAAGAAAATAAGCTGGGTGGCCACGTCGTAGGCATTGAAACAGTTGACAAAATGACGGATCATCAAATCGCTGCCAAGATTCGACAGCATTAAACTATTTTAGTTTTATCGAACAGAATGGGCTAAACTCTTTTATTACTCTCGTCAGATTAAATTTGAAACCCTATTTTGGTGTTAGTCCGCGTGGTGCGCGTGGCGCAGCGCAAGCGCGATAGGCGGACGAAAGTTTGTATAGCCGCGATTTCTAATCGCCAGGGCTAGGGCGTGTTTTCAAAGTCTTAGATCCCCCCAACCCCCCCTTAAAAAGGGGGGCAAAAAATTTATCAAAGTCCCCCAATTTATCGGGGGATTTAGGGGGATCTAAAAAGTTATGAGACTAAACGATTAGTTTGAAAACACGCCCTAGATGCAAGATATGAGTAAACCTTAGCTATCCGCTAACAGAATTGAATTACTCTTGATGCTTTGTTGTAAGGGACTTCCAGATAAAAAAATATTCAATTATTTATTGTGGGGTGGACATCTTGTCCGCCCCACAAGATTGGATAATTTATTTCTTGGAGTTCCCTAAGTAAGCTCCTTTGAGGAGTTATATTTATGCTCAACTTGCAATAAAGCCAAAATGATATCTAACCAAGCTTCTGAGTGTCTTAAGCAAAATGCGGAAAGAATTATGCAAATATGGGAGGTGCGGGCGCGTGATGAAGTTGCTGCATCAATCCATCAAAACTCTCTTCTCTTGCAGGATTCGCTACCTCAGTACTTAAACCAACTGGTCGATGAACTCTCCACCAAGATTCATCGGACACTGAAGCGCATCGCTACCGACAAGTCAGAAAGCACTCGGATTTGCAACCAGCATGGGCATGAACGGGCAAGTTATGTTGACTACTCCTTAACCCAACTCATAATGGAGTACCAGATCCTCCGTCAAGTCATCTTTCAAGTTTTAGAGGAAGAAGCGGCATTAGGAGTGCAGGAGCGAGACATCATTATTAACTCTATTGAGCTAGCCGTTAATGACGCTGCCTCTCAATTTTCTCAGACCCTACGAGATATTCAAGACCTATTTACGGTAACGCTAACTCACGACCTCAGAGGTTTACTCAATACTGTAAAATTAGGAACTCAACTGATGCAGCGTCGGGTTCAGCTAAGTGATAATCACGTAGATGTCGCAACGAGAATAAACAATGCGATCAATCGGATGGATTCGATGATTCAAAATCTGCTCGATGCAAGTCGGTTGCGGGCAGGGCAGAGCTTAAAGCTTGAATTTGAAGAATGCTATTTAGACAAGCTAGTTCAGAACGTAGTGGAGGATTTGAGCTTCGTTTATGGAGACAGGTTTATTTTGGTCTCTGATTTTGATATCAGGAGCAATTGCAGCCGTAAAGAAATACGGCGGGTGATTGAAAACTTAGCCATTAACGCTGTGAAATATGGCGATCGCAGCACGCCAATTATACTCACGCTCCAGCAAACTGAAACCCACATCAGCCTCACTATACACAATGAAGGCAATCCAATTTCCCTAGACGCTCAATCAATCCTATTTCAACAATTTCGCCGAACCATCTCTGCTGAGACTGAAACAGGATGGGGATTGGGATTATTTTTAGTAAAAAGTATTATTGAAGCGCATCAAGGGACAATTGAGATAGAAAGTGCGGAAGGGAAGGGAACAAGCTTTATCGTTAAGTTACCAAAGGTTATTGTTTAGTGTAAAAAATCATGAATCCCCAACTCTCTACGTTTTGGAGCTTATCCACGGATCAGGTGCTTCAACAGATGCACTCTACAACCTCCGGGTTAAGCCGTCAAGATGCCAAACAGCGCCTAAGCGAGTTCGGCGCAAACAGCCTCAAACAAAAACACAAATCGAGCGCATGGATGCTGTTGCTTAATCAGTTCAAGAGTCCGATTATCTTGATTCTGATTTTTGCGGCGGTGCTATCGATTTTTCTGAAAGATGCGGCAGATGCCATAATCATTTTGACGATCGTTTTCATCAGTGGGTTATTAGGATTTTGGCAAGAGCGAGGAGCTTCAAACGCCGTCGAAAAATTATTAGCATTAGTGCAAGTTAAAGCAACTGTTTTAAGAGATGGTCAATCTCAAGAAATCCCCAATGAGGAAGTAGTTAGGGGCGACATTGTGTTGTTGAGTGCAGGTAAAAATATTCCGGGCGACTGTCTAGTTTTAGAGTCGAAAGATTTATCGGTGGATGAAGCAGCACTGACAGGAGAAACCTATCCAGTTGACAAGCTCAGTGGCGTATTGCCGGCTGAAACTGGACTGAGCCAACGCACCAATTCCCTCTATCTGGGAACTAATGTAATTAGTGGAACGGCAAAAGCAGTAGTCGTTCATACTGGGAAAGAAACTGAATTTGGCAAAGTATCGGAACGCCTGAAACTCAGACCGAGCGAAACGGAATTTGAAAGGGGACTAAGCAAGTTTGGCTACTTTCTGATGGAAGTAACGCTAATTTTGGTAGTGCTAATTTTTGTTGCTAACGTCTACCTCCATCGCCCAGTCCTGGAATCATTTCTATTTTCTCTGGCGCTGGCGGTGGGTTTGACTCCTCAATTACTACCTGCGATCGTCAGCGTTAATCTGGCTCGTGGTGCCAAGAAAATGGCGAAAAAACAGGTGATTGTGAAGCGCTTACCCGCCATTGAAAACTTTGGCAGTATGAATGTGTTTTGCACCGATAAAACAGGTACGCTGACGGAAGGAGAGGTGAAAATTCACTCTGCGGTTGATGTGGAGGGGAAAGAAAGCGATCGCGTTCTACTTTACGCTTATTTGAATGCTGCATCTGAGTCAGGTTATGTCAATCCCATCGATGCAGCGATTCGTGAATACAAAACATTCGATATTTCTGGCTATCAAAAGTTAGATGAAGTGCCTTATGATTTTAACCGCAAACGTCTAAGCATCTTGTTTAAAACAGAAAATACCCATCTGATTATCACTAAAGGCGCACTAAAAAATATTCTGGATATTTGCTCAACCGTTGAGACTGGTGAGGGAAAAGCGATCGCTATTGCAGATCAGCGACAAAAACTCCACCAACAGGCTGAAGACTTGGGCAGTAAGGGATTTAGAGCCTTGGGTGTGGCTTATCGTGATTTTAATCAAGATTCTTTCAGCAAAGACGATGAAACAAACATGACATTTCTCGGCTACCTCGCTCTCTTCGATCCGCCCAAAGTTGGCATTGCTGACACCCTCAAAGAATTGCAACTGCTAGGAATCACCCCGAAGATGATTACCGGAGACAGCAAGGCGGTTGCTATGAGTATCATTCAGCAGGTAGGATTGCCCCAACCAAAGGCGTTGACAGGCTCCGAACTAGAAAAGCTCAGTGATGAAGCCTTGATGCATCGAGTACAAGATACAAATGTTTTTGCCGAGGTAGAGCCAAACCAAAAAGAGCGCATCATTATCGCCCTCAAAAAAGCGGGGAATGTAGTTGGATATCTGGGAGATGGTATTAACGATGCCTCTGCGCTTCATGCTGCTGATGTTGGCATTTCAGTCGAGAGCGCAGTCGATGTCGCTAAGGAAGCTGCTGACATTGTGTTGATGGCAAAGGATTTAAATGTCCTCATCGAAGGCGTAAAGGAAGGACGAGTGACGTTTGCCAACACCTTAAAGTATGTATTTATGGCAACTAGCGCCAATTTTGGCAATATGTTTAGTATGGCGGGAATTTCTCTGTTTCTGCCCTTTTTGCCGCTTCTACCCAGTCAGATTTTGCTGACGAACCTACTCACCGATTTTCCGGAATTGACGATCGCAACAGATCGGGTAGATAAGGAATTAGTCAACAAACCTCGCCGGATGGATATCAAGTTTATCCGCAACTTCATGATTGTCTTTGGTTTGTTGAGTTCCATATTTGATTATCTCACCTTTGGGGCGCTGCTGTTGCTGCTCCACGCTCAACCACAACAGTTTAGAACAGGCTGGTTTTTGGAATCTGTAATCTCTGCGTCGCTGGTTGTGCTAGTCGTTCGCACCCGCCAATCCATTTTTAGCAGCAAGCCAGGAAAATACTTGTTGGCGGCAACACTGGCGACTATTGGAGTGACAATCATCATTCCCTGGACACCGTTAGCAACCCTACTGGGATTTCAACCATTGCCGTTGAATTTTGTGCTGGTTCTGGGAGCGATCGTGTTATTCTATGTGACTGCGGCTGAGAATGTCAAACGAGTGTTTTACAGCCACGTAAAATTTTAATCTCTCAGTTCATGGAGAAGCTTAGTCCATTAAGAATTACGAATTACGAATTACGAATTACGCCAAGGGCTTGTACAAAAAAGCTATTCATCTTCGTCTCCTGATGGCCTTTCGCTCTCGCTTTGTTGGCTGTTCCACTCCAAAACAATACGCTCTAGCATTTCATCCTGCGTACAGTTATTGACAACAGCATATTCCTTAATTAACTCTGTTACTTTCAGACTAATGTGGCGTATATCTAGTGGGTTATTTCTTGCCGTTTTCATGATCTTTTACCAGAATGTTTAAGCAGTTTTGCTGTTTGTGTTACTAACTCTTTCACCAAAGGCTTTTGGATATACAGACGCGAGAGCCTTCAGTATTGCCAGTAAAAGCGATCGCTGGAATTTCTCTTTCTTTTGGAGACATAAATGTTCTGACTTTTCGTATTAGCCCATAGCCATCTTCTCTTGGTATATTAATTCCTCTAATTAGTACTAGTTTATCGATCATGATAACTAATTGATCGAGGTCAATTGGTTTAAGCAAATATCTTTCAAACTCTATCTCTGAAATTTGGTCAATAGTCCCTGTGGCAGAGGTTGAAGTCACAATAATTGGAATATGATTCTTGCTGTGTGCTTCGATAGCCGTCAATTTATTGAGCAAAGTATAGACACTTTCACCTAAGAATCTTATTTCACAGATTATCATGTTGGGGACAAACCAAGTCAGGATTTTTAAAGCCTCCTTGATGGAGCATGTTGCGATCACATTTGCGCCAAAATGTTTGAGAAAGATGGTATATAGCACTCCACTATCGAGATCGTTGTCTACAACGAGTATCTTTACACCTTTGAGTATCCCAACTTTGAAAGGAGAGGCAATAGTTAAATTCATAACAAAACCTGCGATTAAGATTTTAAGTGCAAAGCGGGATTGAAAAAACCGTAACTACAAGGGAGGCTCAATAAGCGGGTAGTCTGAATCAAAAGTAGGAGAGAATCATTTGAATGGTTCAGATGAAACATTCTGCTCCTGTACTATGATTTAGTGTTGTTTGATTTTGTGAATTAGTTGATTAACTACGACACAAAACTTAATTCTTGATGATTTTTGCAATCCAAACCTCTTTCAGGAATTAACCAAAAGAATTATTGCCATTCCCTGTCCTCAAGTTCCTTTATCGGCAACAATAAAGTGGCTTCAATTTCTTGCCTAATAGCAGCCGTCACCTCACAATTGCTATGCAGGCAATCGAGTAGTAACTGATTAGCATCATAGTAGCGTTGCAACACTTGCTCTTGCTCAGAGCTAAACTGCCACTCGTGGTTAATGTTGCGATAATTAACGACCGTCTTCTTTACTTGTTCAGCCCAAGCTGAATAGTTCGTTTGCGACCATAGCTCAAACCGTTGTTGACTTTGACCAGAATTTGGCAATTCGTCAGAGAGTTGTTGCAGGGATTTATGGAGTCCAACATCCAGAACAATACCCAGAATGTTGCTCATAGCATCTCCACAGGCGTGGATGTGAGCAAAGTCCTGGTTTCCATCAATTGCACACTCTATCAGCAGGTCATCTAATGCCGCATCCAGAAACATCCCTTGGTCGAGGCTGCTGGCTAGGGCAAAGTGAGAAGCTATGTGAGGAGTCCGACTCAAGGCTAGGTAAAATGCTCTCACTGTCGCATCTTTTGATTGGGTAGGAATACTGCGAGATTTTTGGCTAGCCCAGGTCAAAAACTCTTGTAAATAAGCATCTTGGGCAACGAGTGTATCAATCTGTTGCTTCATCAACTGTACTAGAGAGTCTGCACTCCTGAGCATGGTGGCGGTTAACAAGAAGATTTCGCGCCAGTGCGGGTCGGTGATATGATTGACCAGACCGGATAGCGCTTGCCCAAATGCCTCTAAGTTATGGCTGGCAACGATTTTCCTCGCTGTGAAGTATTCTTGAAAGGCTAGATAGGAGAAGGAAAAAATTCCCCGCGCCCGTTCTGCTAGTAGCCCATGTTGAGCCTCCATTGACTTCAGCGCTGCTTCGCTTTCTATTTGCAGTTCTTCTGCATCCATTGGCATGTTGCTGAGATTCTGAATATAGTCACCAATATATTGCTCAACGATGCGTTGCTCAAAAAAGTACTGACCCTGCTCAAATGTCGCGGCTGCAATCTGACTGAATAACTTGAGTTTTTGTGATAATAAAAACCCTCGGTAAACGTCATCCCGTTCAATGCCTCTGGCTTCATCCCATTTGCCTAATAGAAGGTCTAAACCTTCCTTATAAAAGTCAGTCCGCTTAGTCGGAAATTTTCCTTTACCGTGAAACACCCAACAGGCAAGATGCAAAAATAGGGGTGTGACGACGAGTTGGCGAAATTGCCAATTTTCATCTAATTCCAACTTTTGAATAAACTGAACGGACTGCGCCTGACCATCTTTTTGGCTGGTCTTGCTAAAAACCATAAACCATTTTTGAGCGAAGGCTCGGATTTGTTCTAAGGTAAATGGGGCAATTTCAACATCGGTAAAGCCTCGGAGTCTGAGTTTTTGAGCTGCTGTTCGACAGGTCGCCACGAACCGATTTTTGTGATACTTCTCTGAAAATCTGCGAATTTCGCTTAAGACAGCATTGCTCTGTTGGTTGAGAACTTCATCCATACCATCAAGCAACAGTAATACCCTACCTTCATTCAGCAAGGTTTCGATGACTGAGGGATCGGAAATTCCAGATGTGATAAATTCCTGGCGGATGTAGTTTAATAGGCTGAACTCGTTGGTAATTTTAGACTCTTGGGCAAAGTTTCTCAGTGTGATCAAGACTGGTACTTGATTTGCCGCAAATGCGCTTTGGTTACATTGAATGGCAAGATGTTGCAAAAAGGTGGTTTTACCTACTCCTGGTTTACCTAGTACCCTAATTTTGGAGTAAGTTTCAATTGCCTGTGTACCAGGTATTTGTTTCTCGTCAACTTCACCTAAGCCAATACGGTCAAATTCTTTGGGAGCAAGGTTTTGCAGATCGGTGATTTCTAACCACTGAAGGCTGGCAATTGACTCCAAAATATTCACATCTATATATATGTCATCGATCGCAACGGGACGGCTAATATCCAATAACTGCAAAATA